>NZ_SDKK01000058.1 GCF_008107625.1 Zoogloea oleivorans
GGGGTTTGGGGTGCAGTGGAACGGAAAACCGTGTTAGGTATTTGTCATTGATTCTTGAGTAATGCCGTCCGCCGTTCCCGCAAACTCGGAATTAGTGGCCCTCGATTCCTACGGCTGCACTGCCTATTCTTCGTCCGCCGGATCTCGTAGAGGGCGCAATTCGCCGTTGGCGACAGCATCAGGCACCGAGAACGAATACCGCCCCAGCATGTTGATGTGCTCATGCAGCAGCGGTGACAACCGCGCTACGTCTTCGTCCTTTACCGTGTAGCCGTCAGCGCGCAGTTGGTCCAAGGCTGCCTCCATGTAAATGGAGTTCCACAAGACGATCATGTTCAGCACCAAGCCGAGCGCACCCAGCTGGTCTTCCTGCCCTTCGCGGTAATGCTGGCGCAACTCGCCGCGCTTGCCATGAAATACGGCTCGCGCAACGCTGTGGCGCCCTTCGCCCCGGTTGAGCTGCGTCAACGTACCTCGGCGCTTGGCTTCGTCATCGATGTAGGTCAGCGTGTGTAGCGTCTTGTCGATTCGACCGAATTCCGCGATGGCCTGCGCCAGTCGGGTTGGCCGGTCACCGACCTGGAGCGTGCGCATGATGCCGGTGGCCGGCACCAGACCGAGCTTGAGCGAGCCAACCAGACGCAGCATGTCGTCCCAGTGCGGTACGATTTTTTTCAAGCTCAGGTTGTGCGCCGAAATGGTGTTGAGCAGGCCGTAGTTAGCCTGCGGGTCGATGCGCCAGAAGCGCGTGCCACCGACGTCCGCCAGTCGCGGGCTGAAGCGATAGCCGAGCAGGCGGAACAGGCCGAACACCACGTCGCTGTAAGCACCGGTATCAGTCATGATCTGGGTCGGCTGAAGATCCGTCTGTTGTTCGAGCACCACGGCCAGCAGGATCAGGCTGTCGCGCAAGGTACCCGGTACGGTGATGTCGTTCAGGCCAGAGAACTGGTCTGAGATCAGGTTGTACCAGGTGACGCCGCGGCCGATGCCAAAGTATTTGGGATTCGGGCCGGCATGCACCGTTCGCACCGGCACCACGAAACGGATACCGTCGGCCGATGCCACCTCCCCGCCGCCCCACAGGTTGGCCAACGCCAGGCGACTTTGAGCCGCCACCAGTATCGCGTTGGCGGCCGTCAGCGTATCGTCGCGCACATAATTTTGGTCAACCCAGGACAAGCGGTCGCGCTTGAGCGCCGGGATGTCGCCGCGAATCAGCGGCTCCGGCCCGGTATTGCAGGCTTCGGCCATCAGCACCGCGCACAAGCTGATAGGGAGATCGGTGGCGCGGGCCGTGCGCTCCGAGAGGTGGGTGAAGGCGTCGGTAAAGCCGGTTCGCGCAGCCACCTCCAGGATCAGTTCCGGCAAATCCACGCGCGGCAGCATGCCGGCGACCCTCTCCCGCAATGCGATCAGCGAAGCCGGTTCATCCAGCTTGTCCAACGGACTGAGTACCAACTCTTGTTTGTCGCCAACCTGATCGAAACGCACCGCCGGGTTGTCGGGCAACCGAGCGGCTACGGCGCGATAGGTACGATCAAGCTCGTTGGCCAAGGCGCTCAACGTCGGCTCGGGTTGAGCCGACAGTCCCAACGTCCGGCAGATGATCGGTCGGGTGGCCTCCCATTCCATGCCATCAAGCAGGCCAGCACGCGGATCGGCATAGCGCCAACTGGGCGACACGAAGACATCGCGCCGGCGTAAGGCGATGTGCAATTCATTGAGCACGCAGAAGGTATAGGCATGGAAATCGACGTTGCCATCCTCGCGCAGAACATGCCGCTGCCACGGCTTTCTGATCACCTCGCGCGGCGCGTCGTTACCCGGTTTCTTGCGGGCGATGTTGCTCCGCAGCCAATCAAAGGCAGCAACGACCGGCTGACCTGCAACGTTCGTACCGAAGCGAATGTGCTCGACCAAGGCCGGCAGGAAACACCGCACCGTCTTGTACTTGGCGTCCAGTTCTTGGTAATACACGTCGTCGGCCGGTCGGATCAGCGCATTGACGCCTTCGAGCGCCAACGTGAGCGCGTTGCGCGGGATCTTCTCGAACAATCGGGTGCGCAGATCGCCATCCGGCAAACTGGTGTCCAACAACATCTGGCACGCGCTGGCCAGCGTTGCCGCCGCCTGATCCAGATCCTTGAGCGTGCGCAGGCGCGACTTCTTGTCCGCCTTGATGGCGTCGCCAAACAGTTCGCGCAGGAGCACCTCCAGCACTTCCAGCCCATCGTCCTGTGCGCTGGCTTCCAGGCAATGCACGAAGGCAACCAGCGTCGCCAGGCGGCGTGGATTCGGCAGGCGCAGGATGGCACTGACCTTGGCGGCCCCTGCAAACCGGGCCAAGGCCGCCACCCGGGTCGCCGGAATACGGGCTGCTGCGGGCAGCCTGATACCCAGTTCGCGCACCGAGTGCAGTCGCATGAGCGCGACGACCAAGGATCGGCTGCTCACCATGACCGGCCCTTTGCGCAACTGATCCAGTGGCGAACTCCGGCTGCCGACCGGAACGAGCAGCAGGCTTTCCAGCCGCACCTGCTGTTCGCTGCTGATGCCACGGCCGAGCGCGTGCCACAGACGCTCCTCCACCCGGCTGCGCAGGCGGGCGATATAGCGTTCGAGTGTGCTACTGCCGGGTAGCAGCACCTTGTGCGTGACCAACCAGGTCACGGCCCGCTCGAACAGCACGGTCGGTCGGTCGGTGCCGGTCCAGCAAAGCGCGTAGAGCCAGCGGGTTAGGTGGAAGCCGATCTGGCGCTCGGTGATTTCGACATAGCCATAGTGGGTTTGGATTTCAGTCGCGTGCTGCCAGCGCTGCTCGCACGTACTGTAGGCCTTTGCATCATCAAACGTCTTGATGCGCAGTTGCTTGGCCAGCGTATGCAGTACCGGCGCCGGCACGGCCAGCGGGTCTTCCAGGAAGGTGCCGAGATAACGCAACGTGCCGAGCTGCACGGCGAAGCCAAGCCGGTTGTGTGCGCCGCGCTTCTGCGCGATCAATGCGTGGTCACTATCGTCCAGGTGGAAGTAACGGGCGAGGTCGTCGGGCGACGGCGCTCCGGTGTATCGGCCATAGCTTTCGCGCTGTTCGTTGGAGAGAAAGCTGACCGGCATGAGTGCTCCTGTAGAAGGGCCACAACCCTGTTACGGCTTGCCTTGGTGCATGGCCCAAATTCGCTTGACCTGGCTGGTGCTGCATCCAGCCAACTCGGCAGTTTTCTGGATCGTGTGGCCAGCTCGCCGCAGGGCCACAATGCGCTGGTGGGTGGGGCCATCTGGCTTCCTCCCCGTATATTTTCCGGAAGCCTTGGCAAGTTGCACGCCTTGGCGCTGCCGCTCGCGACGGGTCTCGTAATCGTCGCGTGCCATTTGCAGGGCCAGCTTGAGCAGGAGTTCCTGAACCGACTCCAGCACGATCTTGGCCACGCCATCAGCTTCGGCGGCGAAGTCGGAGAGATCAACCAAACCCGGCACAGCCAGCCTGGCGCCTTTGGCCCGGATCGAGCCGACCAATTGCTCGGCCTCGGCCAAGGGGAGTCGGCTGATGCGGTCGATCTTCTCGGCGACCACCACCTCGCCCGGTTGCAGGTCGGCGATCATCCGCAGCAATTCGGGCCGGTCGGCGCGGGCACCCGACGCCTTCTCACGGTAGACGCCGGCGATGTAATAGCCGGCCGCCCGTGTGCTGAGCTCAATCTCCGCCTGTCGAGTGAGATCCTGCTCTTCGGTACTGACGCGAAGGTAAATACGGGCGATGTTCATGGATGCTGGCCAGAATGGGTATACGGAACTTGGCTAACTATAGACGGTATGGCCAATAAGGCAAAACACGATGTAAATTGTCCACAACCAATTTAGCTATTCATATTGGCCAGATCGACGCCAGAGTAGCGTCGGCCATTGACTTTAGTGTTGCACCAAGTGATACAATGAGTCATGAGAGTTTTCAAGACACGGGTATTTGATCGTTGGGCTGGGAAAGCTGGCGTCACCGACACCGCTTTGTTGAAGGCCGTTTCAGATATTGAACGCGGGCTGATTGATGCGGATCTGGGTAGCAACCTGTTCAAGCAAAGGGTGGCGCTACCTGGACGAGGCAAAAGCGGTAGCACGCGCACTTTGCTGGCCACACGGTTCGCTGGCACGTTGTACTTTCTTTTCGGGTTTGAGAAGAAAGATCGCGACAACATCACCCAGCGCGAGTTGGGGATTTACCAGAGCCTCGCGAGCACATTGGTCGTGCTCAGTAACGATCAGATTGAAACCGCGTTGAAAGCCAACGAATTGATGGAGGTGCAGCATGAGCCGAATGATTAACGAAGCCCTGGAAACGATGCGTGGTTTGCATGACATCGGCGCAGTGAACAAGCAAACATTGCGTGACTTTGAAACACAATGCCTGCCACCGCCGGCCTACACGGCGGAAATGATCCGGCGCTTGCGGGAGAGCCTGCACATCAGTCAGGCCGTCTTTGCTGCCTACCTCAACGCCAGTATCTCTACCGTTCAGAAGTGGGAAAACGGAGATAAAAAACCCAGTGGGGCTGCGGCACGATTGCTTTCAGTGATTGAACGCAAGGGGCTGGAAGTGCTGGTTTGAACAAGCTGCCTGTAGCGGGAGAAGCTGCAACTGATCAAATTTTGGCGAAGTCATTCATCATTTCGCTATGATCGGCAGCATTCGGCCAGGAGCGGTCAATCAATGATCCACGAAACCAGCCGTTTAGCTGTCAGCTTTGGAGCAATTACCTGCCGTCCTTTGGAAAGCTACGACAGACCAGCCCCGTCGTATTTCACTAAAAATACCCTCAACCAGGAAGCGTCAGGAGTTCCGGCACATGCTCGTCCAACCAGTCATCGAGCGATGACAATACGGTTCGGAAAGAACATCCCAGTTCAGTCATCGAATACTCGACTTTAGGTGGAATCGTCTGGAAATCATGGCGAGCGACCAGGCCATTCATCTCAAGCCGACGAATGGTCTGGGTCAGCATCTTTTGCGAGATGCCTTCGATTTCCTGCATCAATTGGCCATTGCGCCGCGGACCATTCGCAAGGGCATGCATCACCAGTAGCGCCCATTTGTCGCCAATCAATTCAATGAATTTCCTGGATGGACATTGC
>NZ_SDKK01000061.1 GCF_008107625.1 Zoogloea oleivorans
GGCCTCGATCTTGTCGAGCTTGCCGGCGATGGCTGCCTCGACCAGATCGACCAGGTCGGACTTGAGCCGCATCATGATCGGCTGGGTTTCCGGGTCGCCCATGCGGCAGTTGAATTCGACGACGCGGGGCGCGCCCTTGCTGTCGATCATCAGGCCGGCGTACAGGAAGCCGGTGTAGGGCAGGCCTTCGGCGGCCATGCCGGCGAGGGTCGGCATGATGATCTCGCGCATGGCACGGGCGTGAACTTCAGGCGTGACCACCGGGGCGGGCGAGTAGGCTCCCATGCCGCCGGTGTTGGGGCCCTGGTCGCCGTCCTTGAGACGCTTGTGATCCTGCGAGGTGGCCAGCGGCAGGGCGTGGCGGCCGTCGGCCATCACGATGAAGCTGGCTTCCTCGCCGTCCATGAACTCCTCGATGACCACCCGCGGGCCGCGCTCGTCGTACTGCACGCCCAGCGTGTTGTGGGTGAGCATGGCGTCGATGGCCTCGTGGGCCTCGGCCAGCGTCATGGCCACGACCACGCCCTTGCCGGCCGCCAGGCCATCGGCCTTGATGACGATGGGGGCACCTTCCGCATCCACGTAGGCATGGGCCGCGGCGGAGTCGGAGAAGGTCTGGTACTTGGCGGTCGGGATCTTGTGGCGCTCAAGGAACTGCTTGGCGAAGTCCTTGGAGCTTTCCAGCTGGGCGGCGAGTCGGGTCGGTCCGAAGATCGGCAGCCCGGCGGCGCGGAAGGCATCGACGACACCGGCGGCCAGCGGGGCTTCGGGGCCGACCACGGTGAGAGCCACCTGCTCCTTGCGGACGAACTCGATCAGATCGGGAATGGCCGTGACGGCGACGTTCTCGATGCCGGGTTCGCGGGCCGTGCCCGGGTTGCCCGGGGCAACGAAGACTTTGTGGATGCGCGGCGAACGGACGAGCTTCCAGGCCAGCGCGTGTTCGCGCCCGCCGGAGCCGATGACGAGGATCTTCATGGAGGTGTCCGGATCAGTGACGGAAATGGCGGAAGCCGGTGAGCACCATGGCGATGCCCTGCTCGTCGGCGGCGGCGATCACTTCGGCGTCGCGCATCGAGCCACCCGGCTGGATGACGGCAGTGGCGCCGGCCTGGGCCAGCACGTCGAGGCCGTCACGGAACGGGAAGAAGGCATCGGAGGCGACCACGCAGCCGGGGATCACCAGGCCGGCGTTCTCGGCCTTGATCTTGGCGATGCGGGCGGAGTCGACACGGCTCATCTGGCCGGCGCCGACGCCGATGGTCTGGCCGTCCTTGCAGTAGACGATGGCATTCGACTTGACGTACTTGGCGACGCGCCAGGCGAACAGCAGGTCGGACATTTCCTGGGCGGTCGGGGCACGCTTGGTGACCAGCTTCAGGTCGGCTTCGGTGATCGGCGCGAAGTCGGCGCTCTGCACCAGCAGGCCGCCGCCGACGCGCTTGTAGTCGGCTTGCTTGACGGCGCCCAGCGGCACGATCAGGACGCGGACGTTCTGCTTGGCCTTGAGGAGTTCGAGGGCTTCGTCGGTGTAGGAGGGGGCGATCAGCACTTCGAGGAACTGGGCGCTGACGGCTTCGGCCGCGGCACGGTCAACCGTGGTGTTGAAGGCGATGATGCCGCCGAAGGCCGAGGTCGGGTCGGTGGAGAAGGCCTTCTTGTAGGCGTCCAGCGGGCTGCCGGCCACGGCCACGCCACACGGGTTGGCGTGCTTGACGATGACACAGGCGACGCCGTCGAAGGCCTTGACGCATTCCCAGGCAGCGTCGGAGTCGGCGATGTTGTTGTACGACAGCTCCTTGCCCTGCACCTGGGTGTAGGCGGCGATGGCGCCGGCCGGGGCGCTGGATTCGCGGTAGAAGGCGGCGGACTGGTGGGGGTTCTCGCCGTAGCGGAGGTCCTGCACCTTGTCGAAGGCCAGCTGGAAGCGCTCCGGGTAGGCCATCTTGCTGCCATCTTCGGCGAGGGCCGTGAGGTGGTTGGAGATGGCCGAGTCGTAGCGGGCGGTGTGGGTGAAGGCCTTGCGGGCCAGGTCGAAGCGGGTCTTGTAGCTCAGCGCGCCGGCGTTGGCCTGCAGTTCGGCANNCGATGCCGACGCCGCCGGCTTCATTGCCGTGGTTTTTGGCCGCCGCGCGGACCATGGTCGGGCCGCCGATGTCGATGTTCTCGATGGCGTCCTCCAGCGTACAGTCGGCCTTGGCGACGGTGGCCTGGAAGGGGTAGAGGTTCACCACCACCAGGTCGATGCGCGGAATGGCGTGCTCTTCGAGCTTGGCCAGGTGCTCGGGCAGGTCGCGACGGGCGAGGATGCCGCCGTGCACCTTGGGGTGCAGGGTCTTGACGCGACCGTCGAGCATCTCCGGGAAACCAGTGTAGTCGGACACGTCGGTAACCGGCAGGCCGGCTTCGCGCAGGGACTTGGCGGTGCCGCCGGTGGACAGCAGGTTGACGCCGAGGGCGGCCAGTTCACGGGCGAATTCGACGACGCCGGTCTTGTCGGAAACGCTGAGCAGGGCTTGGGTGACTTTCATGGGGTTTCTCTGGAAGGCCGCGGGGCTCCACGGCGCTGAAGGACGGGAAATCGGTTGGGACGGTGAGCCGGGCTCAGAGCAGTGCGTGCTCGGAGAGCTTGCGGCGCAGGGTGTTGCGGTTGATGCCGAGCATCTCCGCGCACAGGGTCTGGTTGCCGCCGGCCTGCTTGAGGACGAATTCGAGCATCGGGCGTTCGACGTTCTTGATCACCATCTCGTAGAGGGCGTTCGGCTTTTCACCGTCGAGGTCACGGAAATAGGTGTCCAGCGCGCGACAGACGGAGTCGGCGATGTCATTGCTGGTACTGCTCATGCTGCAAGCTCCTGGGGGAATTCTTCGGGGTCGGCGTAGACCAGGCGGCTGTCTCTGTCGGCGAGCCGGCCGAAGAATTCGTCAATGGCGGTAATTTGTTCTTCTACGGTGGGCAGCGTGTTCATGACGCGGCGGAATTGTGCCGAGCCGCCCAGGCCCTTGGTATACCAGCTGATGTGCTTGCGCGCGATCTTGACGCCGGTGTCCTCGCCGTAGAAGGAATAGATGTCGACGAGGTGCTCCTTGCACACCTGCAGGATTTCCGAGACCAGCGGGGGCGGGAGTTCTTCGCCGGTTTTCAGGAAGTGTTCGATCTCGCGGAAGATCCACGGACGCCCCTGGGCGGCACGGCCGATCATCACGCCGTCGGCGCCGGTGTAGTCGAGCACGAACCTGGCTTTTTGCGGGGTGGTGATGTCACCGTTGGCGATCACCGGGATGCGCACCCGGGTTTTGACGTCGGCGATGGTGTCGTACTCGGCTTCGCCGGTGTACTGGCAGGCGCGGGTACGGCCGTGGATGGCGATCAGCTGGACGCCGGATTCCTCGGCGATGCGCGCGATCATCGGGGCGTTCTTGTTGGCCTTGCTCCAGCCGGTACGGAACTTGAGCGTGACCGGAATGTTGCCGGCAGCGCCGACGACGGCTTCGAGGATGCGCGCGACCAGCGCTTCGTCCTGCATCAGGGCCGAGCCGGCCATCACGTTGCAGACCTTCTTGGCCGGGCAGCCCATGTTGATGTCGATGATCTGGGCGCCGCGGTCGATGTTGTGGCGGGCGGCCTCGGCCATCATGGCCGGATCGGCGCCGGCGATCTGCACGGAGATCGGATCCACTTCACCATCATGGTTGGCGCGCCGCTGGGTCTTGGCGCTGCCGTAGAGCAGGGAGTTGGAGGTAACCATCTCGGACACGGCAACCCCGGCCCCCATCTTCTTGCAAAGCTGGCGGAAAGGACGGTCCGTTACGCCGGCCATGGGCGCGACGAACAGGTTGTTTCGCAAGGTGAAACCGGCGAATTGCATCGGGGGAGGCACGACTGGAGAAAAGCAGCGCATTCTACCTCAAGGGACCTCCGGAGGGCAGGGGCCGAAGGGCTGCAATGGAGTGACTTAGTCCCTGTCGGGCAACGCTTTTCAGGGGACTTCGGCGTAGTTTGCGCGTCCCTGGATGCGTGCTGCATGGGCCGCCAGGCGCGGGCCGAAAGTCTTTTCGTACTTGCGTGGATTGGGCAGCATGACGGCCAGCCGGG
>NZ_SDKK01000053.1 GCF_008107625.1 Zoogloea oleivorans
TGCTCTTTTTGCAGCAGGGCGATGAAACCCTGCAGCCCGGTACGTTCGTCCTGAATCAGGCCGGCGAGCCGGTGAACGAGGCCTTGATCTGCAGCCATGGGTGGGTCAGGCCTTGCCGGGTTGTGCCGACAACATCTGGCGCACGCTTTCGATGAGTCCGTCGGCCACTTTTCCGGTATCCACCTTGAAGCGACCTTCGCTCATGGCCTGCTTGATCTCGTCTACTTTGGCGCTGTCCACCACCGGCGTACTGGCGATGGTCTCTTCCATCTGCTGCATCCGGGATGACAGGGACGACAGTTCAACCTTTTCCCCGCCGCTGCTGGTGGCATCGGTCTTGGGAGACTCTTTCGCGGAACGTGCTCGCCCGTCACTGGGCGGCAAGCCTCCGGTCGATTTGACTGAGTTATCGATCTTCACGGCATTGCCCTTTCTTCCATAAGTCGAGGAGGTCTACGACCAAGGGAAGCGAAACTTTAACCCATCCGGGCATTTCTGGAGGAGGGTTTGACGGCTGTCGATGTTGTGTCAGGGCAGGATGATCTCGACGAATCCGCCGTTGCGGGCGACGCCGCGCACGACCTGGCCGTTGGCGAGGCGTACCTGCGCGCCCTGACCGTCACCGGCGCTGCTGAGTGCGGTGCCGTCGTTGGCGACCTGGAAGCCTGGGCCACGATAGATGACTTTGACCGGCTGGCCCTGGACCACCGCCGGTGGCAGGCGCAGGTGGCTGGCGGTCAGGGGCCTGCCGGCCGCCAGAGAGGTTTTGGCTGCGTGGCCGACAGCCTGGGTCGGGTCGGTCAGTACGTCAGGTGCCTGAGCGGTCAGCTCACCGGCCTCCCGGCGTACATCGTCAGGGCCGAGGATCTGGCCTGCGCTCAGCGGGGCTGCGGTGATCAGGTACAGCCCTTTGACGCGCACTTCGGCCGGTACATAGGCCGACCATGCCGACGGTGCCAGACAGCGGATGCCCACTGTGATCCGGCCCCACGCCCGCGCGCCGGGCGGCAGGAAAGCTTCCAGCTGGAGGCAGGGGGGAAGCTGGTTGTCGATGGGGAAGTCACCGACCTTGATGTTCACTTCGCCGGGCAGGCTGCGGGTCTGGATGTTCAGAAAACGGCTGATTTCGGTCCTTACCGGCGCCGGATCCTGGCGGGCGATGGCGGAATTGCTCGCGCCGATGAGCGCCAGCAGGCTGAAAAACAGGGCAGGAAGGCTTGCAGCAGGCTTCATGGGCGGGATGCCGGGGAGAGTTGCTGCCATTAGGCCATGTCGGCACCCGGCAGGCCCGGCGGAACAGAGGCGCTTTAGGCACTCAATTCGGTGCGTCCCTTGCCGACCGGCAAAGTTTGCCGGAAGTCTGCCGGGGCGGCAGATCAGGGGGGCGGGGATGGGCTAAATGGGGTGCGAATTGCCGCCTGTTCAGCCCATCGGGGGTGCTTGTGCCCCTATAGGATGGCTGGCATGGAAGGTGCAATGAGTTGAGCGTACGCCAAGGCGCGCCATCTGCAGCATCAATTCACGGCGCGAGTGGAAACGAACTTTAGAGGTGACCGGAATGACCAGCCGTCTGGACCAGGCGTTTAACTTTCACCAGGTTGCGCTGAATGCCCGCGCCTACCGCCAGCAGGTGATCGCCTCCAACATCGCCAACGCCGATACCCCCAACTTCAAGGCCCGTGACGTGGATTTTCGCGAAGCCCTCAGTGGTGCGCTGGGTGGCCAGACGCCGGCCCTGAACCTGAAGACGACTGCGGCCCGCCACCTGTCCGGCTCTGCCGGCAGCGCGCTGGATGCCAGCCTGAAGTACCGCAACGAGGAGCAGGGGTCTGTCGATGGAAATACCGTCAATATGGATGTGGAGCGCAGCGCCTTTGCCGAGAATTCGGTGCAGTACCAGGCCAGCGTGACTTTCATCAACGGCCTGATCACCGGCATGCAAAGAGCCATCCAGGGCCAGTAAGGAGCTGAATCATGAGCATGCTTAACGTCTTTCATGTGGCTGGCAGTGCGCTGCATGCCCAGTCGACCCGGCTCAATGCTACCGCCAGCAACCTGGCCAACGCCGACAGCATCACGTCTGCCAACGGCCAGCCCTACAAGGCCAAGCAGGTGGTGTTTGCGGCCACCCCGATGGCCGGTCCGGCGGCGCAAGGCGTGCGGGTGACCCAGGTGGTCGAGAGTGCTGCGCCGATGCGCATGGTGTATGACCCGAAAAGCCCCGCCGCCAATCCGGAGGGTTACGTGACGATGCCCAACGTGAACGTGGTCGAGGAAATGACCAACATGATTTCCGCCTCCCGTGCCTACCAGACCAACGCGGACGTGATGGGCACCGCCAAGACACTGATGGAAAAGACCCTGGCCATCGGCCAGTAAGCACCGGTAAAAGATCATGAGCACCGTCAACTCCACCACCTCCGCCGACGTCATCAGCAGCCTGCAGAAGTCCTCGACTGCTGCAGCGAAGACCGACGACGCCCAGAGCCGCTTCCTCAAGTTGCTGACCGAGCAGTTGAAGAACCAGGACCCCCTCAATCCGATGGACAACGCCCAGATGACTTCGCAGCTGGCCCAGATCAGCACCGTGAGCGGCATCGACAAACTCAACACGACGCTGACGAGCATGCTCGAAAACTCCCAGTCCGGCGATGTGCTGCAGGCCGCCGCGCTGGTCGGCAAGGGCGTCACGGTGGCCGGCAACGAACTGACGCTGACCAGCAGCAAGGCCTACGGCGGTTTCGAGCTGCCGAGTGCCGCAGACAAGGTTACCGTCACGGTGAAGGACGCCAACGGCCTCGAAGTGCGCAAGATGGAGCTCGGTGACTACGATGCCGGGATCTACAACTTCGCCTGGGACGGGTTGACGACCAGCGGCGCCCAGGCGGTAGATGGCAAGTACACCATGAGCGTGACGGCCACCCGTGGCGATACCGCCCTCAAGCCCGTGGCGCTTCAGTTGTCCACGGTGAATAGCGTGCTGCGCACCAGCAGTGGCGGCGTCTCCCTCGATGTGGGCTCCGGCGGTCTCGTCAGCCTGTCAGACATCAAGCAAATTCTGTAAGCGGAGGAAAAAATGGCATTCCAGCAAGGTTTGAGCGGTCTCTCGATCGCTGCCAAGGCGCTCGATGCGATCAGCAACAACGTGTCCAACTCGGGCACCGTCGGCTTCAAGCAGTCCGCCGCCCAGTTCTCCGACGTTTTCGCTTCATCTCTGGCGGGTGGTGGTACGCAGGTGGGTATCGGTGCGTCGATCGACAAGGTTTCCCAGCAATTTACCCAGGGCAATATCTCGACCACCAGCAATTCGCTGGATCTGGCCATCAATGGCCAGGGCTTCTTCCGGATGGACAACAACGGCACCATCACCTTCAGCCGCAACGGTCAGTTCCAGACCGACAAGAACGGTTACATCGTGAATGCCCAGGGCTTGCGCCTGACCGGCAAGCTGGCCGATGCCAACGGTGTGCTGACCGGCACCACCGGCGACATCAAGCTCAATTTCAGCGATGCCAAGCCGGCTGCAACCACCAGCGCCGGTTACAACGTTAACCTGGACTCCCGCTCCAACACCCCGTCGGCGATGGACAAGGCCACGGTGCTCGGGACGGCGCCGCCGTCCCTGACGGTGGCGGCTGCGCCTGGCAACGTGTTGACCATCGCTGTCGATGGCGCCACTACACCGGTCACCGTCAGCGTCACGCCGGGCACCTATGCCGACGTGGGCTCTCTCGTCACGGCGGTCCAGGCTGCCATCGACAAGACTTCCCTGAAAGACCGGGTCAAGGTGTCCAGTGACAGCACCGGGCTCATCAATTTCGCCTCCATGCGCAGCGGCCGACTGTCCGNNCTCGGCGTGCCGGGTACCACCGCCACAGCAACGAACGCGGCCTTCAGTACGGCGGATCCGACCAGCTACACGAGCACCACTTCCCAGTCGGTATACGACACCCTCGGCAACGCGCACACCCAGTCGCTCTACTTCGTGAAGACTGCCCAGTCCAATGTGTGGGATGTCTACACCAGCCTGGATGGCGGTTTCCCGCCGGAAATCGATCCGGTGACCGGTGTGCATACGCCTACCACCGTCAGCTTCGACGCCAACGGTGTCTTGCAGACGCCGACCTCCTTCTCGTCGTCTTACGCGATCGCCACCGGTGCCGTGCTGCCCCTCGCCTTCGATGTGGAGCTGGCGGGGACGACCCAGTTCGGCAACAGCTATGGGGTGAACCAGCTGACGCAGGACGGTTACACCACCGGCAAGCTGTCCGGCCTTACGGTAGGCGCCGACGGCACCATCCAGGGCAACTTCAGCAATGGTCAGTCTCGTGTGATGGGGCAGGTCTGGCTGGCTTCCTTCCAGAATCCCAACGGGCTGCAATCCCTTGGCGGCAACCAGTGGGCGGTCACCAACGAATCCGGCCCCGAACAGCCCAATGCACCGGGCACCGGCAGCCTGGGCGTGGTCCAGTCGGCTGCGGTGGAAGAGTCCAACGTGGATCTCACCTCTGAACTGGTAAACATGATCACCCAGCAGCGTTCCTATCAGGCCAACGCCCAGTCCATCAAGACCCAGGACCAGATCCTGCAGACGCTGGTCAATCTGCGCTGATAGCCAAGGGAAAATAAGCCATGGACCGCCTGATCTACACCGCCATGACCGGCGCTTCGTCCACCCTCGGCCAGCAGGCTGCCGTGGCCCACAACATGGCCAACGCCACCAGCACCGGTTTCAAGACCGAGTTGCACCGCCTGCGCGCGGTGCCGGTGCAGAACGCCCAGATGCCGACCCGCGCCTTCGTGGCGGATGCCAGCGTGGCGGACGACTTCAGCACCGGACCCCTGCAGCACACCAACCGGCCCCTCGACATGGCCGTGCAGGGCAAGGGCTGGTTTGCAGTGCAGGCGGCGGACGGCACCGAGGCCTACACCCGGGACGGCAGTTTCGAGGTCAGCGCCAACGGCATCCTGCAGACCCGTGGTGGCCTGCCGGTCATCGGCACCGGCGGTCCGATCACCATTCCGCCCGACGTGGAAGTGGCGGTGGGCGCCGACGGCTCGATTTCCACCGTTCCGCGCAGCGGCTCCCGCAACAACACCAGTGCGGTGGACCAGCTCAAGCTCGTCAATCCGCCCGAGCAGGATCTCAAGCGCGGCCCCGATGGCCTGTTCCGTTTGACCAGCGGTGCCGCGGCGCAGGCCGATCCGGCCGTGCGGGTGGCCTCCGGCTACCTGGAAGGCAGCAACGTCAATGTGGTCGAGCAGATGGTCAGCATGATTTCGCTGGCGCGCCAGTTCGAGATGCAGACCAAGATGCTGTCCACTGCCCAGGAGATGGATCGTTCGGCTTCCCAGCTCGTGGCCAAATCCTGATTGAAACCGGATTAACAGCGCTTTCCCCTGTCTGCTCTGCGCCTGGAACGACTCTTGCTGCAGTTAGCATGAAAATCGTCGCCAACCCGCTTGCCCTCACCGGCACAAGCCTGACTCTCAGGAGCCCCCCATGATCCGCTCCCTCTGGATTGCCCGTACCGGCCTTGACGCCCAGCAGACCCAGCTCGACGTCATCTCGAACAACCTCGCCAACGTCTCCACCAACGGCTTCAAGCGGGCACGGGCGGTGTTCGAAGACCTGCTCTACCAGAACCTGCGCCAGCCGGGCGCCCAGTCGACGCAGCAGACCACGATTCCCTCCGGCCTGCAGATCGGTACCGGCGTGCGACCCATCGCCACCGAGCGGATCCATACCCAGGGCAACCTGACCCAGACCGGCAACGCGCTGGACGTGGCAATCCAGGGTGAAGGCTTCTTCCAGATCCTGATGCCCGATGGCACGACCGCCTATTCGCGCGACGGCGCCTTCCAGAAGGATGCCAACGGCCAGATCGTCACCTCCAGCGGCTACCCGCTGCAGCCGGCTATCACCATTCCGGCCAATGCCCTGTCGGTCACCATCGGCAAGGACGGCGTGGTGTCGGTAACTCTGCCGGGTCAGACTGCCCCGTCGCAAATCGGCAATATCCAGATCGCCGGCTTCGTCAATCCGGGCGGCCTGCAGAGCGTCGGCGAGAACCTCTACCTGGAAACCGCGGCCAGCGGCACGGCCAACCCCAACACGCCGGGCACCAACGGCGTCGGCGTGCTCAATCAGACCTACGTGGAAACCTCCAACGTGAACGTCGCCGAAGAGCTCGTGCTGATGATCCAGACCCAGCGTGCCTACGAGCTCAACTCCCGGGCCGTGTCCACCTCCGACAGCATGCTCGGCAAGCTCACTTCCCTGTAATTGCGGTTTGCGGAGAACGATCATGCAAGCGTTTCGATTTTTCTCGCTGCTGGCCCTCGCCGGGCTGGCCGGCTGCTCCGCCCTGCAGACCACGCCGCCGACGGCGGTGCATCAGCCGATGAGCGTGCGCCCCGAGCCGCGCACCGCGCAGGCTTCCCAGCCGGGCTCCATCTTTCAGCCAAACTTCTCGCGGCCCTTGTTCGAAGACCGGCGTGCCCGCTTTGTCGGCGACGTCATCACCATCAACCTCGTCGAGCAGACCGCGGCCAGCAAGAAGTCCTCCGCCACCGCCGAGCGCAACGCCAGCATGGCTGCGTCTATCTCGGCCATGGCCAAGGTGCCGCTGGCCGGTGCTCTCGGCGGGCTCGGCGTGACCGCTTCGGATGCCAGCAAGTTTGGCGGCAAGGGCGACGCGGCCGCCAACAACGCCTTTACCGGTACCATCACCACCACCGTCATTGAGGTGCTGGGCAACGGCAACCTGGTGGTGTCCGGTGAAAAGCAGATCGCCATCAACCAGGGTAACGAATTCATCCGTTTCTCCGGCGTGGTCAATCCGGTCAATGTCACGGGTTCCAACACCGTGCAATCGACCCAGGTGGCTGATGCCCGCATCGAATACCGGGCCAACGGCTACATCGACGAAACGGAGAACATGGGCTGGATGCAGCGCTTCTTCGTGAACGTCCTGCCGTTCTGAGGAGGGTCGCCATGCGTCGCACTGTTCACCCGTTTCTCCGGCTGGTCCTGGCCCTGGTGGTCGGTGTCGGGGTGTTTGCCAGTAGTTCTGCAAGTGCCGAGCGCCTTAAGGATCTCGCCTCCATCGGCGGTGTGCGCCAGAACCAGCTGATCGGCTACGGTCTGGTTGTTGGTCTCGACGGCTCCGGTGACCAGACCACCCAGACCCCCTTCACCGTGCAGAGCATCATCAACATGCTCGGCAACCTCGGCATCACCTTGCCGCCCGGCCAGTCGCTGCAGTTGAAGAACGTGGCGGCGGTGATGGTTACCGCCAGCCTGCCACCCTTTGCGCGGCCCGGCCAGCAGATCGATGTGACGGTGTCGTCGATGGGTAACGCCCGCTCCCTGAAGGGTGGCACCCTGGTCATGACGCCACTGAAGGGCGCTGACGGGCAGATTTACGCGATGGCCCAGGGCAGCCTGGCAGTGAGTGGTGTCAGCGGTGCGGCGGGCGGGACCAAGGTGACGATCAATCACCTGTCGGCCGGGCGCATTCCCGGCGGTGCCACTGTCGAGCGGGCCGTCGCCAGCTCGGTGGGGCAGGGCGATTCGATCTTTGTCGAGCTCAACGATTCGGACTTCGGTACTGCCCAGAAGGTGGTCGATGCGATCAACGCGGCCGCTCCGGGCAGCGCCCAGGCCCTCGACGGGCGCCGGATCCAGGTGCGGGCGCCGGAAGATCTCAACCAGCGCGTAGCCTTTCTCGGCAAGCTCGAGGGGCTGGACGTGACGCCTGCGCAGCAGGCCGCCAAGGTCATCGTCAATTCCCGCACCGGCTCGGTGGTGATGAACCAGAAGGTTGCCCTGCAGCCCTGTGCGGTCGCGCACGGCAGCCTGACGGTGTCCGTCAGCGAGAATCCCGAAGTGAGTCAGCCCGGCGCCCTCTCCGGCGGCCAGACGGCGGTTGTCAACAAAGGTACGGTGGACATCAAGCAGGAAGGCGGAGCCCTCTTCAACATCAAGGGCGGCACCAACCTCGCCGACGTGGTGAAGGCGCTCAACGCGGTCGGCGCCAATCCCATCGAACTGATCGCCATTCTGCAGGCCATGAAGGCCAGCGGTGCACTGCGTGCCGAGCTCGAGGTGATCTGATGGCCGCCGATTTCAGCCAGATCAACGCCCTCGATCCGAACACCCTGTCGGGGCTCAAGCGTCTGTCGAAGGAAAACTCGCCCGAGGCGGTGAAGGAAGCCGCCAAGCAGTTCGAGGCGCTGTTTCTGCAGCAGGTCATGAAATCGATGCGCGAGGCCAGTCCCAAGGGCGGCAGCATGTTCGACAGCGAAGAGTCGCGCATGTACCAGTCCCTGCTCGATCAGCAGATGGCCATGCAGCTGGCCAGCCGCGGCGGCGGTATCGGCCTCGCCCGGGTGATTGAGCGTCAGATGAGTGTCGGCAAGGACACCGTGACGCTGCCGGAGGGGCCGGTTTCCCTCGATACGTCGATTCGCCGCAGCTTCGATGCCGCAGTTCCGCCGCCGGCAAGCGGCAGCGCTGTCACTGCGGCAAAATCTGCCGTAGCGGCGCCGGCTGCCGGGGCGGCAAGC
>NZ_SDKK01000037.1:0-28008 GCF_008107625.1 Zoogloea oleivorans
ACTTTAGTCCGACGGCGGGGTGTCAGTCGGCGTTGAGGATGCGGAGTTGGCCGGTGGTGGCGTGGTGGAGGCGTTGGGCGAGGGCTTGTCTTGCGGCGGTGTCGCCGTGGATGAGGCGGACTTCGGTGGGCAGGTGGCGCATGCGGGTGATGAAGCGGACGAGGTCGTTCTGGTCGGCGTGGGCGGAGTAGCCGGAGAGGGAATGGACACCGGCGCGGATGGTGATGCGTTCGCCGTCGATGTCCACGTAGCCGCCGCGCGGGCCGAAGTTCTGGATGGCGCTGCCGGGGGTGCCGCGGGCCTGGTAGCCCACAAACAGCACGTCATGGCGTTCATCGTGGAGCATGGCCTTGAGGTAGTTCATCACGCGGCCGCCGGCGCACATGCCGCTGGCGGCGATCACCACCGCCGGCTCGCCGCTGCGGGACAGGCGGCGCACATTCGCCTCGTGGTCGGCATGCTCGTCGATGGCCACCAGTTGGTCAAAGGCCAGCGGCTGGCGCCCTGCCCGCACGCGGGCCAGGGCCTCGGCGTCCCAGAAGGGCTGCAGCTCGCGGTACAACTGGGTGAAGCGCCCGGCGAGGGGTGAATCGAGGTAGAAGCGCAGCCTGGCCCACTGCGCTGCATGGGGGCCGGGGCGCTGGCGCTGCCGGTACAGAATGTCCTCGAACTCGTAGAGCAGCTCTTGCGTGCGGCCGATGCTGAAGGCCGGCACGATCACCGTACCGCCGTTGCCCAGCGCCCGCTCGACCACCGCCTGCAGACGGTCGCGGCGGGTGGCGCGGTTTTCATGGATGCTGTCGCCGTAGGTGCTCTCCAGCACCACCACATCCGCCGTCCACGGCGGCTTGGGGGCCGGCAGCATGGGTGCATGGGGCGCCCCCAGATCGCCGGAGAAGAGCACCCGCAGACGCTCGCCACCGGGCCGCGTCAGATCGCATTCGACATACGCCGACCCCAGAATGTGCCCGGCCCGCTGCAAGCGGATCCGGCAGGTGCCCCTGGGGCCGGCATACACCGTGTGCCAGGTGCGCCACGGCAGCGGCCGGATGCGCGCCTCGACCATCTTGAGATAACGCGCCACCAGGCGCTTGTCGCGGGTCACGCCCACCGCAAAGGCATCGGCCAGCACCACCGGCAACAGTTTGGCCGACGGCTCGCTGCAATAGATCGGCCCCTTGAAGCCCGCCGCCAGCAACCACGGAATGCGCCCCACGTGGTCGATGTGCACGTGGGTGGCCACCAGCGCCCGCACCCCCTCCAGCGCAAAGCCGATCTCCAGGCGGTCGGCCCCCGACTGCCCGTCCGGCGCAGTCTCGGCGCCCTGGAACAAGCCGCAGTCGATCAGCAGGCTATTGACCTCATCGATGAACAACTGGTGACACGAACCCGTGACCCCGTGAAAAGCGCCGTGATGGATGATGTTTGCATTCATGGGGCGGCATTCTAGATCCATCCCGGGGCGCGGGGAAAGGCTTCCACAACGCATAAAGAGGATTTTTTCATCCGGCCTTTACATCCCCACCAAAGCCGCACTAACATTGCGCCAAAAAAAAATCGACTTGCCATATGAAGAACATTTTTTCTCATATTAAACATGATCCTATTCATATCAAAACCACCAGCAAGCACATCACCACAGCATTTTGTCACGTCACAAAATCATTTCGTGACGTGACAAAAACCGTTGGCCACGTGCCAAACAGGTTCCAGCACATGACAAAACATGTTCTTCATATGAAGAAAGATTTTTTTCATGTGAACAATTAATTTTTTGGGCCCAAAAAAACACCGCCCGGCGCCCCCTGAAAAACCCCGCAAAGCCACTCCCGGCGCGGCTTTCCAGGCAAATACAACACTACGACGCACACCGATTTTTCAACCAGGAAGCACCACAAAGGAGACAAAGGATGGCCAAAAGCTACTACATGCCCAAGGACGACAGCGGCAAGGCAGAACTGCTCGAACATCTGGCAACCCGCCTGCCCATCTACGCCGACCTGCTCGAAATCAGCGCCGTCGACATCACCAGCCTGCAGGCCGATGCCGCCGCCTTGCGCTACACCCTCAGCGCCTACAACGTGGTGCAGGCCAACGCCCGCCTGTGGACGGCATTCAAGAACCTGCAGCGCGACGGCGGCACCGGCACCACCGCCTACCCGCAAGCCGCCAACCTGCCCGCCCCGGCACAGGCCGTGCCCCTTGGCATCATTCCGCGCCTCAGCGGGCTGATTGCGCGCATCAAAACCGCCCGCAACTACTCCGACGCCATCGGGCAGGATCTCAACATCGTCGGCACCACCCAGATCGTCGACCCGAGCAGCTGGAAACCCGTCATCGACATCAGCCTCACCGCCGGCCGCCCTACCCTCCAGTGGTCCAAGGGCACCGCCGATTCCATCGAAGTGTGGGCCGACCGGGGCGACGACAAAGGCTTCCACTTCTACACCGTGACCACCGACCCCAACTTCACCGACACCACCGTCAGCCCCGCCTCGGCCGCCCTGTGGAAATACAAGGCCATCTACCGCCTGCGTGACGAACAGGTCGGCAACTGGAGCGACGTGATCAGCGTTGCCGTCGGCACCTGACCCAGGCAGGCCGCCCTGCAAGGGGCGGTCCGGAGCATGCTTCAAGCATCCGCTACAAATATTCACATAGTCGATGGTAAGATTCCGATCTCATAAATCGGGCTCGTTTGAAGCGGCTCCGTACCCATTTCGTTTAACAAGGAACTTTCATGAAGCGCGTTACCAAAGCCGTCTTTCCCGTCGCAGGTCTTGGCAGTCGATTCCTCCCGGCCACCAAGGCGAGCCCCAAGGAAATGATGCCCATCGTCGACAAACCGCTGATCCAGTATGCGGTTGAAGAAGCGGTGGCTGCCGGCGTGACGGATCTCATCTTCATCACCGGCCGCTCGAAGCGCGCCATCGAAGATCACTTCGACAAGGCCTATGAACTGGAAACCGAGCTGGAAGCGCGCGGCAAGGACGAACTGCTGCGCATCGTCCGCGAAACCGTCCCCGACAATGTAAATTGCATCTACATCCGTCAGCCCGAAGCGCTGGGCCTGGGCCACGCCGTGCTGTGCGCGGCGCCGGTCATCGGCAATGAACCGTTTGCGGTTTTGCTGGCCGACGACTTGCTGGACGGCATTGGCCACGCTCCGATCATGAAGCAGATGGTCGATGTGTATGAATACAACCGCTGCTCGGTGCTGGGTGTGATGAACGTCCCCCGCGCAGAAACCCGGCAATACGGGATCGTCGAAACCGCCGAAAACAGCGGCACCACGCAAAAGGTGCTGGGCATTGTCGAAAAGCCGAAGCCCGAAGTCGCCCCCTCCACGCAAGCCGTCGTGGGGCGCTACATCCTGACCAGCTCCATCTTTGACCACCTGCGCGCCATCAAGCCCGGTGCCGGCGGCGAACTGCAACTCACCGACGCCATCGCCACCCTGCTCCAGAAAGAACAAGTGCTGGCCTATCAGTTCCGCGGCGTGCGCTACGACTGCGGCTCCAAGCTCGGCTACCTGAAAGCCACCGTCGAACTCGCCCTGCGCCACCCGGAAGTGCGCAAGGAGTTCAGCGAATACCTCGCCAAACGCACCCCCCCCGCCAAACTCGCCCAAATCGACGAACCCGCCGAAGCCTGAGACGCGAACCCGTGGGTCGGACTTCAGTCCGACTCCCCTCGCTGAACCCGTGCTGTCGGACTGAAGTCCGACCCACAAAAACCACCGCCTGCCGCCCCTGTGGGTCGGACTTTAGTCCGACTCCTCTCGCTGAACCCGTGTTGTCGGACTGAAGTCCGACCCACAAAACCCCTCGCCTGCCGCCCCTGTGGGTCGGACTTTAGTCCGACTCTGCCGGCTGAGCGCGTGTTGTCGGACTGAAGTCCGACCCACAAAAACCATCGCCGGCCGCCCCTGTGGGTCGGACTTTAGTCCGACTCGGCCGGCTGGGACCGTGATGTTGTCGGACTGAAGTCCGACCCACAAAAACACCGCCTGCCGTCCCTGTGGGTCGGACTTTAGTCCGACTCTGCTGGCTGAGCGCGTGTTGTCAGATGGTAGGGGTCGAGGCAGGGCAGGATAATGGTGGTGGAAGGCTGGTTGCCGGCAAAAACTTTGTGCGGCAGCAGGGACGCAATCCCGCCAAACCGCGCCGCTACGATTGCCACCCAGCCATAACGTGCTGTCTGCACGCGGACATGGGGAGAAACAGCATCAGAGGGTTGTCCGGTGAGCGTTGAAACCCATACTTCATATAGAAGGACGCGGCCTTGTCGTGCTTGGCATCAACGGCGATGGCAACCCCAGCACCCGAGCTTGAAATCTCGACTGCCCGCTCTACGGCGTTCAATAAAAGGGTTTCACCAAGGCGGTGAACCGTTCGTTGTAAATCGTCCCTGACTGCAAGGCGAGCGAGCCGTATAACGGGTACTTTCTCCGGCAGCTTCCGCAGTGGCAAGAGGCTCCCGTCGACCTCTGAAACTGTTAGCGCGTAAAACCCGAGCACAACCGCCGGAGCCGTTTCGTCAACGATGACGAACGTCCTAGACGTATTTTTTCCTTGCTGCTGACTGGCTTGCGTCTTAAACCATTTTTCTAGTTCTGCTTCACCGCACGTGAAGTTGGTTCTGTCATGCGCTGACGTTAAAAGTTGAATTTGAACCTGCATTTTCTATTTTTCTAGCGTGATAACGCTCAAATGCTTTTGCCAGCGCAGGTGAAGGTGGAGGTGGGTTGTCGATGAGATCGAAGAACCATGTGGCTGTTGCTGCCGACATTCTGATGATTCTCTCGCTCTCGATGATCTTTTCCGCCTTCTCGACCGCAGCCTGCGTGACGAACTGATTGAGGGTAGAGCCGACCATTGTCGCGGCGGTCTCAAGCACCTCAATGACGTTTTGTGGAACACGGGCAGTGATACGCCCCCGGCTAACGGAAGCTGCGTCTAGCAACCTAGTGTTGGCCATTTGAAAACCTCTCTTTATGAAATAAAAATAAAAATAAACCGACGAAACACTAGCGCATGATTTCCTTCCTTTGTTATTGATGAGTTTACATGGTGCCATATTGACACCAGCCCATCAAGAGCGGTGTCACTTTGGCACCAGCTCGTCACATCAGAGGCGTCTTCATCGTCACTGCTGATCGATCTGTCGTGGGCCTCCAGCCACCTGGAAGGCAACACCTATTCCCGGCTGGACACCCGGGAGCTAATCGAGCACGGCCGCAGCGCCGACGGTTGTGGGTCGGACTTCAGTCCGACTCCCCTCGCTGAACCCGTGTTGTCGGACTGAAGTCCGACTCCCCTCGCCGAACCCGTGAGTTGTCGGACTGAAGTCCGACGCTGCTGGCGCGGTTGGTGAAACTGCGCCAGAATCGCGCCATATTCATTCGAGAACTGCGCCATGATGACGCGTGCCGATTTTGTCGATACGTTGGTGGCTTCCGGGGCGGGCTTGACGCTGGCGGAGTTGCTCACGCAGCACCCGGATGTGGCGCGGCGTACGGCGCAGCGCTGGATCAGCCAGTTGATCGCCGAGGGGCACATCAGCGCACACGGCGAAGGCCGGGCGAGGCGTTACCGGGCAGGCGGTGCCAGCAGCAGGCCGCCGACTGCGCAGCAAACCCCGACCACCGCGACGCCCCCCTGGGCAGGCATCATCCCGATATCGGCCGATAGCCGCGACATTCTGGCCTACGTCGAGCAAGCCATACCGGCGCGCAAACCAGTTGGCTACCAGCAAGACTTCCTCGACAGTTACCAACCCAATGTGAGCGGGTATCTCTCCGAGCCCCTGCGCAAGCAGTTGCACAGAATGGGGCGCACCGCCCAGGCCCGCGACCCGGCCGGCACCTACAGCCGGGCGATTCTGAATCGCCTCCTGATTGATCTGTCGTGGGCCTCCAGCCACCTGGAAGGCAACACGTATTCCCGGCTGGACACCCGGGAGCTGATCGAGCACGGCCGCAGCGCCGACGGTTGTGGGTCGGACTTCAGTCCGACTTCGCCCGCTGAACCCGCGTTGTCGGACTGAAGTCCGACCCACAAAAACATCGCAGGCCGCCCCTGTGGGTCGGACTTTAGTCCGACTCTGCCGGCTGCGCCTGCATGCGGTGGATATCGGCATGAGCGTGTATCGCCCGCTGTCGGTATCGGCGCAGATCGATAGCGCGTTAAACACCCTGCTGGACAAGGTGAACCAGATCAGCGACCCCTTCGAGCAGTCGTTTTTTGTGATGGTGCATTTGCCCTACCTGCAGCCCTTTGCCGACATCAACAAGCGCACCTCCCGACTGGCGGCCAACCTGCCCTTGTTCCGGGCCAACCTGTGCCCGCTGACCTTTCTCGACGTGCCCGAAGAAGCCTACAACCGCGCCACCCTGGGCGTTTATGAAATGACGCGGGTGGAATTGCTGCGTGATCTGTATGTGTGGGCCTACGAGCGCTCGACCCAGGAATACCTGGCCATCAAGCAGGAACTGGTCGAGCCGGACCCACTACGCCTGGCCTGGCGGGAACTGATCAGACAGACCATCCATGATGTCGTGATGCACCCCGAGCAGGACGGCTTGTCGCTGATCGACGCAGCGGTTTTCGCCCAAGTCCCCAAGGCAGAACAAACCAATGTCAAAGCCCTGATCGTGGAAGAACTGCGACGCCTGCATGAAGGCGTACTGGCACGCTACGGCCTGCGCCCATCGGAATTCACGGCGTGGGAGCGACAGCAGGTATCGAGCGCGTGATGTCGGACTGAAGTCCGACCCACAAAAACACCGCCTGCCGCCCCCTGTGGGTCGGACTTTAGTCCGACTCCCCTCGCTGAACCCGTGCTGTTGTCGGACTGAAGTCCGACCCACAAAAACATCGCCTGCCGCCCCTGTGGGTCGGACTTTAGTCCGACTTCGCTGGCTGGGCGCGTGCTGTCGGACTGAAGTCCGACCCACAAAAACACCGCCGGCCGCCCCTGTGGGTCGGACTTTAGTCCGACGCGGAGGCTGAGCGCGTGATGTTGTCGGACTGAAGTCCGACCCACAAAACCTCCGCCTACCGCCCCTGTGGGTCGGACTTTAGTCCGACTTCGCTGGCTGAGCGCGTGCTGTTGTCGGACTGAAGTCCGACCCACAGAACCTTGGTCCACATGATGCGGTGACCATTGGCTATACTCATCAAACACAAAAGTGAGTATAACCGCATGAAATCCACATCACTTTCACTCACCGCTCAAACCGCTTTCGCCCAGGTCGTTGAGGTTGCGCTCTCTGCCGATGTGATGCGATCAGTGTCTGATTTGCCAGGCACCTTCGTTCCAAAAACCATCAAGAGCCGAAAATACTGGTACTACCAGTTTTCAGAGCCATCCGGCGCCCGTCGTCAGCTGTTTGTCGGCCCTGACAATGATGCTGTGCGGGCCCTGGTGGCCAAGTCACGAGAGGCTTCGTCGTCCGAGTCGCTTGGGCCTCTCGTGCGATCTGCCGTGGCTTTGGGAAACGCCCAGGTTTTACCTCGGCATTTCAAAGTGCTTCGGCGCCTTGCCGAATACGGGTTTTTCCGCGCAGGCGGCTTGCTCATTGGCACCCATGCATTTTTGTCGTACGGCAACATGCTGGGCTTGAAATGGGGGGAGGAAGATGCCGGAAAGAACATCTCCCTGGTCCTTGATGTCGGCATGACAGTGCAAACGCACGAGGCGATTCAGTCACTCGAAATGGGATTCTTGCCGGTTTCCGGTCTTGGTGGAAAAACGGGCGGTGCTTATCTCATTCCAAGCGAAAAGGAATTCAGGCTTGATTTTCTGACCCCCGTCGGGCGAGATGGCGAAACGCCTTATGAACATCCAGATCTCCATGTCACGCTGCAGCCGCTTAAATTCATGGAGTACTCTCTTGAAAACATTCAACAATCTGCGCTGATTTGTGGCGATCAGGCGGTCATTGTCAATGTGCCGCATCCAGCGCGCTACGCCCTGCACAAACTGATTGTTGTCACCTTGAGAGAGGGCGCCTTCCAGGTTAAGACGCACAAAGATCTGATGCAGGCCGGCATGCTTTTGTCTGCACTGAAGGCAGCACGCCCCTGGGACGTCGAGGAGGCATGGGAGGATCTGGTATCGCGAGGAAAAGGCTGGTCCTCACGTGCCGGCCATGGAATGGCGCAGCTTTGTCGACTGTTCCCGGAAGAGGGATTCGATCAATGGCTCGATGTACCGTAAGCCCAGCCGTATCGTTTTAGCGCGTGATGTCGGACTGAAGTCCGACCCACAAAAACATCGCCTGCCGCCCCTGTGGGTCGGACTTTAGTCCGACGCGGAGGCTGAGCGCGTGAGGTTGTCGGACTGAAGTCCGACCCACACGACACGGTGGGCTTCAACCGCTTCACCCTGATGTACCTACCACGAAGTGGCTGTCGGCCATGTAAAATGACAAAGAACTTTGTTACGAGGATTCGGTTTGCTTTGGCACATCAATGAAGAGCTACTCAGTGAGTTGTTCGCTGAGGCCCCTACTGAACCTGCCGCTTGGCGAGGCATCCCTTTCGAAGTAGAAACCGATGTCGAAGTTGTGCCCATTCAGTTCCTGACCACAAGGTATCTGGTCTTCTTCACGAACATCGTGCACGATTTTGATGGCGATGTGGCATTCGCCCACCAGATGGCGGCGACCTGGTCAGGTGGTTTTATCCCGGCCGAGCAGCATCGCCTAGTCAAGTTCTTGCGCGCGGATGCTGCGGACCAGGACACCATCTTTGATCCGACGGCCTGGAAGCTCGAAGACCCCCGTCAAATTTTCCAGTTTGGCCGCCTGCTGATTTCGGCCATTTTGGTGCATGCCGAGCAGATGCCAGCCATTCGACAGTACCTGTTCAAGCCAGAAAACGCCCGGCTAGAGAAGTTCTATTCCCGAACATTTTTGAGGAATCGGTCGACTTGTGCCGAGGCCGGGTTCGCCCCTATACTCGACATTAATGTGGATGAAGGAGGCTTTTATGGCTACCAACGAACGACGAATTGACCCGAGCCTGGCGGCAGCCAAGATGGTGAGCGCGCGTCGTCTGGTGACCAAGCTTGAGGCTGCACACCGCGCCGGTACGCTGAAGCCCATAAACCCAAATGCAAAGCCGGTCACAATGCCTATCCGCGTCAAAGCTGCCTGACTAGAATCCCTTTTCCAGAAACGGAGCCTGTGGGCTCCGTTTCCATTTGTGGGCATGGTGCTGCTTATATGATTGCTTCGCGGCTTAACTATTCGGGCGTCCAGTCTGTAAAGAGTCTGATTGGCTGGGGAAACACCGCTGTCGCCCCCGTGGGTCGGACTTTAGTCCGACTCTACTGGCTGAACGCGTGAGGTTGTCGGACTGAAGTCCGACCCACAAAACCATCGCCGGCCGCCCCTGTGGGTCGGACTTTAGTCCGACTCTACTATCAAGCAGTCAATCCACGCTCGGCTGACCACGCTTCCGCCAGACGAACAACATTGTCCAGTTGCCCGACGGAGATTGCCTCGGAAGGGGTCAAGCCTCCGAGGCCGCCATGCTTCTTGCCCCAGAACACGAACTTTGCAACGGCATCCTCGCCTTTAAGCTTCAAGCACACCGCCTTGACAGCCTCGGCCTCAAGCCTCGTGAAAACGGTGGGGTAGAAGCGGTTCTTGCCAACTTTGATGGAAAACAGCTCGCCTCTCTTGGCGGCATACTCCAGCGCCTGGCGACTACGCCCCCAAGCCTCGGCCAACACCACCGAAGAAACCAACAACCCATCCCTTACCCACCCTGTGCGAACCGACTCGCCCTGCCCCAGTAACGCGCTCCACGCTTGATCGTCGGGCTCATTCTGTAGCGCCTTGCTGGATGCAGATGCGCCGTGTTGGGCATCAGATGATGTTCTATCGACAAGGGATAAGTAGCCGAGGGCGAGATTCTCGTAGTCTTCCCGAAGGGCATTGATTGCCTCGTGCAACTCTATGACTTCGCACGCCAGCGCTTCCTTCAGGCTCAGTACCTGGGCCATCTCAAAATCTGCGGCTCTGACAAACCGGCCATTCACCATGATGACGGTATGCATAGGCCGTACTCGCCCCTGTACGACCTTCCCGGGCAAACCATGATGCGGATAAGCACGCCTGGACTCTGCGCTGGACGTCTCAGACCTGGCACTCAAAAGCGAACGGAAGATAGCTTTTCCTGACATGCCTGAACCATAGCCCAGAAGCGCAAGCTGAGCAAGGTAAGCAAAGAAAGGCAGGCAGGGCAAACTGGAAGGCTTGCCCCGTGGGTCGGACTTTAGTCCGACTCCCCTCGCTGGACCCGTGCTGTCGGACTGAAGTCCGACCCACAAAAACATCGCCTGCCGCCCCTGTGGGTCGGACTTTAGTCCGACGCGGAGGCTGAGCGCGTGATGTTGTCGGACTGAAGTCCGACCCACAAAAACATCGCCTGCCGCCCCCTGTGGGTCGGACTTTAGTCCGACGCGGAGGCTGGGACCGTGCTGCTGTCGGACTGAAGTCCGACCCACAAAAACATCGCCTGCCGCCCCTGTGGGTCGGACTTTAGTCCGACGCGGAGGCTGGGCGCGTGCTGTTGTCGGACTGAAGTCCGACCCACAAAAACATCGCCTGCCGCCCCTGTGGGTCGGACTTTAGTCCGACACGGAGGCTGGGCGCGTGCTGTTGTCGGACTGAAGTCCGACCCACAAAAACATCGCTTACCGCCCCTGTGGGTCGGACTTTAGTCCGACGCGGAGGCTGGGCGCGTGATGTTGTCGGACTGAAGTCCGACCCACAAAACCATCGCATGCCGCCCCTGTGGGTCGGACTTTAGTCCGACGCGGAGGCTGAGCGCGTGATGTCGGACTGAAGTCCGACCCACAAAACCTCCGACCCACAAAACCCTCACCCACAAAACCCGCTGTTAAAAGTCGCCGTATTCCCGGCACCAGGCGATCAATGCGCGGGTGGATTGATCCAGACCGTCCGTCCCGGTCTCCCCCGTCAGCGCCGGCAGCAAACGGCCGGCCAACTGTTTGCCCAGCTCTACCCCCCACTGGTCGAAAGAGTTGATCCCCCAGATCACGCCCTGCACGAACACCTTGTGTTCATACAGCGCCAGCAGCATGCCCAGGTGGTAGGGGTCGAGGCGGGGCAGGATGATGGTGGTGGAAGGCTGGTTGCCGGCAAAAACCTTGTGCGGCAGCAGCGAAGCAATCTGTTCGGACGGCACTTGCGCCGCTTCCAGTTCGGCACGCGCTTCCTGTTCGGTCTTGCCAAAGGCCAGTGCGGCGCTCTGGGCGAGGAAGTTGGCCATCAGGGGTGCCTGGTGACCCGGCAGGGGGAAGTCGCTCTGCGCACTGGCGATGAAATCGCTGGGCACCAGCCAGCCGCCCTGGTGGAGCAACTGGAAGAAAGCGTGCTGCCCGTTCGAGCCGATCTCCCCCCACACGATGGGGTTGGCCTGACAGGACAAGGCCTGACCGTCGCGCCCCACCGTCTTGCCGTTGGATTCCATCTCCAACTGCTGCAAGAACGACGGCAAAAAGCGCAGGGACTCGTGATACGGCAGCACCGCACTGGTGGCCGCCCCCAGAAAGTTGGTGTTCCAGATGCCGATCAGCGCCATCAACACCGGCAGATTCTTCTCGAACGGCGCCTCGCGGAAATGCGTGTCCATCGCCTGCGCCCCGGCCAGCAAACGCTCGAAACCGTTCATGCCGATGGACAGCGCAATCGGCAAACCCACCGCCGACCACAGGGAATAGCGCCCCCCCACCCAATCCCAGATCTTGAAGACATTGGCCTCGGGCAGACCAAAGGCCGCCGCCCGCGTCACATCCGACGTCACCGCCACAAAATGCAGGGGCAGCGCCCGCGCGCAATCCTCACCCGCCGCCGCGCACAACCACTCGCGGGCCGTGTGGGCATTGAGCATGGTTTCCTGGGTGCTGAAAGTCTTGCTCGCCACCACGAACAGCGTGGTGCGCGGGTCCAGCATTTCAAACAGCTTCGCCATGTGCGCGCTGTCGACGTTGGAGACGAAATGCAGACGCATGCCCGCGCGCTGGTAAGCCGACAGGCAGCGCACCACCATCTTCGGCCCCAGGTCGGAACCACCAATCCCGATATTCACCACATCGCGGATCGCCTCCCCCGAAAACCCCCGCCACAAGCCCCCGCGCACCTTCTCGGAGAAAGTGCGCATCTGGGCGCGCACCGCCCGCACCTCGGGCATCACATCGTCTTCGACAGACGGAAAGGCACCGAGCTTGAGATTGCGCAAAGCCGGATGCAACACCGCCCGCTTCTCGCTGAAATTGATCTTGTCGCCGGAAAACAGGCGATCACGCCATTCCGCCAAACGCGCCGTTTCGGCCAGATCAATCAAGTGCTTCAGCGTCTGCGCATCGATACGCTGCTTTGAAAAGTCGACGAGCAAACCTTCAAGGCCAACAGAAAAGCGGGAAAAGCGCTCCGGGTCAGCGGCAAAAAGATCGCGCAGGTGGACACCAGCGGACTGGTCGCGATGAGCAGCAAGCGCCTTCCAGGCGGGGGCATTGGTATTAGGCATACCGGCAAAATCCAAATTAGGGGGAATGGTCAGACGAACGAGCCGCACAGGACCATGTGTCGAACGAGTGTCCGACACATGGATGACAACAACTTACTTGCGACCGATGGCGAAATACTCGATGCCCTGAGCCTTCACATGCGCCGGCTCATACATATTCCGGCCATCGAAAATCACCGGTGCACGAAGGCGGCTCTTGATCACATCGAAATCAGGGCTGCGGAATTCCTTCCACTCCGTAACGATCAACAGCGCATCGGCACCTTCAAGTGCACTCATCGGACGCCCTGCATAGGTAAGCCGCGATTCATTACCAAAAATGCGCTCCGCCTCCGGCATCGCCACGGGATCGTAGGCCGTAACCGTAGCGCCGCGCTTCAGAAGCGCATCGATCATCACCCGGCTCGGCGCTTCGCGCATGTCATCGGTATCCGGCTTGAAAGCCAGCCCCCACATGGCAAAACGCTTGCCGCTCAAATCTTCCCCAAAACGCTTGATGATCTTCTCGATCAACACATGCTTCTGGGAGTCATTGGCTTCTTCCACCGCAGTCAATACCTTGACCTCTACCCCAGCCTGATTGGCCGTCTGGATGAGAGCCTTCACATCCTTGGGGAAACAGGAACCGCCATAACCGCAGCCCGAGTAGAGGAAGTGTCGACCAATACGCGGGTCGCTACCGATCCCCTGGCGCACCAGCTCCACATCAGCGCCCAGCGCTTCAGCCAGGTTGGCCAGCTCGTTCATAAAGCTGATCCGTGTCGCCAGCATCGCATTGGCAGCGTACTTGGTAAGTTCCGCCGAACGAACATCCATGAACACCAGCTTGTCGTGATTGCGCTGGAACGGCGCGTACAACAAACGCATCAGCTCAATGGCCTTCTCGTCGTCGGCACCAACCACAATCCGGTCCGGCCGCATAAAGTCATCAATCGCAGCCCCTTCTTTCAGGAACTCGGGATTGGACACCACGCTGTATTCAAGTGCTTCACCACGGGAGGCCAACTCTTCAGCAATGGCAGCATGCACCTTGTCGGCAGTACCAACCGGCACGGTCGACTTGTCGACGATCACCCGATAACCGTCCATGTGCTTGCCAATGTTGCGGGCTGCAGCAAGAACGTATTTAAGATCGGCAGAACCGTCTTCATCCGGCGGCGTGCCTACAGCAATGAACTGGATGGCGCCGTACTTGGCAGCCTTCTCGACATCCGTCGTAAAAGACAAACGGCCCGCGTCAACATTGCGACGAACCATTTCCTGAAGACCCGGCTCATGAATGGGAATACCACCATCCGTAAGAATCTTGATTTTGGCGGGATCGACGTCGAGACAAAGGACGTCGTTACCAACATCAGCCAGACACGCACCTGAAACAAGGCCCACGTAGCCCGAACCAATAACCGTGACTTTCATTAAATCTCACTCCTGAAGAACTGATTTTGATGCTTGAGCAGCGATTAAAAAATCACCTGCCCTTAAGATAATCTGCGTAGGCGAGGCTAACTCCATTCGTCAGCGACATACTCGCCTCGAAGCCCAAGGACTTGAGGCGACCGACATCCAGCAACTTGCGGGGAGTGCCATCTGGCTTGGTCGAATCGAAATTCACATCGCCCGAATATCCAACGGCAGCTTTCGCGACCTCGGCCAATTCCCGAATAGTCACATCGTCACCAACACCTATGTTCACCAAGGGGCCGTCGTAGCCGCTTTCCATAAGATGCACACAGGCTGCCGCGAGGTCGTCCACATACAGAAACTCACGCTTCGGTGTACCTGTTCCCCAAAGCAGCACGGGGCCGGGAGCTCCAACCTTGGCAAGCTCACCAGCATCATTCCTTTCCAACCCAAGCGATTGAAGAATGTCCGCAGGAATCGTCCCGTACCGGTGCTCATCTTCAACAATATCTGCAACATCACCGGACTGGGCTAGCTTGGCCAGATGGAACTTGCGAATCAGCGCAGGCAAAACGTGACTATTGTTGAGATCGTAAGTGTCGTTAGGCCCATAAAGATTGGTGGGCATCACACTCACGTACTGTCGACCGTATTGAGCGTTATAAGCCTCGCACATCTTTATGCCAGCAATCTTGGCGATGGCGTAAGGCTCATTGGTCGGCTCAAGCAGGCCGGTAAGCAGATACTCTTCCTTGATCGGCTGCGGTGCGAGCTTCGGATAAATGCAACTGGACCCCAGAAACATCAACCGCTGAACGCCAGCAGCGTGCGCACTGTGGATCAGGTTGTTCTGAATAGTCAGGTTCTCGTAGATAAACTGGCCCCGGTATAGATTATTGGCCAGAATCCCACCGACTTTAGCTGCAGCGACAAAAACGTAGTCAGGCTTCTCAGCAGCCATAAATACATTTACAGCAGCATGATCGAGCAAATCAAGTTCAGATCGAGACTGAACTACAACATTGCTGTATCCCTTTTCGGCCAAACGCCGAACGATGGCAGAACCCACCATGCCGCGGTGCCCAGCCACAAAAATCTTTGCGTTCAAGTTCATCAAACACCCATCAAGTTGCGATTAACCGTTTCAGCTCTGCCTCGAAACTGCGAAGTACCGCATTTCGATCCAGATGCTGCTCTGCATAAACTCGCCCAGCTTTTCCAAATCTGTCACGCAATTCCCTATCCTGGGCAAGACGCAGAATCGCTTCCGAGAACGCAACAGGCTCCTCAGGTGGAACTACTAGACCACAGCCGTCGACAACCATCGCGACTTCAGTGCCTGCATGCGCCGTGGCGACAACAGCTTTACCGCTTGCCAGCATGCCCGTGAGCTTTGAAGGCATCACCAAATCAGCAGCATCACCTCGCTGTGGCAGAAGATGGATATCTGCAGTACCCAGCAACTCACCAAGACGTTCAAGCGGTTGCAGATCCAAAAATCGCACATTAGGTAAGCCCGATGCTCGCTTCTCAAGATCAGCACGCCCGGCACCGTTACCACAGAAAATAAAATGCAAGCCTTCCTGACTCTTCAACCGACTTGCAGCCTCGGCCAAAATTTCCAAACCTTGTTTTGCGCCCATATTTCCAGAGTAAAGCGCCACAACAGAGTCATCAGGAATATTCAACTCAGAGCGATAGCCACTTCGTCCAGTGTCCTGCTGAGTGGATGTAATTGCATCCAGATCAACCCAGTTGGGAAAGAGCACGGCCTTTTCAATCGCCACCCCTTTGCTAAGTGCAAGTTGATGCATCCGATGCGAAATTGTGGAAAACCGGTCAAACCCCCTTAGCAGCCATCGCTCGACAGAAAGGGCAGTTCGTTTTAGTCGCTCTCCCTTTAGCATTCCAAGATCAAAAGCGGCATCGACTTCATAATCCTGAATATGCAACCACGCCTTCGCACCGCATAGGCGACTAGCCAACAAAGCACCTGGCACACAGAAAAAGGCAGGAGCAACAACCCAAACGACATCTGGCCTCCAAAAAAACTGGCGTAGAAGAGCTGGAAAACTCGTAAGCGCAAAACTAGCAAGATGTAGCAGTCGTTTGAGGCCACCTGGCTTTGCGGGGACCCACAAAGGGCAGCGAGTCAAAGCCACCCGCCCTTTAACCTCATCAATGTACCATCTCGCCGAATACCCCTCTTGGATATGCCATTGAGGATAGTAAGGAAAGCTTGTAACAACACGCACGTCATGGCCATTTTCAGCAAGCCAGCTTGCCATCTCACCTGAGTATTTTCCGATACCTGTTAGCTCTGGCTCGTAGTTGAGCGTATAGATCAACACTCTCATCAATAATCCTTAACAACGCGTGGTTTGATAGGTCGACAAGGAGAGCCCAAACAAACCATGCCGTCCGGCAAATCGCTAAAAACGGAACTTCGTGCGCCCACAACGTTCCCCGCCCCAATAGAGACTCCTGGCGCAACAAAAACATCCGTTGCAATCCAATTCTGAGGACCAATAACTACCGGCAAAGCTCGAATGGGAAACTTTGGATTAGAATAATCATGATCGCCAGCACATATATAGCTTCGCTGAGAAACTACTGAGTTTTTCCCAATAGATATCTCGCCCAAGCTATACAGCACAACATCATCACCAACCCAAGCATGGTCACCAATTGTCACCTTCCATGGATAAGTGATGGTGACAGATGGACGGACAATAACCCCAAGTCCAATATCTGCGCCAAAAAACCTCAAAAGAGCACGTCTAAACCCGTATGCAAACTGAGGAGACCATCTAAAGAGTGTTGCCTGGACAAACCACCAAAGCTGCACGATTAGTGCGGAGCGCCCCCGAAAACCGGTCGGCATCACAAACAACGAGAGATCTTGTATCTTGGAATCCATATAACGTTAACTTATCTTCTTCATACCAAAAAGCAAAAAACTCGTCAGCTAGGCCTTCTTTGCAATCACCCTCGCAGGCACACCAACCGCAACCGCATCATCTGGAACATTTGATAAAACAACAGCATTCGCACCAATAAACGCATTTCGCCCAATACAAACAGGCCCGAGAATTACTGCACCACACCCAATATCTACACCATCACCAATTACAGGACGACCCACCTTACCCACAATCTCACCAATAGTTGTGTTCTGTCTAATTACAACATCATCCCCCACAACTTCCGCGTTTATTACAATCCCACTATGATGCCAAATTCTTACGCGTCGCCCGATACGCGTTGAATGCAATATTGTTATCCCACAAAACCACTCCACGAAACGAGTCGAAAGCCGAAAAAGGACTCTAAATAAAATGGCAAACACTGGAACTCTAATATCACTACACGCATTCCCAACTCGATGAGAGAGCAAAGCCCAAAACCCTTGCGACAAAGGATCCCACCGATGAGTCTGAAGATCTTCCCAAACAAGACGAAATAGCGACACACCCGCAGGATTAAGGTTGCCACCACGGCTAGAATCTTTCATTACCATCACCAAGCATCAAACTATTAAACTTTAGCAACTCGACGCCACTCATCTTTCAGGCGCCCAAAAATAGCCGATGATGAATAAAGCTTCTTGCATTTTTCATGAGCGCGGAGTCCCATTAAAAAAGCATCTTGATTACTTACGGACAACCGCCCTATCTCACTAGCGAGTGCGCCAACATCACCAGGCTGAATACAAACCCCAGCACCGTCAGCGAGTGCCTGTGGCATAGCACCAACCTGAGTGGAAATAATAGGAAGACCAACAGCCATTGCCTCCAGAATTACATATGGAAATCCTTCAGCATAACTTGGCAAGCAAAAAATATCGGCCCTCTTCATTTCGTCCTTAACTTTATCCGGCCCACAGCTTCCTGTAAATTCAAGCCAGTCGGTACCTGATCCCGTGGAGGCGCCAGCCAACTCAAGAATTCTGTCTCTAAATTCGTCCACATAAGGGCCGACGACTTTCAACCTTATATCCAATGAGCTTTCTCGCAAGGAGATGCATGCGGAGACTAGATCCAAAATTCCTTTCCGCTCAACAACATGACCAACAAACAAAACATGCGTCGCGGTGCTATCTCTCTTAACGAGTGGAGTTGTACGCAAAGTCTTCTCCGAACAGTCGACCATATTTGCCAGGATCGTCAGTTTAGAACCGCCATAAGGTGACAAAGCCACTAAGGCTGGATCATTAAGGACGATAACTCTGTGCGACAAATAAATAATTGCTCGAACCAACAAAGCCTCAAACGAACCCTGACGACTCATCAACTCGGGATAGTCAGGGACTTTGCCTCGATGAAAATGTACGACCACGGGAATAAATAAGGCTCGGGCAATTGCGACCAACACTATGTCACGTACAAGCCCTAAATCAGTAGGAGTACAAAGATGAATTACGTTAGGTCTACGCGCAACACATCGCCACAAAAAAGAAATTGCGATCATTACAGCCTGGGCACCACCGATAACCACCTTACCAACCAATGATGGTGCGATTACTGAACGCCCCTTCACAGCAGTATCTTGAAGTTCAACGGCTATCTCTTCATCTAACTCCGCCGCATTTAGGGCAAGACCTGTCCACGTAGCTATACCTCCAACTGGCGGAGGAAGTGGCGATAGCAGCAATACTTTCATCTTTTTTTCCCAAAAACCAGGATCACTGATCTAGCCCGACAGCCAGACCTAAAGCGCGCAAATAGTTCTTAGACATCGAAGTTGCACTACATTCATGCTTTACAAAAAAACGAGCGTCCTCTCCCATTTTCAGTGCCTTATCCATGGGCTGACTCAAGCAGTCAAGAATCGCCTTACTAAATCCGACTGTACTTTCCGACTCAAAGAGGAACCCTCTCCCTTGACTAAGCAACAACGGAACATCAGACACTGAAGAAGCTAAAACAACCTTACCTCGTGCCATTGCCTCAAGAACAACATTAGGCGTTCCTTCAAATCTAGAACAAAGAATGAAAGCATCAGCACTATCCAATACGGCACTTACATCACGAGTAGCGCGATGAAAACGAATCGGCAACTCATACAATTTAACCGTACTCTCTAGACTCTCCCTCAGCCCAGGGCTATCAGGATCATCCTCTCCATACCAGTCAACAAAAATAGACTTTCTGACTTCTGGCAACAACAATCTCAAGGTATCGATAAGAAGCATCGGGTTCTTTTGATACCCAAGCCTACCCAATGCCACAAACTTCTTTATCTCTCCATTTTCTGCCGTGCAAATTTCGTCAGAAAACATTTCACCGGGAACACCATTTATTATTACGGAGCACTTAGCAGCTTGAGAGCTTATATTTTCATGCATCCACTTATTTTGCGAGTGGCTATTTGAAATAACATTTCTGGCCCTCCTGTACAACAACGAACGCCAGAACGTTTCCCTAAAACTGGAACCCACAACCAAATTTCTTTCGGATGGAACCCACACAACCCGACGAAATATAAGAAAAGCAAGGGCTCCAAATATTTTATTTGGAGCATCTATAAATGAAACGACGTGAGTTGGCCGAATCTTCAAAAATTCTAAGACCAAATTAATGAAGAGAAACCCCTTCCAACGACCAAAGGGCGCCTGCACTCGAACCACTCGAACAGAGCTTCCGCCTAGCATTTCGACCATGTGCTCCGAATTGCCGTAATGCACCAAAAACACATTATCGGAAACCTTAGAAAGCTCCCGAGCCAAAAGGACTATTTGCCGTTGAGCACCGCCGCTGCCTAGTGTATTTATGAACAACACAAACCGATTAGACTTATCCATAAACACGCCCCACCGCCCTCTCTCCTGTAACTGCACGAAAAAAGAAGGCCATTAACATGATCTGAGAGCCACGATCACCATAAGTAACCCCAGTTACATCCAACGAAACAAAAAGAACAATGCAAAGAAGCGACAAGAAAATACCGCTCCTTTGACGCCTCAACTGATTCAACTTATCTAAAAAAACAAAATAATAGAGAAAAAACCCCACCACCCCTGTATTCACCAACGCTTCTACATAATTGTTGTGAGAGTAAAATCCAACGCCAGAAACAATTGCATACTGGTCAAGACCATGACCAAACATCGGAGCATCAACGATCAACGATGGCGCTATCAAGACGAGGAGTCGTCTCTCATCTGTTGACTCATCAGAGCCGCTAAAAAATGATTCAAACCTAGAAAAAACTTCTATTTCATCTGTTGAAAAATTGGCGCCCACAACCACAGAAACGACGAGAAACAAAATGAAACCAAGGTTCTTCACCCCCCCGCCTCCCGACTCAGACTTACCATCCTCTTTCCTAAAGAAGAACAAGCCCATCATCACGAGAGGAGGAAGCATAAGCAATATGCTCTTCTTAGAACCACTTGAATAAATCGCAAAAAAAGCTGAAGCCAAAGACAAAGACAACAACAGGAGAACAACAGACTTTCTCCGAATGTATGAAACCAAAAAAGCAAGAACAACCAAAGGAGCAATTAGTCGCGTAACCAGTGCATTTGGATGACCCACATAGCCACCAAATCGCTTAAATGCAGCATCTTCTTCAATATCAAACAAGGACGAAGTGAGGTTATCGCCAATAATGTATGCATACAAATTAAGGAAAAATGGAAGCAAAAGCAAAAGCACTGCTTGTGCCGGACTAACCCATTTAGCACGAAGAGCCAGAAAAAGTAGCAACCCTCCCAAGACTGCTGATAGATAGTTTCCCAAGACACCTACCGCTGCTTCTTTAGCCCAGAACCAGGACAGTGAAAAATACCCCAAGACAAATAAATACGCACCAAGTCCTTTTGGAACTTTTCTGTAAGTTGCAAAATATAAAACAACGCCGAATAAAGCGGCAAAAGCAGCAAAGCGCGATACAGCCTCGACTCCACTCAAACCTAACCCTATTACGATATAAATACACAAGCAAATCCTCCCAGCAAAAGAAACCATCATTTTTGCTGCACCAAACGATCGCGCGCGGTCACGGACGTCCATAAAATCTTCGCTTGTATAGATAAAAAAACGAAACAATAAGATTCCCTACAAAACCGGCGTAAAACCAGAGTGAGATCAAATCAATCGTGCTAAAAAAAACAAACCCAAAACCGACAGCCAATAACTTAATTGATGCCGACAGTATCTCACCGACTAATATATAGTTTTGGCCACCTGTATTCTTAAGAACTTCCGCAGGCATAACGGCCAAAAAACTAGAAAGAAGCCATAACATTGCCGAAGGAACATAATTATCTACAAGACCCCACTTGCTCCCCAAAAGAACGCTGGCAACAGGAAGTTTTGCTACCTCGGCTAAAAAACATATAAGCACTGCGGACAAGATACCGAAAAAATACAAAATCCTAGTACGCGAACTAACAGAAGTCGGAGTCCGGCACAACCACCTCCAGTAAAGCGACCGCAACGCACTAGAAAACGCATTAATTGGAGTAGCGACCAACCTCAAAGTCATCGAATAAATGCCGAGACCTATAGCATCGCCAGACAACTTCAACAAAACAACCGGAGAGTAATTAACGCCAAGCGACAAAAGCTGACTTGGCATGTAATGCAACGCAAAGGCTATATTTTTTCTTGACTCAGCCAGTGGCGACTTTCTGAACGAAATAGCTAAACCGATTTTAATCTGAGCAGCCACCATCAAAGCCAACACCGCTACAGTCACACACTCAGAAATAGCAAAGGACAGGGCAAGAGACTCTGCTGATTGGTAACCTAAGAACCCGAAGAGCAACTGCACCGAAAGCAAAAGCAAGGCTTTCGCAAAAAGGGAAATCGAAAGATTTTTTATTAGCCCCAACCGCACTAGATATGTACTAAATATTTGGTTTAGTCCGATAGAGAGCGCCATCAAGCAGCACAAGACAGCCCAGTCAGAATTAAAAAGACCGACAACTCCAAATAAAAACCAAAAAACATAAACAAGTGCATTTAGAGCGAGGGTGAGGCATAACGACTCCGCCAAAATAATGGAGGCGCGGCGGACACTCTTAGCAGCAATTAGCGCGTTAAATAATTGAAGAGTGATGACAACTGAAATCAGGGTCGCGATGGAGAGGTAAAAAAAATAGTCTCCAAAAGCTGATGGAGAATACAGCCTGGCAACAAAAGGAGTCCCCAGAAGTCCAATTATAGGAGCCGCTAGATTAGCGGAGGCTAACCCTATACCACGCATCAACATTTGATGAGTACAACCAAGACGAAGATACCCATTTCGTACGTCCAAACCTTAACTTCCGCCATCATGACGCAACAAACGGCAAACCAAATTAAAGGCTACGCCCCCAAAATCTCTCAGTTAATTCTCGACGAAGCTCTATTGAAGTTTCAGCCTTAACAAGAATCAAGTTTCTAACGCACTTCTCCTCGTATTCAGCTATAGAACAAACTTCTTTTGCAGGAACTCCAGCAACCACAGTACCTGACTTGACATCTTTATTAACCAGAGACCCAGCGCCCACCACCACATTGTCACCTATTGATACGCCAGGCAGAACTATTGCATTAACACCAATAAAGACATTAGACCCAATGGAAATAGGTCCAAATTTGTTACCGAACCTAGAGTTCATTTCAGAATACTTATTCCTAAACAACCTAGTAGACGCGTCATGCGTTACAAACTTAACACCATGGGTAACAGTGACACCATTACCTATTTTTACAAGCCAAGGCTCTGAACCAAAATTAATTATGGGTGTAATAACTTCGCAGCCATCGCCGATTTGAGCACCTAAATAACGTAGGTATCTAACCTTACCTAAAGACACTCTTAGGAATAAATACTTAACAAACCCAGCAACTCTTTTCATTTGATGAAATAAAGTATTGAAAGGACAATTTTCCAGGCGGGGGGACTCCCCCCCACCCGACAGCCGTTACTTGAGCAACGACTTCAATTACTCATGATGATCGAGTGCTGTAAAACCAGCCATCTTTATTAGAGTATCGCGACGAGCGGCTTCATAGTCAGCGACAACCATTTCCGAAACCAACTCGGCGAGAGTTGTTTTCGGCGTCCAACCTAGCTTCTCACGTGCTTTCGTTGGATCACCCAACAAAGTCTCAACTTCTGTTGGGCGGAAATAACGAGGATCTACTTTCACGATGACATCACCAACCTTTACCTTGGCCTTATCACCAGTAACCTTTGCCACAACACCAATTTCGGATACGCCTTCGCCTTCAAACTTAATCTCTACTCCAAGCTCAGCAGCTGCGAATGAAACAAACTGACGAACACTGTATTGAACTCCTGTAGCGATGACGAAATCCTCGGCCTTATCCTGCTGAAGCATCAACCACTGCATTTCCACGTAATCACGTGCATGCCCCCAATCACGCAAAGCCGACATATTCCCAAGGAAAAGACAGTCTTGAAGACCTAGCGCAATGCGGGCTATTGCGCGCGTGATCTTGCGAGTAACGAAGGTCTCACCACGCACAGGGCTCTCATGATTAAAGAGGATACCGTTACATGCATAGATACCGTAGGCCTCACGGTAGTTAACGGTAATCCAGTATGCGTACATCTTGGCTACGGCATACGGGCTGCGCGGATAGAACGGGGTGGTTTCCTTTTGCGGGATTTCCTGCACCAAACCATACAACTCGGAAGTCGATGCCTGATAGAAACGGGTCTTCTTCTCCAGGCCAAGGATCCGAATGGCTTCGAGAATCCGCAAGGCACCAATCCCGTCAGCGTTTGCAGTGTACTCAGGCTCTTCAAAACTTACTGCAACGTGGCTTTGAGCGGCCAAATTGTAGATCTCATCGGGCTGCACTTGTTGAATGATACGGATCAAACTCGTCGAGTCTGTCAAATCACCATGATGCAAAATGAATTTACGATCTGACTCATGCGGATCCTGATAAAGATGATCAATGCGGTCAGTATTGAAAAGGGACGAGCGACGTTTAATACCGTGAACTTCGTAACCCTTTTCGAGGAGGAGCTCGGCCAGATAGGCCCCATCTTGCCCAGTTACTCCAGTAATTAAAGCTACTTTCTTGCCTGTGTTCAAAACACTCTCCTAGATCAAAATCATTTGTTCACGACCCATACTTGGGTATCGCGCTTGAGCTTACTTTGTGAAGAATCAGACCTTACTACCGCTGTTATACGAATAGCGATACACGTAGCCTTTATATCCATAGCGATAGCGCTGACGACTTACATCAAAATCATTGAACACAAAACCCTTGACATGCACGCCAGACTGATTCAATCGCTTAACAGCCTGCTCCAACTCGCGGATCGGATGACGCCCGGCACGAGCAACCATCAAGGTAGCGCCAACATGACGTCCGATTATAGCTGCATCTGACACCGCCAATATAGGCGGCGCATCAACAATCAGCGTATCAAATCTTTCGCCAAGCTTTTCAAGCAATTCCTCAAAGCGCAAATGCATTAGCAACTCAGAGGGATTCGGCGGAATCTGGCCTGTGGTGACGACCCACAAATTGGGCACTGCAGTCGGCTTGACGATATCGTCAAGGCTCACATCACCGGCAACATATTCGGAAATACCGACTTCCCGCTTGAGACCAAATTCCTTGTTGATATGGCCACGACGCAAGTCGGCATCCACAATGACGATGCGCTTGCCCGCCTGAGCCAATACGGCGCCCAGGTTCTTTGAAATGAAACTCTTGCCCAAGCCGGGGCTGGCACCAGTGATGAGCAGCGAGTTCTGCTGCGAATCGAGCAAGGCAAAGTGAATGGTGGTGCGCAGGCTGCGCAGGCTCTCGATGGCATCATCCTCTGGATTGGAAATCGCCAGCAACCCACTACTGACTTTGCTGCCTTTGCTGCGTCGGCCAAGCGCCACCTCTTCACTACTATGGGGAATAGAGGCATATACAGGCAAACCGAGACGGGATTCGATCTCCTCAGGATCCTCCACCACCACCCGCAAGGTGCGCAGTATCCATATAACCCCAAGACTTGTTAGAAAACCTAAAAAACCGGCAATAGCAAGGATGGAGATCGGCTTGATACCAACCGGCTGAGTCGTCACGGCAGCAGAGTCAATAATGCGCACATCACCCACCGTACCAGCCTTGCTCACCCGTAGCTGCTGGGCAGTATTCAACAATTCGGTGTACAGCGCGGTATTCACCTCTACGTCACGCGCCAGGCGCAAGACGGTTTGCTGCGTATCCGGCAGCTTGGAGATTTCTCCATCAAACTGGCTGCGGCGCGCCTTGAGCTTTTCGATCTTGGCATCGGCGGCCTGGATACGCGGATGCTCACCGGTGAAGTATTGGCGGAGCTCATCCTTTTCCTGACGGAGGGCGACGATCTGGTTATCAATCTCGACGATGGAGCCCAGCACGCTCTGAGTTTCGATATTCAGATCGAGGGAACCGCGGCTTTGCCGGTAGCCGTTATAGGCCGCCTCGGCGGAATCCAGTTGGCGCTTGACGATGGGCAACTGTTTTTCAAGGAACTGAAGCGTATTTTCGGCTTCGGCGGAGCGACGCTCGACGTTCTGGCGCACGTAGGTATTCAGGATGTCGTCGAGAACAACGCCAATCTTGTCCTGGTCATTGCCTTGCAAGCTGACTTCGAGGATGCCAGACTTTTTGCCGCGCTCCTTGATAGCGTATTTTTTGGTCAGCGCAGCCAGAGCTTCGTCGAGAGAAAGCCTGGTGAGTTTGAACCGCGTGCCCGGCCGGGCCTGGATCTGGGCCACAAACAGGGAATACTGGCCAGCGCTGGCGCGGGCACCCACCACCCCCTTAAGGACGGGCTCATCGCCATCGGCAAATACCTGGAAGGCACCACCCTCGCCCACCACCAATGAAAGTGTTTCGTCGAGCATGTCGCGCGGCACGTCCAGCGCATCCACCTGGATCACCTCGCCCCCCCAGGCAAAGCTGGCGAGGCCAAACAGGGGGCTGTTGAGGCCTTCATCTTTATAGCGACGAGCAATGGCACGACCGACAAGAGGAAAATAGCGAGGCTCAGCCCTGATATTGAGCTTCTGCTTGTTGATGACCTTTTCGAGCACCATCCGCGAACCCAGAATTTCCTGCTCGGCGGCGACTGTCGTATCTCCCCCAAGCCCCAGCAAGGGGCCGAGATCTTTCATCGCAGCAAGAGCACCGGAGGCTTTCTCTTCCACCTCCAGCAGGCCGCTGGCGCGGTATTCAGGCTTGGCGACAAAGACCCCCCCCAAGCCCAGCAGGATTGCAGATGCGATGATCGCCGCCACCAGCCAACGGTATTCAAAGACTACTGCGATGATTTCGCCGAGGGCCAAGCCTTCGTCGTCCTGATCATCCTGCTGGACCATGCCCTGCATCGAGGATCCGTGCGTGGAGGAAGCGGGTTTGTATTGATCGTTATCCATGGAAAGTCCGTTTTATCTGATCTTTAGCCTGCGAATGATGCCGGGCAAGTCTTGCAATTACTGGCGACCACCGAAGAGCGGATACTTGCTCAGACTCGTCTGGTAGAGCGTTTGGGCGGTGGGCAGAATATTGGTAATCACGCGGTTCCAGCGCACCACGTCGGCGGCGTCCACATAGATGATGTCGCGCGGGCGCAGGGCGAAGCGGTCGGCCAGCAGCATGGCGTCGGGCGAGCTGCCATCCAGGTGGAAGAGTTCCGGTGTTTCGTTCTCGCCGCGCATCACGTAGATCCACTTGGGGTTGGAACGGTCCTGGCTGATGTAGCCGGCGTCGGCCAGCGCTTCGGCCAGTGTGGAACGCTTTTTGGTCATGACCAGCGAGCCGGGCTTGGTGACTTCGCCCAGGATGAAGATCTTGTTGAAGCTGCGGTCGGACACATTGAGGATGTCACCGGATTCGAGCAAAGCGTTTTGCTCGGTGGCGCCCTCTTCGTACATGGCCTGGATGTCTACCCGGAAGGTGGTGCCCTTGCGGGTGAGCAGCACGCGGCTGTGATCGGCTTCGGGGGTAAAGCCACCGGCACGGTTGACGGCTTCGAGCACCGTCATCGGGATGTCGGTGACGTCCTGCTGGCCGGGCTTGGCCACTTCGCCCACCACGTACACGCGCTTGCTGCGGAAAGCCGTCATGCGCACGTCGAGCTGCACTTTTTCAATGTACTTGGAGAGGCGGGTTACCAGCAGGTCGCGAATCTGGCGGGTGGTTTTACCAGCCACCGGCAGCACACCCACGTAGGGGTAATAGATGCTGCCATCTTCGGTGACGACCGTACCAGCCTGCGTGGCATCGCGGTACTGACCAGCCGGGGTAGTGAGTTCCGGGTGATCCCACACGATGATGCTCAGGATGTCACCAGGGCCAACCCGGTAGTCCACCGCCGGTACGTTGCTGTTTTGCGTCTTTCTGGTGGCATCGGCGGCGGCGGCACTCAAACGCGCGCGCGCAGGCTGGGCATTTTTGAACTGCTCGATGATCAGTTCGGCGTTGATGGGTTTGATCTTGACGTTGTCGGGCACTGCCTCGGCGGCGCCCTCCTGTCTTACCGGCAGCTTGACTGCCGACTCTTCGCGCATGGAATAGGCGCGGTCACCGGGAACGATGGCGCAGGCGCCCAGCAGGGAGGCCAGGCCGGCCACGAGCACACCGCGGGAGAATCTGCTGCTGGAAGATCGGGACATACTTGAATCGGCTTGGTGTCGGGATGCGGTCATGGTTCGAAGTTCAGTTAAGGGGGGCGTTTTTTGCTGCAAACGCCCCCAATTCGAAAGTGACAGGCACAGGTTTGTTGCGGACCGAGTGATCATCCACTTCAGATCCGAAACGCCATAAAGCGCCATGGAAACAGAAATTTACCGCCGGAATCCTACCATGCCGACCCGGGTGAACTGCACCCGGGCGCCGCCCGGCTACAGGCATGGCGCCAAAAATGGCACGCTCCGTACGCAACGGGCGCAGGCTGGCAAAAAGCTCAGCTGGAAATCCGCTTGGCAATCAGGGCACCAATCACCACGGCACCGGCCAGCAGCATGAGGCCGCCGTCCGGCTCTTCGGTGGGCGTGCGCGCGGCGGCCTGCGGGGAC
>NZ_SDKK01000037.1:28141-36047 GCF_008107625.1 Zoogloea oleivorans
CTTCGGGCGCACGACGATACGTGCTGCCGCCTGCCGCGCGGGCGCCGGCACCAAAATCAACGGCCGGCATCAAACCATGTACCGAAGGCAGGCTGGCCTGGGGAACGCTGGTGGCCGCCCCCAGGACGTCGCCGGGTGCCGACCACGCTGCCCCTGCCGTTAAGAATCCCGCTGCTGCAACAAATGAACAGAGAATTTTACGCATGATGGCTGAGCTTAAAAGCGCGGTTAAAATGTGATGGGGATGAGGATGCAAAAATCACGCCTGAATTTTTTTCATGTGGAAAATTACCGAACTATTCACAATAATTCATCATGTTGGAATGTAATATGGATTTTGCACTTGCAGCATCGAAGGAAGTCCGACGGGCCGAGTGTAAAATTTTTCGACACAAAATTCATTCAGATCAAGCCAGCGGGTGCCGGGATATGCCCTTTACCGATTCGGATAAATTCATGTATCATTTAGCATCTAGTTGTTTCTAAAGAAATTTTATCGACTTATTGAAATTTACTGAGGCGCGCTGTGCAGTTTGTCTCACAGAGGTTAAATTTTAGCGTGCATTTTTTTGTGAATTTTTCCGCCATCGCAGTGCACCATAATCTTCCAGGTTCGAAATGTTCAGCTTGATTGACAACCATCACAGCTTCCTTCGTCCAAGTTACACACTGACGTCCGCCCTCGAGGCCATCCTCGATCCGCTCGTGTCGGTGCTGGCGCTGTACGTTATTACCGTGCTGCTGGGCTTCACGCCCGGGGCCAACTACGTGATCCTGGGGGTGCTGTGCTTTTCGCTGATGTTTCCGGGCAACGCCGGCTTTCACGAAAGCACGCGTCGCGTGGTGCGCAAGGTGGTCACCAACTGGTTGCTGCTGGTGGCGATCCTGGGGGGCTTTGGTTACGCCAGTGGCTACATCCATTCGTTTCCGCGTTCGGTGATCTGGACGTGGACGCTGCTTACCCCCTTTCTGCTGATTGGTACGCACTTTCTTGCCCGTCTGGCACTGCTGCATGTGCTGTCCGAGGGGCGCCGCCAGCGCACGGCGGTGGTGGCCGGCGTTAACGATGTGGGCCTGCGCCTGAGCAACCAGTTTCGTGACAATCCCTACCTGGGCTGCCGGGTTGTCGGATTTTTTGACGATCGCAATCTCGACCGCCTGCCCGACACGGGCGACCTGCCTACGCTGGGCCGCATGGCCGATCTGGCCAGCTTTGTGAAGCTGAACCGCATTGATCACATTTACCTGGCGGTGCCGATGGCCAGCCAGCCACGCATCCTTTCCCTTCTCGACGACCTGAAGGACACTACGGCATCGATCTTTTTTGTGCCCGACATTTTTGTAACTGACCTTATCCAGGGGCAGCTTCACAGTGTGGGCAACACGCCGGTGGTGGCCGTTTGCGAGACGCCGTTCACGGGCTTCCGGGGGTTGATCAAGCGCCTGTCGGACATTGTGATTGCGCTGATTCTGATGCTGTTGTTGCTACCGGTGATGCTGGGGGTGGCGATTGGCGTGAAAACGTCGTCGCCGGGGCCGATCATCTTCAAGCAGCGCCGCTATGGGCTGGATGGGCAGGAGATTCTGGTTTACAAGTTTCGCTCGATGACGGCCACCGACAATGGTGCGGTGGTGAAGCAAGCCACCAAAAACGATCAGCGGATTACCCCTTTTGGTGCATTCATCCGCAAGACGTCGCTGGATGAGCTGCCGCAGTTCATCAATGTGCTGCAGGGGCGCATGAGCATTGTCGGCCCCCGCCCCCACGCGGTGGCCCACAACGAAACCTATCGCAAGATCGTCAAGGGCTACATGGTTCGCCACAAGGTCAAGCCGGGCATTACCGGCTGGGCACAGGTGAGCGGCTATCGGGGCGAGACGGAAACCGTGGACAAGATGGAGAAGCGGATCGAGTACGACCTGGAATACCTGCGCAACTGGTCGCTGGGTTTTGATCTGTGGATCATCTTCAAGACGGTGGCGGTTGTCTTCAAGGACAAGAACGCCTATTGAGCCTGTTCAGGCCGCCATGCGTGTGAGCTGCCGCACGGCGGTGGCCAGACGCGTGGAGAGGCGGGAAGCCCCCGCCCCTACCCTGCCCGGCAGCCGGTGCCCCGCCGGCAAGCCCTGGGCGCTGCGCCCAAGGATGAGCGCCGCCCACTGCCCTTCCGGGGTTTCCATGTAGTCGTCGATGGCGCCCTGCATGCCCTTGCGGGCGGCCTTCTGCGATGCAAACCCCAGCATGGGGAAGATGAGCGGGTGGGCCGCATACAGGGCCACCACTTCAGACACTTCGTCAGGATCAATATGCCGTGACAGCACGTACACGGCGGTGATCGAGGCGAGGATTTCACGCTTCAGGCCATTCTCGAATTCGATCCTGGCCCGCGGGCGAAAGAGCTGGGCCAGCACGCCATGCCGCGGCCGGCGGGCAAAGCCGAGCTCTTTCCAGGGCTCGTCACAGAGCATCCATTCAAGACAGCGCCCCGCCGCCTCCCGCGCGTCCATGGCGGTGCTCACCGGCCTCGGGCGTCGCCCCAGCGCAGGGCGCATTCATCGTCACCAACGTAATACGTGTCGCCCTTGCGGTCGACGCAGTATTGCGGCGAGATGATCATTTCAGAGAAATACTGCGCTTCGGCGATGCGGGTGTACTCAAACAGAATGCTGCGCTCGACCTTGGCGCGCGACCTGATGTGGCTGCCGTGACCAATCCAGGTGGGGCCGATGATGGAGGCACCCGGGTCGATGCGCACGCTGGAGCCGATATACACGGGGCCGACGATCTGCACGCTGTCCCAGGCGATGGAGGTGTTGGGGCCAACCCACACGCCGGGACGGATCTCTTTGCCGGGCATGTCCATCTGGGCGACTTCGCCACTGAGCACGCGCTGCAGCACCGTCCAGTAGTCGCTCAGGCGGCCGATGTCGATCCAGTTGAAAAAGCGCTTCTGGGCGTAGAACGGCAGCTCGCGTTCCACCAGCATCGGAAAGAGTTCGCTGCCGATGTCGAAGGTTTTGCCGGACGGGACGAGATCGAGCACGGAGGGCTCGAAAATGTAGATGCCGGTGCTGGCCAGGGTGGACTTGGCTTCTTCGGGGGTGGGTTTTTCCTGGAAGGACTTGATGCGGCCATTGGCGTCGGCAACGACAACGCCGTAGTTTTGCACTTGGTCGCGCGGCACTTCGAGGGCCACCACGCTGGCCACGGCCTGCTTGGTGCGGTGCTCGTGGAGGGCGGCGCCGATGTCGAGGTCAATGATGGCATCGCCACAGATGACGAGCGTGGTTTCGTCGAAGAAACCGCTGAAATCCTGGATTTTGCGCATTCCACCGGCAGAACCGGCGGGCTTGGGGACGATGTCGCCGTGATCGCGCACGCCTTCGTAGGAATAGCCGATGGAAACGCCCCAGCGGTGCCCGTTGCCGAAGTAGTTTTCAATTTTGTAGTGGTTGAAGGCCACGTTGATCATGATCTCGCGGATGCCGTAGCGGGCAAGATGTTCGATCAGGTATTCCATGACCGGCTTGCCCAGGATTGGCACCATGGGCTTCGGCATGTTTTTGGTCAGTGGTCTGACCCGCGTTCCCTGGCCTGCCGCCAGAATCATTCCCTTTGCCAATTTGCTACTCCCTGGTTAACAGCGTCTGTATGTCGTGTGGCATTAATTTTAACATTCCAGACAGATACACAAGGATAGAACATCCACCACGCGGCGGCTGGCGCTTAAAAGCGGGCTAGCCAGGCGGCGGCGTCGGCATGGATGAGGGCATAGGCGGCGCGGTGCGATGCGTCGCCCTGGCGGTAGGGGTCGGGAATTTCGCGTTTGTTCCAGCGCCCCATCAGAAAGGTTTTGCCACGGGCGGTGGGGTCGAGGGACAGCACGTATTCGAGGTGGTGGCTTTGCATGACGAGGATGAGGTCTGCCCAGCGGGTGTGCTCGACCTTGATCTGCCGCGCCCGGTGCGCCTGCATGGGCACGCCCAGCTCGTCCATGACGAGGAGCGCCGTGTCATCGGCCGGATGATCGACCAGCGCGCCAATGCCGGCGGAACGCACGTCGGCTTTTCGCCCCGCCAGGGCGATTTCATGGCGAAGCAGGTATTCCGCAACCGGACTGCGGCAGATGTTTCCGGTGCAAACAGTAAGAATGTTGTGGAACACGGACGTTTTTTTACCGAGGGCGGGAAAGGCGGTTATGTTACCCGGAGTCGGCATCGCCTGGCTTAAGGCGTGTTGTCGGACTGAAGTCCGACCCACAAAAACATCGCAGGCCGACTCTGTGGGTCGGACTTCAGTCCGACAACCCAGCCTCACCCTCCGAGTCCCTCCGAGTCGGACTGAAGTCCGACCCACGAAAAAAAGAGGGAGAGCCGAAGCTCTCCCTCTTTTTACTTGCTGGCGGAGTGGACGGGACTCGAACCCGCGACCCCCGGCGTGACAGGCCGGTATTCTAACCAACTGAACTACCACTCCAAAACTTTGGCGTCCCCACGGGGATTCGAACCCCGGTTACCGCCGTGAAAGGGCGGTGTCCTAGGCCTCTAGACGATGGGGACCCAGAAACTACAGAAACTTGGTGGAGGTAAACGGGATCGAACCGATGACCTCTTGCATGCCATGCAAGCGCTCTCCCAGCTGAGCTATACCCCCAAGTACAACCTTTTAAGCCACCCATCACTCCCGTGGTGGCGTCCCCACGGGGATTCGAACCCCGGTTACCGCCGTGAAAGGGCGGTGTCCTAGGCCTCTAGACGATGGGGACCTCTTAAACCCATATACCAGGAAGCCGAAGCTTCCCTTCTTGATGCTGGCGGAGTGGACGGGACTCGAACCCGCGACCCCCGGCGTGACAGGCCGGTATTCTAACCAACTGAACTACCACTCCAAAACCTTGGCGTCCCCACGGGGATTCGAACCCCGGTTACCGCCGTGAAAGGGCGGTGTCCTAGGCCTCTAGACGATGGGGACCCAGAAACTACGAAATCTTGGTGGAGGTAAACGGGATCGAACCGATGACCTCTTGCATGCCATGCAAGCGCTCTCCCAGCTGAGCTATACCCCCGTGCAACGAGAAACGCATTATAGGCAAGGGTTACTCGCTTGTAAACCCCTATCTTGCATTTTGCTGAAAAGACCTTGAATTACCCCCCCCTGCCCCGGATCGACGCCCATGAAAAACGGCGGCCGAAGCCGCCGTTTTTATGAACCTGCCTGACAAGAAGCTATCAGGCGGCCTTGCGACGACGGGCAGCAGCCAGACCGGCCATGCCAAGGCCCAGCAGCGCCATGGAGGTGGGTTCCGGAACGGTCGCGCGGACAACACCGCCGATAACGCTGAAAGAACCGTCGAACTGGCCGTCAGTGAGGCTAGCCGGCAGGCCGAACGGGTTGTTGGCGGGGATGGAGTCCAGCGTAGCGAACAAGCCGCTGAAGCCGGTACCGCCAACATCGGTTTCGCTGACGTCGATGGTCCAGGTGCCGTTGCCTGCGGTGCCGCCCAGGGTGTGCACTACGGACAGGGAGCCGGTACCGATACCAGCGCCGAGGGGTCCGAAGATGTTGCCAAGCAGCAGATTGAGGCTGCTGGCGGAAGCACTGAACGCACCGCCCGTAACGGCATTGCCGTCAGAGGTGAAGGTGTTGGTGGTGAAGTCGTAAATGAAGTGGTTACCAACGATACCGCTGTTGGTGACGGCAGCAGTGCCGAGGGGAACGAAGTTGGGCGTGTTGGAGACCAGTTCCGGACCAGCGATGGCCGGGGTGTAGTCGATGGTGACAAGACCCTTGCGCTCGGCGCTGACGACGTTGTTGGCCGGAAGGTTCAGATCCAGCAGGCCGGTCAGGCCGGTCAGCGCGATCGTGTAGACGTTCGGGGTGCCATCGGCAAAACCGGAAATGTGGAACTGGCCGGAGAAATTGGCCGTCGAGGTGAAAACAGCGGAGTGCGCAACGGAAGCGCTGCCGAGGGTCAGTGCCGCGCCAAGGGCGAGGACGATCTGTTTCTTGATCATGCGGGATCCTTTCAAAAAAATCATGAATGAATATTGTGGGCTGCGACACAATTCCGGGAATTCTTTGCGCGAACACATTGCGCCGCAATATTCAATCAATAGCAAATATTATGCCGAACAAAGCAAGGGTCCGTTTCTTATGGACATTCCCATTGTGGGCGTCGTCAAACAGGCCCCTGTGTAAAAAAATCTGACAAATCCTGGAAGACTGACCGCCTAAAGAACCTTGCCGGGGTTCATCAGCATTTGTGGATCGAAAAGCGCCTTGATACCCCGCATGAGTTCGAGTTCGAGGCTGGCCTTGTAGCGCGGCATGAGTTCTCGCTTGAGCTGACCGATGCCATGCTCGGCCGAGATGGAGCCGTTGAGTGCATGCACGAGATCGTGAACGATGCGCCCGACCTCCTCGGTGCGCGCAATGAAGGTGGCGTTTTCGTCGCGGCTGGGACGGGACAGGTTGTAGTGCAGGTTGCCGTCGCCCAGGTGCCCGAAGGCCACGATGCGGATGCCGGGGTGGCAGGCCTGCAGGGCCAGGCTGGCGCGGTCGAGGAATTCCGGGATGGCGCTGACGGGTACCGAGATGTCGTGCTTGATGCTGACGCCTTCGCGCTTCTGGGCTTCGGAGATGTTCTCGCGCAGGCTCCACAGGGCACTTGCCTGGGCGCCGGTGGCCGCAACGGTGCCGTCGAGTACGGCGCCATCGGCGATGGCCTGTTCGAGTTCGGCGTCGAGGAGCGTTGCCAGATTGCTGCCGGCCTGGGTGTCGGTCAGCTCGGTGAGCACATACCAGGGACAGGCGCGGTCGAGCGGGTCGCGGGCGCCGGGAATGTGTTGCAGCACTAGCTCAAGGGACGGGCGACTGATCAGTTCGAAGGCGGTCACCCGGTCGCCGGCCACGCCACGCAGACGTGCCAGCAGGCCCACCGCCGCGGCCGGGTCGAGTACCGCCAGCCAGGCGGTGACGGCACAGCGCGGACGCGCAAAGAGTTTGAGCGTGGCGGCGGTGACGATGCCGAGGGTGCCTTCGGCGCCGATGAAGAGCTGCTTGAGGTCGTAGCCGGTGTTGTCCTTGCGCAGCGCGCGCAGGCCATGCCAGATTTCTCCGCTGGGCAGGACAACTTCCAGCCCGAGTACCAGTTCGCGGGTGTTGCCGTAGCGCAGCACTTGCACGCCGCCCGCGTTGGTGGAGATCACGCCGCCGACTTCGCAGGAGCCTTCGCTGGCCAGGGACAGGGGAAAGAGGCGGTCGGCCTCCTCCGCCGCGGCCTGTACCAGGGCCAGCGGCACGCCGGCTTCGACGGTGATGGCGTTGTTGGCGGCGTCCACGTGGCGAATCCGCCGCAGCCGCGACAGGTTGATGACGATGGCGGCGCCGTCGTCGAGGGGCGTCGCTCCGCCGCACAGGCCGGTGTTTCCGCCTTGCGGCACTACCGGACAACCGGCAGCGGCACAGGCGCGCATCACGGCCGCGACCTCGGCGGTGTCGGCCGGCATCACCACCGCCCGCGCCCTGCCCGTATAGCGCCCCCGCCAGTCGGTAAGAAACGGCGCCATATCGGCGTCGGCCGTCAGGCAATGAGCGGAGCCAACGATGTCCCGCAGGGTGTCGACAAAAACAGGCATGAGCAGCGATTCCGAAAAAGATTGTGTGAGTCGGACTGTATCTGTGGGTCGGACTTTAGTCCGACATCGCGCGTTCAGCCAGCCGCATCGGACTGAAGTCCGACCCACAGGGAGGCGCGTGGTTGTGTGGGTCGGACTTTAGTCCGACTGCGGAGCGCGGCGGGGGGAAGTCGGACTGAAGTCCGATCCACGGGGAGGGACGTGGTTTTGTGGGTCGGACTTTAGTCCGACGCGGCTGGCTGAACGGGCGATGTCGGACTGAAGTCCG
>NZ_SDKK01000069.1 GCF_008107625.1 Zoogloea oleivorans
ATTGCCGGTGGTGTTGCTTATTTCGTTGAAACCTACCGGGCGGAACAGGCTGCACTGGAGCAGGCCACCCGCAGCGCCCGCCATTTCGCCACGCCTGCGATGCAGGTGATCGTTAGCGCCGGCCGGCCTGACGGTCATGACGAACTGGAGCGCTTGCTGGACAAGAGTCGTTTTGTCGGGCTGCAGGTCTTTGATCGTGATGGCAGTCCGGTTTACGAGAACTGGGGGAGTAGCACCGTTTCGCTGATAGACGTGCTTCGTGCCCAAACCTTGAAACGTCCCGAGGGGCACCAGATCCACCGCACCTGGATCGAAGTGGGTTCCGAGCATCTGATCCACGTCGTTGTCCCGATCTCCGGTAGCGATGGGCGTCTTGTCGGATATGTGAGGACCCTCAGCCGGCTCGATGCGGAAACTCTCCAGGCTCAACGGGACCAGGTTCGCACGGGGGCGCTTACCGCTATTGGCGCCGTGGTGGCGACAGCGCTGGTTCTATATCCCCTGATGCTGGCTTTGCTGCGGCGCTCAACGGACTTGTCCCGTTCCTTGCTGGACTCCAACCTGTCGCTGATCCGCTCCCTGGGAAACGCCGTGGCCAAGAAGGATTCCGGTACCGATGCCCACAACTATCGAGTCACGCTCTACGCGATTGGTTTGGCTGAAGCACTGGGGGTCTCGGCGGAAGATATCTCGCACCTGGTTGCCGGTGCCTTTCTGCACGACGTGGGCAAGATCGGGATTCCCGACAGCATCCTCCTGAAGGGGGGCTCGCTGACGCCTGCCGAACTCCTGGTCATGCAGACGCATCCGGTCCTAGGTACTGAGATCGTCACCGGAAACCCCTGGTTGCAGGAGGCTGCCGTGATCATCCGGCACCACCACGAACGTCTGGACGGAAAAGGTTACCCCGATGGTTTGCGCGACGAGGGAATTCCCCTCATCGCCCGGATCTTCGCCGTCGTGGACGTATTCGACGCGCTCACTTCCGAGCGCTCCTACAAGTCGCCGATGGGGCTCGACGAGGCCATGCAGATCATCCTGCGCGAATCCGGAAGTCACTTTGATCCGCGCATCGCGACCGCGTTCATGGATATCGCCCCTGCGTTGTACGTCACGATCACGCGGGCAGATCCGAACGAACTACGACAACGTCTCCATGAGGCGTTGTCGCGCTACTTCAAGCTGGGTGTATTGCCGCCGGTTGTGTAGTTCACGCTAGGTGCAGGACGTGTTCGGTAGGTGCGAGTCCCGTCGAGCCTTCGGTTGGTGATACCCTGATCGACTACCTGTTCTGCCTTCCATCTGCATGTCTGAAACTACCCGTCTCTTGATTGATCGCTGGAAGCAAGACCCGAATGGAACCTACCAGTCCTGGTTCTTGTGGCCCGAACGACTGAAGAACTTCCGCTCGATCCGGCGTGGAATCGGCCAGGTTATCAAGGAGATCGACGAAGGCAACTTCGGCAATGTCTATCAAGGATCTTCTCTCCAAACGGTCGTGGCCTCGATTGCCGAGCAGCGTCAGATCTTCAAGGGGGCCGACCATGCGTTCCTATGGAAGCCCAAACTGAGGATTCCGGATATCTACGAAGACCGGGACAATCAACGTGCCTTTGGACGGTTGCTGCATGCGTGTGATTGCTGCACCAAGGAGGCCGACGTGCTCCAAGCGATCCGCACGCTCGAAGCCAAGGGCATCAAGGGCCTGGGGCCAGCCGCGGCCAACCTGCTTTACTTCATTCATCCCACGATCGTCGTCCCGTTCAATACGGCCATCGTCAAAGGCTACAACGCCCTGACCGGCGCTGCGGTCAAGCTCGGGCGCTGGGATCATTACCTCGCGATGCGGCAGGGGCTCATCGAGTTCAACCAGCGCCACCGGGATCTTCTGTCCAATGATCTGGGTGCCGTGGCCGGGCTTATGTTCGACCTGGGCATGGAGCGCTACCCTTTTCCCCCCGCCGAGGGGGATGTCAAAGCAACCGATGCCTGGGCCAAGGATCTGGCCGCAGTCCGGGAGGAAACCGCCGCCTTTACCAAGCAACTTGACAAGAACCGGGTCTCCGACGAGGGACACACCGAAGTGCAAGGGTGGCTGAGAGACCTGGGGCTGGCCCTGGGGTTCTCGGTGTGGATTGCCAGCAACGATCAGAGTCGGCCCTATGGCGGAGGGCGTCTCGCCGACGGGTGTCTCACAGTCTTACCCCCGGCTTTGCAAAATGAAGGGGCTGACGCGGTGCGGCTCATCGATGTGATCTGGCTGGAACGAGAGTCTGGCGCAGTGGTGGCAGCGTTCGAGGTCGAACATACGACCTCAATCTACTCCGGCATCGTTCGGCTGCTGGATCTGGCCTTGTCTGGTGGTGCAGCCCAGCGCCATCATCTGTTCCTCGTCGCCCCGGATGAGCGAGAAGCCGATGTCCGGCAGCAGGTGCAGCGACCCGCGTTCTCGCAGGTTCGGGAACTCAACATCCGCTACCTACCGTACGGAGAGCTACGCCAACACCGGGAAGCCATCGCCCGGTTCGGAGTTGGCATCAAGCCTGTGGAAGCCATCGCCAGAATGTTCTGATGTGCATTTTGAGACTAGTCGCCATCGACAATGAATCTCGTGAGCCCCCAAGCTGCCTCAGGGTGCATTGAGGGCTCCCCTGTAACTCATGTACTTACGGGACTACTAGCTACCGTCACCATGTCGTAGTAGCGAGTCAAGCCGCATGACCTCATCGCCATGCATGATGATCTTCCGGCCATCCTTGGCTTCCATGACGGTTTCTTTCTTCATGCGAGTCGCCCGGCCGTACTTGTCTTCCATGGCCATTTTTCCGTCCTTGAAGATATAGACCGTCGAGCCATCTTTCAGCTCGATGACCTCTTTCGCTGCCGCCCGCGCCTCATCAGAAGCGAATGCGCCCGTTGTACCTATGATGCTCAGCGCGACCACGACCAGCATTTTCTTCAGCATTTCTCTCTCCTTCAGGCTGTGTGCAGGTGATCCTGCACTTGTATGATGGACGATGGCTCCTTACGGGAGCCAAACCGTCCGATGACAGTTTTGTCAGCGGCTTGTTATGTTGTTGGGCCGCCTTGTTGCTGGATGAAACATAGCTGCTGGCCCTCAACTGAGTGCCAAGGCTTGAGTGCGGTCGCGTCGGATCGACAAGTGAGTCCCGTCGGGACTACTTGCCCTTGGTCGCTTCGTAGAGGCCGTGTCCACCCACACCTTCTTCGTGGTT
>NZ_SDKK01000055.1 GCF_008107625.1 Zoogloea oleivorans
GCTCGGCCTGATTGCTGTGGGCATGAGCACCACCTTCAACGCTCAGCATTTGCTCGGGCAGGATCTCAACGGCAATCCGGGGACCAATTTCTTCACTCCGCCGACGGTGGGCGTACAGCGTTTTTCCGATGCCAGCACCGCCTCGCCCCAGGTGGATTTCGCCGATGTTTCCAAGCTCTCGGGCGACGACTACAAGCTGACCTTTACCAATACCACCGGCGGCTACTCCCTGACCCGGATTTCCGATGGCGCTTCGGTGACGGCCGCCAATATCGGCCTGAGCATCACCCCGGCGGCCACTTCCACGGTGGGCGACAGCTTCATGATCCTGCCGACCCGTAATGCCGCCGCCAATATTGGGGTGTCGATTTCCGACACCCGCATGGTCGCTGCTGCGGCGCCGATTGCCTCGGCGGCCACCAGCGGCAATCTGGGAACTGCCAGCATCAGCGCACCGGTCGTGTCGAGCACCACCGATCTGGCCAGCTTCGGCACCGCCGCGGCTCCCCTCAAGCTCACCTATTCGGGCGGCAACATCTCCGGTTTTCCAGCCACCTTGCCGGTTACCTACACACCGCTCAGCGGCAGCCCGATTACCCTCGCCGCCCCGGTGGCGTCCGTTCCCTACTCTTCTGGCATGAGCATCGCCGTCGGCGGTGTGTCCTTCACGCTTTCGGGAGCGATGCAGGATCAGGACAGCTTCACGCTGGGCCCCAACGCCGGCGGTGTGTCCGATAGCCGCAACGCCGTGCAGCTCGGCAATCTGCAGACGACCAAGACCCTGCTGTCGGCCAATGGCTCCCCGTCAGCTACCTTCCAGTCGGTGTATTCCCAAACCGTCAGTGCGGTCGGCAACAAGGCCCGCGAAGTGAAGGTTAACCGTGACGCCCAGGAAAGTCTGGTGAATCAGGCCACCCAGGCCCAGCAATCGGTAGCCGGTGTAAATCTCGATGAAGAAGCCGCCAATCTGATCCGTTATCAACAGGCATACCAGGCGGCGGGCAAGGTCATGAACATCGCCTCCAAACTCTTTGATCAAGTGCTGGCCCTCGGTCAGTAAGGAGAACCGTCATGCGTGTCACTACCGGCATGATCTACGACAGCGGTCTCGCGTCGATCCAGAAGCAGAACAGCCAGTTGCTCAACACCCAGCAACAGGTGGCCACCGGCCGGCGCATCCTCACGCCCTCCGACGACCCGGTGGCTTCGGCGCGGGCCCTGGAAGTCTCCCAGTCGAAGAGCGTCAACGCCCTCTACATCTCCAATCAGGGCTACGCCAACGATGCCCTCAAGCTGGTGGACAGCAAGCTCAGTGCTGCCACCGATCTGGTGACCTACGTACGGACCCGGGCGGTCGAGTCGGGCAACGGGGCCTACACGGCGGCCGAGCAGTCCACCATCGCCTCCGACCTGAAAGAGCAGTTTTCGGCCCTGCAGGGCATCGCCAACAGCCAGGACTCCACCGGCGAGTTTGTCTTTGCGGGCTATCGCAGTAACGCCCAGCCTTTCATCGGCGGGNNGTCACCTATCAGGGCGATCAGGGTGCCCGCACCCTGCAGATCTCGTCCTCGCGCAATCTGCCGATCACCAGCTCCGGTGACGACATCTTCAACAACATCCGCGCGGCCAACGGCTCGGCCTTTGCGCTTTCGGGTGCCGGCAATACTGGCACGGCGATGACTTCAGCCATGTCCTTGTCCGGTTACAACGGGCACAGCTACGCGGTCAGTGTCGGTGCCGGGCCGACCTACCAGGTTTTCGACTCCACCAACGATCCGACCCATGCCTCGCCGATCGTTCCCACCGTGACCGCCAGCGGCAGCGATACGACCCTCGGCTTTGCGGGTGTCAGCCTGACGCTGACCGGGACGGCCAACGCCGGCGACACCTTCTCGGTGTCCAATGTGGCGAGCACCTTCGATGTGATCGGCAATTTCGTGAGTGCCCTCAGCTCGGGCAACAAGGCGGTTACCCAGTTTGGCGGCAGGCAGGCGATTGCCGGCATGGACGCGGCCCAGGACAGCATCTCCCGGGTTCAGTCCGGTGTTGGTTCGCGGATGGTGGAGGTCGAAACCCAGGAGAGCGTTAACGGTGACCTGGCCCTGCAATATGACGAGACCCTGTCCCGCCTGGAGGATGCCGATTACGCCAAGGTGGTGAGCGACCTGACCCAGCAAAAGCTCTTCCTGGAGGCGGCCCAGCAAAGCTTTCTGAAGGTCAGTAACCTGTCCCTGTTCAACTTCCTGAACTGAGTCGATGTCGATTCTTCTGCGGCGGGCTTTTGCCTTCTGGCTGATGCTGCTCCTGGGCGGCTGCAGCAGTACCCCGTCGCGGGACTGGCTGCTGGTGCCGGCGGTGGCGGTAGCGGCATCCGATGCCGGNNTTTATCTGGTCATGGATCCGCTGGCGCCGAACTGGAGCATCCAGGAAGCCCGTCAGAGCGAGGATCGCTACATGCTCGCCCTGCGCATGAAGGCGGTGCACAGCGGCGGGGCCGGAGAAGCGCATCAGGTTTTTGCCCGCCGCGCCGCCCAGCTCGCTGGCCAGCCTGGCTACGGTTCTTACGAAGTGTTGTCCTGGCAGGAAGGGCTGGAAAGCTCCCGGCCGTTTTCCCAGCGGGTAGCCTATGGCGAAGTGCGCCTGGTGCGGCAGGATGCGCAGGAGAAATCTCGCCTGCAGTGAGACGCAGGCCCGCCTGCAAGCGTTTCGGAGCCTTGCGGCGCAGGGCCGAGTTTCGTAAGGTGTCCGATTCGAATGTACGGATGCTCGACATGGACCGCATGACCGAACGCCGCAGGGATCGCCGCATCCCTCTGGGTACCAAGGTGGGAATCAAGCTCCCGGGCAACGCGTCGGCCATCGTCGGCACCTGTATCGAGCTGGGTGTTGGCGGCATGACCATTCATTCCAGCCATATTCCCCGCATGGACGAAGTCTTCGAGGTGGCCGTCCTGCCACCCGAGCAGGGGGGCGCCTACATGCCGCTGCATGCCCGCGTCCGGGTGCGTCGTTGCGATGGGCTTGAGCAGGCGGGTCTTTACGAGATGGGCGTCGAGATCATCGAAGTCATCAGGTAAGGCGCCGGCCGGGCTGGCTCGACGGCGCCAGCGGTGAATAACGCGAGTTTCTCCAGCTCTTCGGCCGGACACGCCCGGCCGAAATGGTAGCCCTGCAGGATGTCGACTTCCAGTTCGCACAGGGTGGCCGTGGTGGCGGCATCTTCCACGCCCTCGGCAACCGTCCGCAGGCCCAGGGCCCGGGCCAGGTGCACGATCGCCTGCAATATGCGCAGGCCGTCTGCCGTGTGCACCCGCTGGACAAACGAAATATCGATTTTCAGTTCGCCGACCGGCAGCTCGTGCAATTGCGAGAGCGATGCGTAGCCAGTGCCGAAATCGTCGATGGACAGCGTGAAGCCGGCATCTACAAGCTGGCACAGGCGCTCTTCGGCACATTCCACCTCCATCAAGGCCACCGATTCTGTCACTTCCAGAACCAGGGCCGCAGGGGGAATGCCATAGCGGCGGGCATCCTCGATCAGCGCATCGACAAAGTCCGGCGCAAACAGCTGGCGTTTGGAAATGTTCAGGGACAGCAGCAGGTCGGGACGGACGGTTCGCCAGCGCTGGAACTGGTTGAGTGCCTGGCGTCGTACAAGCTGGCCGAGGTCGTTGATGAGGCCGAGGTTTTCCGCCATCGGGATGAAGCTTCCCGGCGAGATCCAGCCCAGGTCGGCATCGTGCCAGCGAGCCAGGGCCTCGACGCCGGTCAGTCGGCGCACGCCATCGGCTCCGCTTTTGGCGGTGACCTGCGGCTGGAACCAGGTGGTGATCCGTCCGTCGCGAATGGCCTGGGCAAGTCGGGCCTGGATGTACAGCTCCTTCTTTCCCAGCCCCTTGGCCGACATGTCGTTGAACAGCTGAAAGTTGTTCCGCCCCTGGGATTTGGCGTAGAACATGGCCCGATCGGCATGGGCGAGGAGCGTTTCCACGCTGTCGCCATCGTCGGGGTACAGGGAGATGCCCATGCTGAAGGTGGCATTGATGGGCTGCCCTTCGAGTTCGAAGGTCTGGTTCATGACGCTGACCAGTTTGCGTGCCACCTCACGTGCGCCGTCCGGGCCGGCCAGGCGGGGCAGTAGTGCCACGAATTCGTCGCCGCCCCAGCGTGCCACCGTGTCCCCGTCGCGCAGGCTGCTTTCGAGAGTTTGGGCCATGGCCAGCAGCAGGGCGTCACCGGTCTTGTGACCGTAGGCATCGTTGATGTTCTTGAAGTGATCGAGATCGATGAAGCATACGGCGAGGCATTCCTGACTGCGCCGGGCGAGCTGGATGGTCTTGTGGATGCGGTCTTCGAGCAAAACCCGGTTGGGCAGCCCGGTCAGCGCGTCGTGCAGTGCCATGTGAGCGATGTGGCGCTCCTGCAGGTAGGTCTTGGTGATGTCGCGCAGCACGCCGCGGACGCCGACGATCCGCTCATCCTGATCGCGCTCGACGACGAAGCGGCAATCCATCCAGCGCTCGTAGGAGGCCTCGGCCATGAAGCGGAAGCGGCCATGCAGCTCGTCCTTCAGGCCTTCCAGTAAGTTTTGCAGACATTTCTCGAAGGCGCTGCGGTCTTCCGGGTGGACCGCTTCGGCGAGCAGGCTTCCGGCCGGCGTGCGTCCCGCCAGTTGCCACCATCCGTTGTTGGCCCGGGCAATGCGGCCGTCGGGCAGGAGTTCGAGCACCGCTTCGTCGAGCATGTCGAGGGTGCGCACGAAGGAATGCTGCTCGGCAGCCCACAGCTTTTCCTTCGCCAGAGCCTGCCGCAGGGCGTGGAAGGGCTGGCGCACGCTGTGCACAAAGACCGCCCGATAAAGGAAGGCGCAGGAAATGATCTTGTACACATGGCCGACGAAATTGAAGGCGTCACTGACTGAAGCGTAGAGCGTGAAGCACAGCTCCGACAGCACGGCGATACCTGCGGCGGCGAACAGATCGGTGGCATTGAAGGCGGCGCCGTGACGGGCCTGCCGGTAGAAAATCAGGGCACTCAGCCCGTAGAGGGCGACCAGTCCATACTCCAGGCCGATCTTCAGGTTGGTGAGGCCGCGCCCGGGGATGAAGAAATCCGGCAGCAGGCTTGGCTGGAACAGCTCCAGCCAGTAGATGATGGCCACGTAGACCAGTACGCCGGCCAGAATGCTGTAGCGACTGCGCGAACCCAGCATGGGCTGCCAGGGCCGCAGGGCGATGGTCAGCAAGCCGAAGGCCACCAGGTAACGGGCACCCAGCCAGAAAACGATCGCCTTTTGCGGACTGGACGGGGTGACGAAGTCGGGCATTCCGCGATAGCCGCACATGTGTCCGAAGTCGAGGAGCGCGGAGCCGAGCAGTACGACGCCAATCAGTACGACATTGCCTGGCCGCTCGTCGGAGTAGGCGTTCCAGGCGATCCCGAAGACCAGCATGGCAACGACGATGGCGGCGGTCTCCATGGCCGTGTGCACGGGCAGGTAGGCACTCAGGCCCAGATCCCCGGTGCCACCGTTCAGCCACAGCAGGCTGCAAAAAAAAGCCAGCACGCCTATCCAGATGGATGAGCGATTCAGTTTGCGACTATCGACGCGTATGCCTGGGGAAGGCGCGTTTGCGTGCATCGGAATCGGTTGTCAATTGGGGTGAGCAATAATCCAGGTCTGCACACAAGGGGCATGCCGTGGGCGTTGAGCAGGTCCGTTTCTCTGACCGGGCCTGCTGCTGAAAAATTTTACATGCTCCGGTATTGCAAGGTTTGTTCAGGATAAGCAAAGAACACCATTGTTCTCATGAAAAACCCGGCACCAGGCCGGGTTTTTCATGACTGTCGGAAGCGTCTTGGGTCAGGCGATCGTGACCGGAATCTTGCCGATCTTGGCCTGCCATTCCTTCGGGCCGGTTTCGTGCACGCTGGTGCCCGAGGAATCCACCGCCACGGTGACGGGCATGTTTTCCACGTCGAACTCGTAGATGGCTTCCATGCCCAGGTCGGCAAAACCGACGACCTTGGCCGACTTGATGGCCTTGGCCACCAGGTAGGCGGCGCCGCCGACGGCCATCAGATAAGCGGACTTGTTGTCCTTGATGGCCTCGATGGCCACGGGGCCGCGCTCGGACTTG
>NZ_SDKK01000073.1 GCF_008107625.1 Zoogloea oleivorans
AAGTCCGACCCACAGGAAAACGACAAACGGGCCGCGATTGCGGCCCGTTTGTCGTTTCCATTCCGGTGTAGCATTCCGCCACTCCCCTTCTACCCGCGCCCCCCGATGAACCTCGAGAAAGTCATCTTCGGTTTCTTCATTGTTTTCGCCGCCACCCTCAACTTCGGCTTCTTCATCGGCGACATCGACAACCCGGTCCATCACGACATCTACGAGCTCTTCGCGGCCATCGTGGTGAACCTGATCGCCACCGTACTCAAGTTTGGCGACCGCACCCAGATTGGCGCGGTGCACCTGGCCACCAGCCTGGTGGCCGACCTGCAACTGCTGGCCGCGGCGATGGTGTGGGGCTACACGATCCACGTTGCCGGCACCGGGCTCACCGCTGGCGCCATGTCGAGCATCGTGTCGCTGTCGGGCGGCGCGCTCTTCGCCAACGTGATCTCGGTGGTCATCCTGATGGCCGAAACCATCATGCAGCGTCGCTAAGGGCATGGACGCCGGCAGCACCCCCACCAGCACGATCTTTCTCGTCCTGCGGCGGCTGCGTCCGCCGCTGATCGTCCTGATAGTGATCTTCGCGGTGTCGGTGCTCGGGCTCACGCTGGTGCCCGGCCCGCTGGATGCCAATGGGGCAATCCAGCGCCTGAGCTTCTTCCACGCCACCTACTTCTTCAGCTATACCGCCACGACCATTGGCTTTGGCGAGATTCCCTACGCTTTTTCCGAGCAGCAGCGCCTGTGGGTGACCTTGTGCATCTACCTGTCGGTGATCGGCTGGGCCTACACACTGGGCACCGTGTTCGCGATGCTGCAGGACAAGAACTTCCTCAACGCAGTGGCCGTGCAGCGCTTTTCGCGCCAGGTGCGGCGTCTGCGGGAGCACTTCTTCCTGGTCTGCGGCTACGGCGAAACCGGCCGCCTGATCTGTAAGGCGCTGGATGAACTGGGCTACCGGGCGGTGGTCATCGAACTGGACGAAGCCAAGGTCGGCGACCTCGAACTGCAGAGCTACTCGGCCGACATGCCGGCCCTGTGCGCCGATGCGGGCAAGCCCGACACGCTGATTTTTGCCGGACTCACCAGCCGCTATTGCCGCGGCGTGATCGCCCTCACCAACGACGACAACACCAACCTGGCCGTGGCCATCGCCGCCCGCCTGCTGGCCCCTGCCCTGCCCGCCCTGTGCCGCGCCGAGCACACCGATACGGTCGCCAACATGGCCTCCTTCGGCACCCGCCACATCATCAACCCCTTCGAGAAGTTCGGCGAATACATGGCCCTGGCCCTGCACTCGCCAGCGGCCTACAACCTGCTCTTGTGGCTCACCGGTCTGCCCGGCACCACCATCACCCGCCACCGCGAACCGCCCCGTGGCAAATGGGTGCTGTGCGGCTACGGCAGCTTCGGCAAGGTCATGACCGAAGCGCTGGAGAACGCCGACCTGCCAGTCAGCATCATCGACCGGGCCCCGCCCGCCGACCCGACCCACACCTGGGTCAAGGGCGACGGCACCGGCACGGAGGCCCTGCGCGCCGCCGGCATCGCCGATGCGGTCGGCATCGTCGCGGCCACCGGCAACGATGTGAACAACCTGTCCATCGTCGTCACCGCGCGGGAGCTCAACCCCCGGCTGTTCACCGTGCTGCGCCAGAATCAGGTTGCCAACCGGGCCCTGTTCGACGCCTTCGAGTCCGACTTCGCGATGGTGCCCAGCGAGATCGTCGCCCACGAATGTCTGGCCATTCTGACCACACCGCTCCTCGCCCCTTTTCTCGACACCGTCCGGCATGCCGACGGCACCTGGGCCAAGACCCTGCTGGACGAGCTGACCGGCCGCTTCGGCTGGGACGTGCCGGCCGTGTGGAGCGTGGCCATCAACCTCGCCCAGGCACCCTCCGTCTATCGCATGCTGATGCGCCACGAACAAAAGCTGCGCCTCGCCGACCTGCTGCGCGCTCCGGAAACCGACCGCCCGGAACTCCCCTGCCGGGCCTTGCTGCTACTGCGCGAAGGCGATCCACCACGCCTGCTGCCGGAGGATGAACAGGAAGTCCGCCTCGGTGACCAAATCCTTTTCGTCGGCAGCGAACGGGCCCGCAAGGACCTCGCCCTGACCCTTTTCAACGGCCACACCCTCAAGTTCGTCCTCACCGGACAGGACTCCCCCAGCGGACTGGTGTGGGAATGGCTGGCCGCTCGACGGCAAGCCCGGGAAGCCGCCCGCATCTGAATCCGGGCCGCTACAATGCCAGCTGCATCCCACTTCCGTCATCCCATGCTCTCCCGCATTCCCCCTTTCGTCGTGCGCAGCACCTTCATCGTCGCCCTGGTAGTGATCTTCGCGCTGGCGATGATTCCGCTACCCATGGTCCCGATGGTCGTCGCCTTCCAGGACAAGGTCGAGCACTGCGGTGCCTTCGCCGTACTGATGCTGATGGGCTGGGCCGGCTGGCCCTCTCGGGCCTCGCGGGTCGCAGGCGGGCTGGTGCTCTACGGGCTGCTGATCGAGGTGGCCCAGGACCAACTCACCACCAACCGGGTCGGCGACCCCCTGGACTGGCTGGCCGATTCGCTCGGCATCGCCATCGGCCTCGGCCTCATCCGGTTGCTGGCCATGCGACGGCGCGCAGACGCCTGACCTGCAGGTCGCGCTTCAACCCGATCCACAAAAAAAGGGCTGCCAAGCGGCAGCCCTTTCTGTTTGCGATGCGTGAAATGCTCAGGTCGCGAAAACGTGCTTCACCCGTAGCGTCTCGCCCCGCTCCACCAGACCGATCAGACGGTCGATATTGGGGTGCTTGCCGGGATTGAGGCGTGCATCCTCGCTGTGTTCGGCGTAGATCTCGATGCCCTGGGTGGCGGCATC
>NZ_SDKK01000064.1 GCF_008107625.1 Zoogloea oleivorans
TAGCCACACTCTACAGCGATGTTGGCAAGGACAGCCTTATCACCAAGGTTCTCTCCGCGCTGAAACTGCCCTATTAATAGCCGCTCTACCAAAATCTGCGCATCGCCGCTTTGTTGTGCCCAGTGAATGAGTCGATGCGCCTGAAACGTATTGACTAGGACCTTGATGTCTTCAAACCGGTAATCCAGTCCATAGGCAGCGCCAGCATCACGCACATGTTGGAATGCCGCTTGAACCCGTTCGGGGCCACCAAACTTCTTAACCAGGTGAGGCAGGTAAGGCTCACCCTCTGGCGACACGCTGGGATTCAGGAAGAACGGGCGCCAACGCTTGATGCAACGAATATCAGGATGCCTGCGCCGGACAGCCTCGAGGGCCAAGTCCAGCCGACGCAATCCTATGAAGCACCACGGACAGACAACGTCGGAAACAATTTCAATGGTCAAAGGCTGCGACGGGTTCATAGGCAACGTCTCTCATCGATGAAATATCCATGTGAGTCATTTCTCTGCGCCTGACTTTGCATATCGCCAACCAGCCTCTCAGCCAGTGCCAGCAGCACTTCAGCGCGCTCTAGGCCATCGATGAATCGCCGGGGAATACCGGACAGGCCAACCATCGCGCCACTGAGAGCGCCTGTCAGCATGGCGCGTGCCTGGTTCTGACCACCACCGTTTAGGGCGTGCAGCACGGCAGATTCGAAGTCGTCTTGGAAGCGGGCCGTCAGGTAGTAGGCAGCAGGAAACTGGTGATGGACCCCGCAAGGAAGGCCGTAGAGCAAACTTACTTTGGAGGCAGGTTCGATGCGAATTCCCGAGTCGTGTGCTGCCCGGGCGACGCCCGATGGCGTCACCAAGGCATCGTGAGAAGGAAAGAACGTCTCCATACATGGCTGACAGTCGGTGTGTATTTGTACCTCTAGCCTTCCCTGAGCGGCAGCGTGGAGTGGTTGCACTGCTGAATTGAAGCGAGCGATTCGTTTGTCGGCCTTGATACGGTCCATGAGTTTGTCGGATATGTCGGCATCAAATCGATGCCCTTCCACCAACATACCCAGTACCGCACCGTATGTGGTCGTTGTAGTCAGGACGTTACTGTTTGTTTGAGTTAGCGCTGTATTGGCAGTCACTGCCCATGCCAGTTTGGCCGGATTGAGCGCATAGCGCACCGCAATAGCGATAATACGTTCGGCTGCCTCCGTGTTATCGACATCACTACCGAAGCTCCCCCAAGCCAGCCCTTCTTGGACTCGGTTGCGCCAGGCATCCCGAATGGATTGGCTGGTGTAGCCACCAGGGCCATTCATCGAGGTGCCGTCGAGTTGGGGGAAAAGCTCTCCGTCCAGGCGCAGGCAAAAATCTGCTTCGTCATAGCCGCTACAGTCCGCCAGAGAGCGCAACGTCATCTCCAACAGGATGCCAGATTGAGAGGGCTGTCCGGGCTCGACTCCCTCGTGATAACGCCCAGGTTTGGGGCGTGTATAGGAATCAATCCAAGGGCCGTAGTCGGCGACCATTTGGTCCAGGTCGTAGTACCAGTGGGGGCCGACACCCAAGGCATCACCGACAAACGCTCCCATCAGGGCGCCTAAGGCACGGTCGCGGAGGCGGTCCGGGTTGGTCAATGGCATCACTTGCGCTTCCATACGGTTACCTCACTCAGGGTGTGTTGATGCTTGCGTCGCGTCTCGCGGATGACGAAGGGAACCGAGAGGGGGGCTTCGACCAGGACGAAATTTCGGCCGAGGATTTCCTTGAGACCGTCCAAGGTGGTGTGGGATTCTCCATCCCTCTTGAACCCACCAATCCACTCGGAGCGTTTGGTGTACTCCTCCAGCCAGGTGTAGGGCGAGGCCAGTACCAGCAAGCCGCCCGAGTTCAGGCGGTCGGAGACTGTATCGAGGAAGCGGCGCGGTGCGTAAAGTCGGTCGATGAGGTTGGCAGCCAGGATAAGGTCGAAGCCGCCGAAGATGTCCTTCAGGTTGCAGGCATCGCCTTGCCAGAACTCGACGCGTTGTGCAGTCTCCAGCAGACCCAGGCTGTCTAGGCGGCGTTCGCGGTAGCTGACCAACTCGCCTTCCTCGGGCACCATGTACCGGATGGCACCGGTTTCGGCCAGTCGGATACCCACCTGGATGAAGCGCGCGGAAAAGTCGATGCCGATGACCTTGTCGAAAGTCTTGGCCAACTCAAAACTGGCCCGGCCGGTAGCACATCCCAAGTCGAGGGCCCGACCTGTGCTGCCGTTGCCGTGGCGTCGATGGAAGTCGATGGCCAGTTGGGCCATGGCCTGCGGGAAATTCGGGACGCCAAGGGTCGTTTCACCGTAGTGGAATTCAGCGTACTGGGAAACCATGGCATCGGTCTCATAGGCCGACACGGGGTTCGTCACTGGTGTGTCTGTCACCACGTAACGGAAGCCGGCATGCTGGAAAAAATGGCGGCGGAAGGCATAACGCGAGGCGTGGCGTGACTCATTACCTGTGGCAATCCAGCTGCCGCCCTTGATGATGTTGTGCCGTTCATCAAAGGTCGGACTGGTGAAATCGTCATAGATGGGATGGACGTCGAAGCCGTCGAATGGATAAGTCGGCGTTTCGCACCATTGCCAGACATTACCCACCACATCCGCCAAATCGCCGTGGATGAAGCGATTGACCGGGCAACTCGAGGCCCAGTGGTCGAGATGCAGATTGGCAGCCGCTGGCGCATCATGAGGGACGTCAGACAGATGGACATGGTCATACATCCGATGCCATTCGTCCTCAGTCGGCAAGCGCACCGATTGGCCAGTTTCCCGCGCTTTCCAGCGGCAGAAGGCACGAGCCTCCAGGCAATTGGTTTCCACCGGCCAGTCCCAGGGCATCGGCACTTCTTCGGCCAGCAGGCGCAGCTTCCAGCCATCAGCCGATGGCACCCAGAACGTGGGAAACTCTGCCCGTGCGAAACGGCGCCAACCCAAACCTTCTTCGCCCCATAGGCTGTCGTCAGTATAGCCACCGGCTGTCACGAACTCGAGGAATTCGCCGTTACTCACCAGATAACCGGAGGCTTGGAAGGCCGGGACTTCAACCTGATGGTGCCCGTATTCGTTGTCCCATCCGTAGATGGGGTCGGTGAAGTCCCTGCCAAGCACCACCCGACCACTGGGAATGTTCACCAGCGTATTGGTGGGGGCAGGGCCACTGTCGCGGCATGGCTGCCAGTTGAGATGGGGTTTGACGTATTTCAGGTCATGCTGACGCATCAGCACTGAGGAGGTTTCCAGATGGATGCGGTCATGCTCAATACCCATCAGTACGACCCAGAATGGGTCATCCCAGCCGATGGGCAAGGAAAACGGTGTGTACCGAATCACGCCATCAATCACTTCACGGGCCTTGTTGCGGTAGGCGCGTACTTCTGCAACCGTGGGCCACTCGTACCGGGCGTCATCGAGGTCATCCCAGCTCATTTCATCCACGCCGATGGCGAACATGGACTCCAGCCTGGGGTCGATGCGTTTATCAATCAGGCCGGCGAGCAAGAATTTATTGATGAAGAACGTGGCCGTGTGGCCGAAGTAGAAAATCAGGGGATGTCGTAATGTAATGGGCTTCTTGTAATAAGCCTCATCGCAGGACAGCACATCGAATACAGACTCGTAGCGGTCAAAGGTGGCATGGAAGTAATGCAGCAGCTCAGCACGCTTGGCTTCAACGTCGCTGCCGGCGAGAAACGGTGTACGGGGGAATAGGGATTTCACAGTGTTTAGCCTTCTTCAATTTGGTGCTGAAGGTAGTGTATTGAGCTACTTTACAATGGTAAAGTACGCACCTTATGGTGCCTATGGGCTTTCAATCATGACCGAGCGCAAGACGAATCCGTGCTTTAAGCAAT
>NZ_SDKK01000096.1 GCF_008107625.1 Zoogloea oleivorans
TGTCCTAGCCGTATCCCCCGAACCCCAGGCAGAACAACGATGCGCGGCGAAGTCGACCCCCAATCCTCGATGTTTCACTATTTCTCGGTCGAGTCCCGGATTCCGGTTGATCACCCGTTGCGTCGTGTGAAGAGACTGGCCGAGTCGGCACTGTCGGCCATTTCTGCGGAACTCGACGGCCTTTACGCCAGGACGGGGCGCCCTTCGATTCCGCCGGAGCGCCTGCTCAAGGCCCAATTGCTGATTGCCTTCTACTCGGTGCGCTCCGACAGGTTGTTCTGCGAGCAACTCGATTACAACCTGCTGTTCCGCTGGTTTCTCGATCTGGACCTGGAATCGGGTGGGCTCGATCAATCGAACTTCAGTCGCCTGCGCGAGCGCCTGGTGGAAACCGACATCGCCCGACGCTTCTTCGACGAGGTGGTGCGTCTGGCCCGCAAGGACAAGTTGCTCTCGTCCGATCACTTCACCGTCGATGGCACCTTGATCGACGCCTGGGCCTCCTTCAAGAGCTTCAAGCGCAAGGACGATGACGAACCGCCCAAGCCCGGGGACGGCACCGGGATGGTGGATTTCAAGGGCGAGAAGCGTTCCAACGCCACCCACCAGAGCACCACTGATCCGGACGCGAAGCTCATGAGAAAAGGCAACGGCCAGCCGGCGAAACTCAGCTACGGCGGCCATGCCCTCATGGAGAACCGCAGTGGTCTGTGCGTGGATCTGCTCATCACCGACGCCACGCTGGCTGAGCATCAGGCGGCCCGCCAACTGCTCACCCGTGCGCGGCGGCGGAAGATCCACCCGAAGACCCTGGGTGCCGACAAGGGCTACCACGTGAAGGACTTCGTCCAGCACCTGCGGGAGCACAAGATAAAGCCACATATCGCCCGAATCGATGGACGCAAGACACCAGGGCTCGATGGACGGACAACCTGTACCGAGGGCTACAAGGTCAGCCAGCGGAAACGAAAGCGTGTTGAAGAGATCTTCGGCTGGCTGAAGACGGTGGGCGGAATGAGAAAGACCCGCTTCATCGGCCAAGCCCGAACCCAGATCGCCGCCTACCTGTCGGCGGCGGCGTACAACCTGCTGCGAATTGCGAAATTGCAGAGCGCGGGGAGTGCGGCATGAAGCGGCACCCGGAATTGGGCGAAAGCCCATTCCCCGGCCCATTCGATGGGCATCAAAACGGGATTGGGAATCCAATTCCGGGAATGAAGTCATGAGAAATCAAATAGCGAGGGTCCCGGTTGGCGAGGCTTCTCGGCGTTTTGCATCGACCTGCTAGCGTTTGGGAATTGCCGTGTGCAATATTGTGTCTCTGCGCCTGAGTCTCACTGGAGGTTCAACGCGGACGCAAACAGCGGGCGTGCCCGCTGTTTGTACTCTCCGCCT
>NZ_SDKK01000054.1 GCF_008107625.1 Zoogloea oleivorans
ATCGCTGTAGAGTGTGGCTATAGCGAGACTGCCATCGTCGAATACTTGAACTCTGATGAAGACAATCAGCTTGTGCTGGAACAGGAAAGGGAGTCCAGGGCCTGGGGTGTGACCGCAGTTCCTACCTTCATCGTCGGGCGAAAGCTCATGCTCGCAGGGGCCGAAGACCCCATGCTTTTGGCCGAGGCCATCGAGCGAGTTTTGGTTATGGGTTCTTGATAAAGACGCGGCTGTCTGGGCTGTTCGCAGCAATCGGCCGGTTGCTGTTGAAAAGCTGCCCTTCAATCAACCACGAGACCAAAGTCCGTATTGGTATAGGTTTGTTCGATGCCTGCCCTTCACGTGACGCAGGTTGATCGCACGCTGGCCGGTGTGGGCAGGCGTTGAATAAACCTCGAAGGAGGAAACCGCGGGGAGCCGCCACGGAGATTGGGCGGCGTGCCGCCTATGGGGTTTTGATACCCAGCCCGACCGTTGCGATGGTGCCCATCAGGGATTGATGCCCCTCTGAATGAAGGAAATTTGTGCCAATACGTACGAAGTGCACGACCAATCCTGTTGCCAGAATCTCTGAATTGGGTCGATTTGGCATGAAGCGGCAGCAGTCCGCTATCGGCATCGGCAACCCAGAAGCCGACCGAGGCAATTTACCCATTGAGTCATCCAAATCAGCGTTGGCCATCATGGCGGTTCCCGGATCGGTTGCTGGCGCATTATGACCTCAGCGACTTGCATCATCCCGCCACAGCATCGACAAATAAATGTCGGGATGGCGGCAACCGGTGCTTCATCGCTCACAGGGATCGGCGGCGGCACATTAAGCAGATCACGTACATGAGCCAGTTGCCGCCGTCGCCCGGCATTGGCCAGGAGGCCGTAATGGCGAATTCGGTGGAAACCACTGGGTAATACATGCAGAAGAAAGCGTCGTATGAACTCATCGTGCGAGAGCGTCATCGTCTTCTGACGCGTCCGCCCCTTGGTGCGGTAATCCTTCCAGCGAAACGTCACCCCGTGCTCGTCCATCCTCATCAGTCGCCGGTTCGAGATCGCCACGCGGTGGGTATAACGCGACAGGTAAGCCAATACCGCCTGGGGTCCGGCAAACGGAGGCTTGGCATAGACAACCCACTCCCCTGTTCGCAGCGGTGCGAGCCATTGTGCGAAAGCGACGGCATCAGCCAAACGCGCATCATCCCCGAAGAATCTCAGCTGTCCAGCCTGGTGCAGTTTCTCAAGCTCCTCAACAAAGCGGCGTCGAAACAAGCGAGAGAGCACCCGCACTGGTAGGAAGAATCCACGCCGACAAGCCACCCAGCGCTCCCCGTCGGGTGACAGTCCACCACCCGGCACAATGCCATGCACGTGTGGATGATGGGTCATCGCCGAACCCCAAGTGTGTAGCACCAGCGTAGCGCCGATTCTTGCGCCAAGTCGCTTCGGATCAGCGGCGATGGTCAGCAGGGTTTCCGCGGCGACATCGAACAGCAACCGGTAGATCGCCGCCTTGTTGTAGTAGGCAATGGTGCTGATCGGTGCCGGCAGGGTAAAAACGACATGGTAATACTCAACGGGCAGCAGATCGGCTTGCCGCGCCTCAAGCCAGCGTTGCGCTGCCTTGGCCTGACACTTCGGGCAGTGCCGGTTGCGGCAGGAGTTATAGCTGATTTCCTGTGTATGGCAGTGATCGCAGCGCAGCACATGGCCGCCCAGCGCCGCGGTGCGGCACTGTTCAATGGCCGACATGACCTTCAGTTGCGAGAGATTCAGGTGCCCTGTCTGCGCCCGTCGCCATGCCGGACCGTAGGCGCGGAAGATGTCTGCCACCTCCAGGCCAGGCCGTTCCATGGCACACCTATTCGGTGTTTAACATCTCCAGCGGACTGACGATCTCGCGCAGAATTTCGGTGGCGACCTGCGCGTAAAGCGCCGTTGTTTCCAGTTTTTTGTGGCCGAGCAAGACCTGAATCAGTCGGATATCGACTTTCTGCTCCAGCAGGTGAGTGGCGAAGGCGTGACGCAGGGAGTGCATGGAGATGTGTTTCTCAATGCCTGCGTCGTTGGCCGCGTTATGGATGGCGCGGTTGAGTTGTCGCGCACTCAAGGGCCGGATCGGGTTCAGACCGGGGAACAGCCAGCCGCCATCAAACATCTTGCCTTGGGCGCGGGCGACGCGCCACCAAACCCGCAGGCGTTCAAGCAGCACCGGCGAGAGCATGGCGTAACGATCTTTCTGTCCCTTGCCTTGTTCGACACGCAAAGTCATCCGCTGGCTGTCGATGTCACCGACCTTCAAAGTCACCACTTCGTTGACTCGCAACCCGGTGCCGTAGGCCAGTGCCAGCGCGGTTTGATGCTTGAGGTTGCCCGCTGCCGCAATGAGGCGAGCGACTTCCTCACGACTCAAAATGACCGGCAGTTTGCGTGGCATGTGCACCGGCTGCAACTTGGCCACCAAGTCGCCGCGATCCAGGGTGACGTTGAAGAAAAACTTCAATCCGCTGATGGACGAGTTCAACGAGGCGGGTGAGATGCCATGGTCAACCAGATGTAATTGGTAATTCCGCAAATCTTCTACGCGGGCAGTATCCGGTGAACGCTTCAGGTATTTCGAGAAGTTGCGCACGGCGCGCACATAATCAAGTTGCGTCTTTTCGCTAAACTTGCGCATCCGCATGTCGTCGATCATGCGTTGGCGAAGCGGGCTGACGGCGGGGGTCGTAGCGGTCATGATGATGCTCCTCTTGAGAATCGAGGCGAATTGCCTCAGTCCTCAACATAGGAAACAGACCTGCGATCTCAAAAAATACATCTCAGCTCATGCGCAGCCTGCTACCGCGCGAGCGGTTTAGTCCTGGGGCACAAACCGGAAGTCCATAATTCAATGGGGATGGCACGCGTGGCGAGGTTTCCAGTGCCAGTTCATGAGCCAACTCACGAAACGGGAAAATCGTACGTTAGGCCGTTGGCACTTGCAGTGGTTAACAATGTGGTTGCGTTGTGCGATGCAGCAGCGGTTGCTGCTCGAAATATTTCACTGCGCGGATGTCTCTTGAGTGCCCAATCCGGCCAGTCGAGTTTCTCCGAAGCAGCCATTCATCCAAATCCAAACTTTTCAAACTGGCCTGCCGCGAAGCGGCCATTGGCGGACTCACACTGCCGGCCAGGAGCCGCCGCTCGAAGAGGTAATCCAATTTCAATAGGTAGGGCCTCCAGAACCCCTGGCGAACGGCCGGTATTCGGTGAGCAAATTTTCGACTGCACTGCCTCGACCCGGCCACAATCTTCCATTGTGGTGCCAAATCCCAAGCAATCAGGATAGTAGCTGACTCAGCTTACGTCTTTGATTTAGAGCTTCAGGCGCTCAGCTCACTCATCGGCCTGAGCTGTATTTGTGCATCAAAGCGCGAACGCCTGCAATGGCCTGACTTACCGTAGCCCAGAAGTTTATCCTGAGGCACCCTCATCGATTTCCCTCCCAGAAATACGCCCTTGCACAGCGATTCAAGGTTGCAATGTCCATGCGGCCAACGCCAAGGCTTATCCACCTTGCCATGCGACTAATTGTCGCACTATAAGAAAATTCTAATTTAATGTTCTATAACAATTGAAGTGGGTTCATCAGTTAGTTGTTTTCAAGGGAGCAAATCATGAAATCGTCCAGAATCATTACCCTGCTAATCGTAGCGTGCTTCTCGTTAGCTGGAACCGTGGCCGAAGCCAGAGGCGGTGGCGGAGGAGGTATGGGTGGTGGGCAAGGAGGCGGCCAATCAGTTGGCGGCCAGAATCGCGGAGGACAGGCAGACCAAACTCAAACTCAAACACGCGACCAGAGCCAGGACCGTGTAAGAGATCAAGAGCGTACTCAAACCCGAGATCAGGAACGAATTCAGACTAAAGATCAGGATCGCATCCAGTCTCGTGACCGCATCCATACCCCCACAACCCCACCTGCTTCAAACTAGCGTTGTCTTCTCTATAGGAGAGCAATAACGAACACGAACAGCGTAAAGTAATACTACCTACGCTGGCTCGGATTGCTTTCCTCTGAAGCACAGGCTGTCGCGAAGCTAATTTGTGGCAGCCTGTTGATGCCGTATCCGGGTCATATTGAACACCGTCGCACCTAGGATAATTGCCGAAAGTTGATCATGCAGACAAAGTTCATCACCGCCCTGGTCATCGGACTATTGCTGATTGGTAGCTCTTCGGCACGAGGCCCCTGGCGGGCCAGTGAGTCGAACACCCGAGGCTGGCAACTCATGAGTCCGGAGGAGCGGATCGAGCACCAAGCAAAGATTCGCAGCTTTACCAAGCTTGAAGATTGCCGAAGTTATCAGGTCAGCCATCACCAGTTGATGGAAGAGCGAGCCCAGCAACGAGGCTTGGCCATGGCGGGTGGCGGACATGATATCTGCGATCACCTGAAGACTGAGAAGCCGAAACCCTGAAGCTTTATCTGATCGATACGATAGCCATCCATGCACCTTCTACGCTTTCTGTCGATCCCGTTGCTGATCCTAATCGCGACAGTCGGTCCGGTTATCTGGGCCCTGCCCGATGGGCTTGGACTGGCGCGTAGCTTAGGTATTGTTTTGGGTTGGGCCGGTTGCGGTCTTCTGCTTGCCAGTCTTTTACTGATGCTTAGGGAAAGCCGCTTGGCCGAAGGCTTGGGTGGGCTGGAACGAATGTATCGCTGGCATCACTGGGCAGGCATGGCTGCCTATGTTTTGTTGCTGGCGCATCCGCTGCTTCTTGCCGCTGACGCCTGGCCGAATGATCGACAACTGGCATGGTATTCCCTCTCTCCCTTCAATCAGGGATGGCCGGTCTGGCTCGGCTGGCTATCGCTACTCCTGCTGATGGCAGGACTGGCGCTCACCTTCGAGAAACGTATTCCCTATCGAGCCTGGCGCTGGCTGCATGTCGGGCTTGGGCTTGCGGTGCTGTTTGGCTTGCTGCACTTGGTTTTGCTGGGTATCGACGAGCCGGTATGGCCGATTCTGGTACTTGCAGCCTTCTTTCTCGGTTGGCGTATCGTGAGGGAGGATTTTGGCCTTGCCGCCCGGCCCTTTATCGTACAAGCCGTCAAAGTGGTTGCCAAAGACATGGTGGAGATAGCACTCAAACCCTTGGGTGAAGTCGTCGCCGTAAAGCCCGGTCAGTTTGTACTGGTTGCTTTCTTTTCAGGGCCCACATTCAGAGGCTGCGGTGAGTTTCATCCGTTTACCGTCAGTGCAGTCGGGGCTGGCGGTGAAATGCAGATTGGTGTGAAAGCGCTGGGCGATTGCACCCGGAAAATTCAGTCCATTGAGTCTGGCGTCATGGCACGTGTGCATGGCGCCTTTGGGGAATTTCTGACTGATCGGTCGTTGTCGCCCCAACTGTGGGTTGCCGGCGGCATTGGCATTACGCCGTTTCTGGCGCAACTTCGGGCAGGGCCGCTCAGTCAGAAAACGCTTCTCTTGTATCTTTATCGGTCCGATGCCGATGCCGCATTTTTGCAAGAAATTCAGGCATTGGCGGCGAATGACTCGAACCTCTCCCTTTGCGCTGTCGCAACTGGCAAGGATGTTCCTGATTTGAATACGATCCTGCCCGACGCAACTACCCTTGCACAACATGATTGCTATCTTTGCGGCCCGCCCGGCCTCGTTGCCGGCCTCAGAAAGGCCTTGAGCGGCAGAGGTATTTCTCCCCGCCACATCCACTTTGAAAACTTCGAGTTCCGATAATGCGCCAACTCTATCTCTCTTCGACTGTATTGTTCTGGTTGCTGGTTACAGCGTTCTGGGCGGGAAACCTCTGGCTGCCGCCGGCTGAGCAAAGCCTTGCCATCGCGGCAGAGAAAGTCTATTCAAAGGCAGATCTTGCCAAGCATGCGACAGCGGACAACTGTTGGATGGCAATTCGTGGAGGAGTCTATGACCTGACCGCGTATTTGCCTGGACATCCATCTCCACCAGAGGTGGTATTGCCGTGGTGCGGCAAAGAAGCAACAGAAGCCTACAATACAAAAACAAAAGGACGCCCACATGCGCCGTTTGCAGACGAGTTGCTGAGCAAGTACAAAATTGGAAAGCTTGCTTCCGAAAGGCCGTGATGACTATGGAAATGCCCATTATTCTCCGTTCAAGCGGCAACAAGCCTCAGGTTATGAAGCTTTCCAGGCTGCATATACGACCATACAATTTTTGCTACTAACCCTAGCGCTGATACTCAAGTTTGTTGTGGGCGGTTTCAACTCTGAA
>NZ_SDKK01000016.1:0-136702 GCF_008107625.1 Zoogloea oleivorans
CAACACGCCCCCGGTCGCCACCGACAACGCCAACACCGTGCCCATCAACGGACCGGCCAGTGGCAACGTCCTCACCGACGCCACCCCCGACAGCGATCCGGACGGCAACCCCCTGAGCGTCGCCAGCTTCACCGTCGCCGGGCGCCCCGAGACCTTCGCCCCCGGACAGACCGTCACCCTCACCGGGGTCGGCACCCTCGTCATCGCGGCCAACGGCGACTACACGTTCACCCCGGCACCCAACTACGCCGGGGCGATCCCCGTCGTCACCTACACCCTCAGCGACGGGCTCGGCGGCACCGACACCGCCACCCTCAGCCTGACCATGGGGAGCAACACGCCCCCGGTCGCCCTCGCCGACACCGGCAGCACCGACCAGAACACCGCCCTGACCCACAATGCCCCGACCGGCGTCATCAGTAACGACAGCGACGTGGACGGCAACACGCTGCAAGTCACCCACATCGCAGCGGGCAGCACCACGGCAGACGTGACCAGCGGCGGCACGGCGATTGGCGGCAACTTCGGTAACCTGCTGATCAACCCGGACGGCAGCTACACCTATACCCCCGACGCCGCAGCCAAGGCCCTCACCCAGGGCCAGTCGGCCACCGATGTATTCACCTACACCATCGCCGACGGCAACGGTGGCACGGCCACCACCACCCTGAGCATCGACGTCACCGGCAAGAACGACGCCCCGATCACCGGCGGCGTGGCGACCGGCAATGTCACCGAAGACGGCGTTACCACCGCCAGCGGCGCCCTGACGATTTCCGACGCCGATGCCGGCCAGTCCAGCTTCGTCCCGCAAACCATCACCGGCACCTACGGCACCCTGACCCTGCAGGCCGGCGGCAGCTGGTCGTACAGCCTCAACAATGCCGACGCCAGCGTGCAGGGCCTCAAGCAGGATCAACAGGTGGTCGATCACATCAACGTGACCACCGCCGACGGCACGCTGAAAGAAGTGGCCATCACCATCACCGGCACCAATGACATTCCGGTGGTCGGCAACGCTACCGTCAATGTCTCCGAGGAAGGCCTCACCGGGAGCATCGCCGACACGAGCGGCACGCTGGACACCACCAACCTCACCACCACCAGTGGCACCATCGGCGTGTCGGATACCGACGGCAACACCCTGGTCGCCACCCTCACGGCGCCCACCACGTCTCTCAGTTCGGGCGGTGTGGAAATCACCTGGAGCGGCAGTGGCACCCACACCCTGGTCGGTAGCGCCGGCACGACCGAGATCGTCCGGGCCACGATTGCCGACAACGGCAACTACACCGTCAAGCTCTCCGGCCCCCTGGATCACCCGGTCACCACGTCGGAAGACACCCTCAGCCTGGCCCTCGGCATCAAGGTCAGCGACGGCATCACCACCACCACCAGCACCCTGACGGTCATCGTGGAAGATGACGCACCGATCGCCAGCAACGTGAGCCAGAACATCGCCGTCGCAACGGTGGACACCAACCTGCTGATCATTCTCGACAACTCGGGCAGCATGAACACCTCGGACGGCGTAGACGGCACCACGCGCCTGAAGTCTGCCGTGGAAGCCCTCAAGCAGCTCATCAACCGCTACGACGACTTTGGTGAAGTTCGTGTCCGCATCGTCACTTTCAACAGCAAGGCCAGCGCACTTGGCACCACTTGGACCGATGTCGATATTGCCAAAGACCAGCTGACCCTGGTCACACCGACCGGGACCACCAACTACGACTCCGCCATCACCGCCGGTCAATCCGCCTTCGCCTCCACTGGCAAGCTCGCCTCCGGCCAGAATCTGGTCTACTTCCTGTCGGACGGCCAGCCCAACCCGGGCACGGAAATCGGCACCGCTGACGAAACCGCCTGGAAGTCGTTCCTGCAATCGAACAACGTCACCAGCTACGCCCTCGGCATGGGTACCGGCGCAGCGCAAAGCCCCCTCGACCCCATCGCCTACGATGGTGTCACCCAAACAAATCTCAACGGCCAGGTGATCACCGACTTCAACAACCTGTCGAGCGCCCTGCAAACCACCATTCCGCAGCCCGCCAGTGGCGAGCTGCTGTCCGGCGGCCTGTTCGGCAGCACCACCGGCTTCGGTGCCGACGGCGGCAACATCCGCGCGATCACCGTGGATGGCGTTACCTACAATTACGACGCTACCGCCAATGGCAGCGTGACGGTCACTGGCGGCGCCAGCCACGGCACCTACTCCACGACCACCCACCAGCTCACCATCACAACGGCCGCCGGCGGCACCCTGGTGGTGAACATGAACACCGGCAGCTACACCTACACGCCAATCGCCACCGTCAGCACGGCACTGAAGGACGGCTTCTCCTTCGTGCTGGTGGACAAGGATGGCGATCTGGCCGGGGCAGACGTCGCCTTCGATATCAGCCGGGCCGCCTCCAGCGTGATCAACCTGAGCAGCACGACCACCGTGATTGACAGTAGCAAGCTCGGCCTGACCGGCGAGTACTACGGCTACAACGAAACCACATCGGCAACGAATACCAGCACCCATGCCGACGACACGACGCTCGGCAACCTGGATCACGTCTCCGACATGGTCAGCATCATCGACGGCCGCAGCGGCGAAACCCTTGTCGGCACCTATGACGCCGCCCCGGCTTCCAGCGCGGACGCCACTTTCAGTGCCGACAAGATCGACTACGGCTTTGGCTACACCACCGGCACCACCACGGTCGGCGCGGTCAACGGCAACCTGGGCGCCAACCCGACCCTCGGCGCAGACCTGGCGGTCAACAGCGGCGCGCTCTACAACTTCCTGCGTGGCGGCACCGTCGGGTCGGACGCCAGCACCCTGAGCACCACGAGCGGCCTGGGCAACACCACCGACTCCGGGATTCGTCTGGTCGGCCTGATCAATCTGAACGGTGGCACCTACGACATTCGCGTCACCGCCGACGACGGTTTCCGCCTCAACATCGGGGACCAGACCGTGGCCATGTTCGACAACATCCAGTCGCCGACCGCCCGCACTTACACCGGTGTCAGCCTTGCCGCCGGCCTGCAGCCGATCGAAGTCCTTTACTGGGAACAGGGAGGCAACGCCCGTCTGCGCATTGAAGTCAAGCTGAGCAGTGAGCCCGACACCAGCTACAAGACCCTCGGAACGGATGACTTCGCCCTCTTCAGCCCCACCAGTGCCCCCGTGCTCGGCGACCTGCAGGACATCACCGAGGACTCGACCCAGAACGGCCAGTGGCTGGTTCGCACCGGCCAGGAGCAAACCGGCACCAGTGGCAACGATCAGATCACCGGCAGCGACGGTCAGGACATCATCACTGGCGGAGCCGGCAACGACACCCTGACCGGCGGACTCGGCTCGGACACGTTCAAGTGGACCCTCGGCGATGCGGGCACCACCACCAAGCCGGCACTGGACGCCATCACCGACTTCAACAAGGCCAGCGAGAGCTTGGGCGGCGACGTGCTCGACCTGCGTGACCTGCTGCAGGGCGAAAGCCACACCGGGACGGCAGTGGGCAACCTGGGCAGCTACCTGCACTTCGAGAAGTCCGGTTCGGACACCGTGGTGCATGTCAGCACCAACGGCGGCTATACCGGCGGCACCTTTACCGCCGTCGCCACCGATCAGAAAGTGGTGCTGCAGGGCGTCGATCTGACCAACGGCGGCGCCCTCGCCACCGACTCGCAGATCATTCAGGACCTGCTCACCAAGGGAAAACTCAGCGCCGACTGAGTCTGATGGCGCGGTAAACGAAGGGAGGCTCCATCGCGGAGCCTCCCTTTTTTCATATCAGGGCGATGTGCCCCGACAGGCACTTCAGCTGGCAGCCAGCCGGCGCGATGCCTCAGGCCCGGTCATGCCGCTCACGCCCAGATGAGCCGCCGCAGCCCACTCGTCGGCGGTATGCACCTGCTCCGCGTACACCACCACATCCAGCCCGCGGGCCACATCCACGATCGCCTTGACCAGGCGCTGCAGGCCGACGTCCTCATGCAGGCTCGCCACAAAGCTGCCATCCAGCTTCAAATACGCCAGCTGCAACGCATACAGGCGCGGCAGGGCCGCCAGCTGACGACCAAAGTGCTCGATGCCAAGATGCGTCCCATGGCGTGCCAGCACCTCCGCCAGCGCCTCCAGACCAGCCAGATTGGCATCCAGCCCGCGCTCGCTGACCTCCACGGAAATTCGCGCCGCATCGGCCCCGGCCCGCGCCAGCAGTACATCCAGCTGGTCGAGAAAACCCGGTTCGAGGAGCGAACGCGGCGCCACGTTGATGGCGATCGGATCGGGCGATCCGGCCAGACTTGCAATGCCCAGCCGCAGCGCCTCAAGGTCGCAGGCCGACGCCAGGCCGACCCGCACCGCCGCCGGCATGAACTGCCCGGCGGTCAACACCGCCCCACCATCGGGGGCCGGCAGACGCAGCATGAACTCCCGATGAATCAGGCTGCCGTCACAGGCCAGAACCGGGTAGCTGATCAGGGTGAACTCATGGCGAGCCAGCGCCCCCTCCAGCATTTCCCGCCAACGGCCCTCGCCGGGAGCCGGGATCGGCAAGGGAGCGCCGTCCGGCTCGGCGACCACGCCCCCCTCCGCCTCGGCCCGCATCAGCGCTGAATCCACCCGGGACAACAACGCACCGGGCTTGTCATCGCGCCGGTAGGCAACCACCGCCGCAGCCATCCGCAAGCCCCGCTCGACCCCCACCTGCAGATCGAGGGCGGCCACCGCACTACGGGCCTGCTCCAGCAAGCGCCGACCCGCCGACAATTCAACGCCCGGCAGCAGAATGGCGAATTCGGCGCCACCAAGACGAGCCAGCGAAACCTCCTCCCCGCCCTCGACACTGCTCTTCAACGCCTCGCCAACGGCGGCCAGCCACTCGTCGGTACGCAGCCGCCCGAGCTGCTGGTTGAGCACCGCCAGATCGGCAATGCGCAGCACGCCCAGGCAACCGCCCGGCGGCACATCGACATCGGACAACACACGGCGCAGCTCGCCATTGAAATACATCCGGTTGAGCAGCCCGGTACCCGCATCATGGCTGCTTTCGTCACGCAGACCGGCAATCCGCGCCGCCTGCTCGGCAAACAGGGAGCGTATCCGCTCGGACATGTGGTTGAGGGCACGGGCCATGCTGCGCAGCTCCACCACCTTGGGCTCCTCGAGCACCCGGAACTGACCGGCGCCAATGGCCTCGGCCTGCTCGGCCATTTCTTCCAGCGGACGGCGCACCCAGCGCAACAGCGCCGACACCCCCATCGCCCAGAACAGTCCGATGGCCAGCATCAGGCTGCCCAGCTGAAGCATGCCCCGCCACAAGGCCCGGTAGGCGTACCCCCGGGCGGCAATCACCGTCACCTGCCCGGTCTGACGCCAGCCGTCGCTGACCAGCGCCTGCCCCGGACGGACATCCATCGGCAGCAGGGTCACCAGCCACTCGGGCACACCGGCCCCGTCGGGCTGGGAACGCTCCACCAGCACCTTGCCGCCGGCATCGGAGAAACGGATCAACTGGTAATGCCCCCCGTCAAACAAGGCGGTCACCAGCAACTCCGCGGTCGCCACATCCTTGCTCTGCTGGGACATGGACAAGGCCAGCGACACCGCACCGTCACCGGCCTGGGCCTGCAGTTGCTGCTCAAAATAGGTGCGGGCCGTCAGCAGGCTCACCGTGAATGCACCGGCCAGCACCACCGCCATCGCCACCACCACACTGATCCACAGCCGTCTTAACAGGGACATTTCTTTTCCTTCAAGGCGTATAGCCTTCCGAACGCATGCGCAGAATCAGTTCCCGCCAGCGCGACACCCGATCCACCGGTGTCGAGGCCTGGGCAGCCCCGCCAACAAAAACGCCCTGCATGTTGAAACTGAACACCGGAGCCAGATCCGGGCGCGCACTGGCCGGGCGGATCTCCGTGATGAGATTGTCGAGCACCAGCGGCACGGCTTCCGGTGTCGGGTAATAGCTGAGAACCATGTGGGCCTGGGTTATGCTGCTTGCAGGCCCGCCGATGCGCGCTCGTACATAAGTCATCCGCAAACGCCCTTCGGCGACGCCCAATTCACGCAGGGTAAAGTATTTCGCAAAGACGAAATCCTCGCAGTCACCGGCGCCGCGCCCCAGGGTTTCCAGCGGCGTCGCCCAGTAATCGGCTTGGGCCCATACCACCATGTCATCGGCAAAGCGGGTGCGCCGATTGAAAAACTCATTGACCCGGCGTAACTGCTCTTCCTCTGCCAAGTCACGCCAGCCACCAACGGAATTGCGCCACAACTCGACCGCGTCCGCCGCCGCCGCCCCATAGCGCTGCAGGGCCACCTGCCGCATCCGCTCTATTTCAAAGCCCCCCCACACCAGCCCCGCCGCCAGAACGCCGGCAAGCCCCAGCGCCACGCGCCGCCGGCAGGCAGCAACGATGGAGCGAAATAAATGGGGACCGGCAAAATGGGACATGGATCGAATCAGGAAACGGCATTTCAAAACCTGGATTGCATAACCAGCATGGCCGGCGACAAAAAGACACGAATAGCATCAGAACAACGGCCGGGCGGCGAAAAAATTAAGTTTTGTCTGCGCCGAACCGTAGATTGTGAATAATTTATTCATTGGCACAAGATCAGAACCTTAGACGAAGCAAAGCGCAAATAATGCGCAACGTCGAATAAAGGCCACGCATAGAATCGCTTCGCCTGAAGTGACAAGCCGGCAAGCTCTGCTCGCTTCACTTTTAATTCGAGCCTTACGATCTCCCGCTAACGAGATGACCATGTTCAAAGCAACCCAGCTTTCCGTCAGTCTGGCCCTGTCCCTCATGGCCATGTCCGCATCCCAGGCCGGCGTACCCGGCACGCTGCCGGATGCCATCGAGAAAGCCATTCTCCGCAATCCCGAAGTCCTGGCCCGTCTGCACGATTACCAGGCCTCCGATGCAGAACGCGACGTTGCCCGCGGTGGTCTCTTCCCGCGGATCGACCTTCAGGGCTACACCGGCCGCGAGCGCCGCGAGACACCGACCAGCCCGTCCGAAAGCTACACCCGCCCCGGCTACCAGTTGCAATTGCGCCAACTCATTTTTGACGGCTTTGCTACCCAGAATGACGTGAAGCGCCTCGGCTATGCCCGCGCCGTGCGCTATTACGAACTGCTCGGCACCACCGACGAAACCGCCTTCGAAGCGGCTCGCGCCTATCTCGACGTGCAGCGCTATCGGGATCTGAGCAAACTCGCTCAGGAAAACTGGGCCATCCACAAGGAAACTGTCGACCAGATCGAACGCCGCGTCAAAGCCGGCGTCGGTCGCCGGGTCGACCTGGAACAAGCCTTCGGCCGTCTCGCCTTGGCCCAGTCCAACTGGCTCACCGAAAGCTCCAACCAGCACGACGTCAGCCAGCGCTACCAGCGTGTCGTGGGCGAAGCCCCGGCCGACACCCAGCAGCCGCTGCCCACCTTCAGCAACAAGCTGCCGATGGAAAAGGACATCCTCAAGCTGGCCATCGTCGACAACCCCGGTTTTCGTGCCGCAGTGTCCAACATCCGCTCCTCCCGCGCCCGCATCGACGTTCAGCGCGCCAACAACGTGCCCACAGTCGAACTGCGCGCCAGCACCGGCATGGACAAGAACCTGCTCGGCGTCACCGGTGAGACCAATTCAACGGCCGTTCAGCTGATGCTCAACTGGAACCTCTTCAAGGGCGGCTCCGACGAAGCCCGCATCCGCCAGTCCCACGAGCAGCTCTACAACGCCACCGACCTGCGCGACAAGGCCTGCCGCGACATCCGCCAGCAAACCGCGATTTCCTGGAACGACGTCAAAAAGTTGAAGGAGCAGCTTGGCTACCTGGAACAGCACCAGCTTTCCACCGAAAAAGCCCGCGACGCCTATCGTCAGCAGTTCGACATCGGTCAGCGCAGCCTGCTCGACGTACTCAACACCGAGAACGAACTCTTCGATGCCAAGCGCGCTGCCGTGCGGGCCCGCTATGACCTGAGCCAGGCCGAATTGCGCGTCCTCACCCAGACCCACCGCATCCTGCCGAGTGTTCAGCTGGCCCCCGTGGCCAAGAATGGACCCGACGAAGCCACTGTCACCGATCCGGCCGAAGACGAGAACCTGACCTGCAGCACCGAACTGCCGACCGTTCAGCCCCTCGACACCCTCGGCGCCATGCGGGGTCGCCCACAGCCTGCCGAGGTCATCCTGCCGGGAGCAGCAGCCACCGCTGCAGCAGCCGTCGCGCCTGCAACAGCGACTGCCGCGGCAACGACGGCTGCCACCGCGCCTCTCGAACCTCTGGTCAAATCATGGGCTGCAGCCTGGTCGGCCAAGGATGTCCCCCGCTACAAGGCCTTCTACTCCACCCACTTCAAGCCCGAACAGGGCAGCCTGGACGCCTGGCTGGCCATGCGCGCCAAACGGATCAACAAGCCCGGTGAGCTTTCCGTTGAAGTGGACAAGCTAGCGGTGCGCAGCCTGTCCGCCACCTCGGCCGAAGCCAGTTTTGTCCAGCACTACCGCTCGCCGGACTTCAAGGATACGACGAACAAGACCCTTGAGTACCAGCTGGAAAATGGTCAGTGGAAGATCATCCGCGAATCGAACCGGTAAACCTCCAGGGCCGCCCGCCAAGGCGGTCACCGACAATAAAAAAGGGAGCCAGGCGGCTCCCTTTTTTATTTCACGCACCCCTGTCCCTCAGAAATGCGGCTGCATGATCCGGCGATAGAATTCGTGGAAATGCTGCATCCCGTCTTCATAGGGTGACTGGTAAGGACCGACTTCGTTGCGCCCTTCCTTCATCAATGCCAGACGCCCCCGATCCATGCGCTCGCCGATGTCATCATCCTCGATCGCTGTTTCCATGTAGGCAGCCTGTTCGGCTTCAACGAAATCGCGCTCGAATTCCAGGATGTCTTCCGGATAGTAGAACTCGACCACATTCGTGGTCTTGTTGACATCAGTGGGAATCAGCGAACTGACCACCAGCACGTGGGGATACCACTCGACCATGATATTGGGGAAATAGGTCAGCCAGATGGCGCCGTGCTTGGGCATTTCGCCGCCGTGATAGCTCATCACGGCCTCGTGCCAACGCTTGTAGGTCGGCGAACCCGGCTTCTGCAGGGACGTAATGCCAACCCGCTGCACCGAATACCACTCACCAAACTGCCAGGTCAGATCGTCACAGGTGACAAATTTTCCGAGACCCGGATGATAGGGCTCAACGTGGTAGTCCTCGAGGTACACCTCGATGAAAGTCTTCCAGTTGTAGTTGCACTCGTGGATTTCGACCTTGTCGAGCTTGTAGCCAGCAAAATCGAGTTCGGAAGCGACTTGCATGCCCGCCAGATCGGCGTTGGCCGAGCGCGGCCCCTTGAACTGCAGGCCGTGCCAGTTCTCGAGCTTCTGGCGTTGAAGATTCAGGCAGGGGTTTTCGGAAAAATGAGGCGCACCGATCAGCAGGCCGTCGGGGTTGTAGGTCCAGCGATGAACCGGGCAAACGATATTGCTGTTCGCCACGCCCGAGCCCTCCAGCATGATCGCCTGCCGATGCCGACAGACATTCGACATCTGGTAGCAGGCATCGTCCCGGTTGATCAGCAACCGGGAATGATCCAGCCACTCGAGGGAGCGATACTGGTTGGCTTCCGGCACCATCAACTCGTGACCCACGTAGCCGGGACCGGCATCGAACAGCAGCCGCTTCTCCAGCTCGAAGATTTTTTCGTCGAAGTACCACGATACCGGCAACTGGGAAATGGCCGGCGCAAGAATTGCCTGAGAAGCAGCGTCAGACATCCCGAACCCCCTGATCCAAAGCGAAAGCCCGAAACGTAAAGCACACTATTATATAGTATTACGCGTTTGACCTGAAGCCCGTCGATAGGCTATTTTTACGGTTTGCTTCCCGTGAATTCCGGCCGAGCATGGTCAAAACACCCACACCCAAGTCCCCCGGCTTTGAAGCCGCCGTCTCCGAACTGGAAATCATCGTCCAGGAAATGGAAAACGGCCAGCTTCCCCTCGACCAGGCCCTGACCGCTTATCAACGCGGCACAGCCCTGCTTCGCCACTGCCAGGACGTCCTCGGCAAGGCCGAGCAGACCATCCACATTCTCGAAGCCAACGCCAATCCGGAGCAGACCCCGTCATGAACACGCGCAGCTTCAGCCAGTGGATGAGCGACATCCAGCAGCGCACGGAAACCGCGCTCGACCACGCCCTGCCGGCCGCCGCCATCGCCCCCGCGCGATTGCACGAGGCCATGCGCTACGCCGTACTGGGCGGCGGCAAGCGGGTGCGGCCGCTGCTGGTGCACGCAGCCGGCCAGCTCACCGGTGCCAGCCCGGAGCGCCTCGACCGCGTCGCCTGCGCCCTCGAGATGATCCACGCCTACTCGCTGGTCCATGACGACATGCCCTGCATGGACGACGATACCCTGCGCCGCGGCAAGCCCACCGTGCATGTGCAATACGACGATGCCACCGCCCTGCTGGTCGGCGACGCCCTGCAGACGCTGGCCTTCCTGCACCTTTCCGACGCGCCTGTCAGCGACGATCCACTGCGCCAGATCGCCATGATCCGGCAACTGGCCCTGGCCTCCGGCTCCCGCGGCATGGCCGGCGGACAGGCCATCGACCTGGCCTCGGTCGGCGCCCAGCTCAGCCTGGCCGAACTCGAGTTCATGCATATCCACAAGACCGGCGCACTGATCCGGGCTTCCATCGGCCTTGGCGTACAATGCGGCCGGAGCCTGAGCGAAGAGGAGACAGCCTCCCTCGATCATGTGGGCAAGGTCATTGGCCTGCTGTTCCAGGTAGTGGACGACATCCTCGACGCCGAGGCGGATACGGCCACCCTTGGCAAAACGGCCGGCAAGGATGCTGCCAACGACAAGCCCACCTACGTGAGCCTGCTTGGCGTTGTCCGCGCCCGTGAGCTGGCCGAGGAAATGTGTCAGGACGCCCTCGACCGCCTCGCCCCTTTTGGTGATGCCGCCAGGCGCCTGTCCGAACTCACCCGTTTCATCGTCCGTCGACAGTTCTGAGCTCCGGCCCGACGAATAAAAAGAACACCCATTAACGACCCGGTAACCCGGAATGCCTCTTGCAACGCAGCCCGCCACACCCCGCGCCAGCCTGCTGGACAGCATCGCCTCGCCCGCAGACCTGCGCAAACTCGACCCCAGCGAACTCCCCCAGCTGGCCGACGAGCTGCGCACCTTCCTGATCGATTCTGTCTCCCGCACTGGCGGCCACCTTTCATCAAACCTCGGCACCGTCGAGCTGACCGTTGCCCTGCACTACGTCTTCAACACCCCCGACGACCGCATCGTATGGGACGTGGGTCACCAGACCTACGCCCACAAGGTCCTCACCGGGCGGCGTGACGGAATGGCCAGCCTGCGCCAGTATCACGGCATCTCCGGCTTCCCGCGGCGCAGCGAGAGCCAATACGACACCTTCGGCACGGCGCATTCGTCCACCTCGATCTCCGCCGCCCTCGGCATGGCCGAAGCGGCCCGCCTGCGTGGCGAAGACCGCCGTGCCATCGCCGTCATTGGCGATGGCGCCATGTCGGCCGGCATGGCCTTCGAAGCGCTCAACAACGCGGGCGACATCCACGACACCAACCTGCTGGTCATCCTCAACGACAACGAGATGTCCATCTCGCCGCCGGTGGGGGCGCTCAACAAGCACCTGTCGCGCCTGCTGTCCGGCAAGATCTACAACGGCGCCCGCAAGATCGGCAAGCGCTTCCTCGAAAACCTGCCGCCGCCGGTCTTCGAACTGGCCAAGCGCACCGAGGAGCACGTCAAAGGCATGGTCATGCCGGGCACAATGTTCGAGGAGTTCGGCTTCAACTACATCGGCCCCATCGATGGCCACGACCTCGAATCCCTGCTCCCCACCCTGCAAAACCTGCGCACCCTCAAGGGCCCGCAATTCCTGCACGTGATCACCCGCAAGGGCCAAGGCTACAAGCTCGCCGAGGCCGACCCGATTCTCTATCACGGGGTCGCCAAGTTCGACCACGTCGCCGGCATTGCCACCGGCAAGGACGCCAAGAGCAGCAAGCTCACCTACACCCAGGTCTTCGGCGACTGGCTGTGCGACATGGCCGAGATCGACAAGCGCCTCGTCGCCATCACCCCGGCCATGCGCGAAGGCTCCGGCATGGTCCGCTTCGCGCATGAGCACCCCGACCGCTACTACGACGTGGGAATCGCCGAACAACACGCACTGACTTTCGGTGCCGGCCTCGCCTGCGAAGGCTTCAAGCCGGTAGTGGCGATCTACTCGACCTTCCTGCAGCGCGCCTACGATCAACTCATCCACGACATCGCCCTGCAGAACCTGCCGGTGATGATGGCCATCGACCGGGCCGGCCTGGTCGGCGCCGACGGCGCCACCCATCACGGTGCCTTCGACCTGTCCTTCCTGGCCTGCGTCCCCAACCTGACGATTTTCTGCCCTGCCGACGAAAACGAGTGCCGGCAAATGCTTTACACCGCCTATCAGCATAACGGCCCCACCGCCGTCCGCTACCCCCGCGGCAGCGGCCTCGGCATCAAACCCGAAGCTGCCATGAGCACCCTGCCCATCGGCAAGGGCGAAGTCCGCCGCCCCGGCCAGCGCATCGCACTGCTGGCCTTCGGCAGCATGCTGGGCGCCGCGCTGAAAGTCGGCGAACAGCTCGACGCCACCGTCGCCAACATGCGTTTCGTGAAACCCATCGACCGGGAGCTGATCCTCAAGCTCGCCGCCGAACACGAACTGCTGGTCACTCTCGAAGAAAACGCGCTGATCGGCGGCGCTGGATCGGAAGTGACCCGTGTGCTGCACGAAGCGGGCGTTCAGGTCCAGGTGCTGCAACTCGGCCTGCCCGACCGCTTCGTTGACCATGGCGACCAGGCCCAACTGATGGCCGAAGTCGGCCTTGATGCACCCGGCGTCCTCAAGCGGATTGAAGAGGCCTATCAGCCGAATAGTTGAGTGCGTTTGTCGGGAATGATAGGATCAACTCACCAAGGGGCCTCAGATCCCCATTCCCCAACAAGATTTACCGAGAACAGTCATGACTACGTGTGAAGCCCACAACCCGATCCCGGACGTCCAGAACTCCGCGGACTCCCGCCAGCTGGCCATCAACAAGGTCGGCATCAAATCCATTCGCCACCCGATCAAGGTGCAGGACAAGAATGGGGGCGTGCAACACACCATCGCCGTCTTCAACATGTACGTCGGCCTGCCCCACAATTTCAAGGGCACCCACATGTCGCGCTTCGTGGAGATCCTGAACAGCCACGAGCGGGAGATCTCGGTTGAGTCCTTCGAACCGATGCTGCGTGAAATGGTGAAGAAGCTCGAAGCGGAAACCGGTCACGTCGAGATGACCTTTCCCTACTTCATCAACAAGGCGGCCCCGGTTTCCGGCGTACAGAGCCTGATGGATTACGAAGTCACCTTCATTGGCGAGATCCACGAAGGCGGCGTCTATGAGTTCACGATGAAGGTTGTGGTACCCGTCACCAGCCTGTGCCCGTGCTCGAAAAAAATCTCCGCATACGGCGCCCACAACCAGCGCTCCCACGTCACGGTAACCACCACGACCAACGATCACCTGTGGATCGAGGAACTGGTCCAGCTGGTCGAAGGACAAGCCTCCTGCGAGCTCTACGGCCTCCTCAAGCGCCCCGACGAGAAGTTCGTTACCGAGCGCGCCTACGACAACCCCAAGTTCGTCGAGGACATGGTGCGCGACGTGGCCGGTTGCATGGCACTCGAGCCGCGTATTGATGCCTATGTGGTGGAATCCGAGAACTTCGAATCCATCCACAATCACTCCGCCTACGCACTGATCGAACACGACAAGCGCGCCAAGTAATCCAGGCGACGCAGACGAAAAAAAAACGGAACCGAGGTTCCGTTTTTTTCGTACTGCCAGAAACTCAGCCCTGGGCAGCTTGAGCCTTGGCCTTGGCCTTGGCAGCGAAAGCCTTGTAGTCCAGCTTTTCCTTGATCCGGGCAGACTTGCCCGAACGGCTGCGCAGGTAGTAAAGCTTGGCACGACGCACATCGCCGCGACGCTTCACTTCGATACTGGCCAGCAGCGGGGAGTAGGTCTGGAACGTACGCTCCACACCTTCGCCAGAGGAAATCTTGCGAACGATGAAACCGGAGTTGAGACCGCGGTTACGCTTGGCGATAACGACGCCTTCGTAAGCCTGCAGACGCTCGCGGGTGCCTTCCTTAACCTTGACCTGAACGACAACGGTATCGCCCGGGGCGAATTCCGGGATCGCCTTGCCTTGGGTCAGACGGGCAATTTCTTCCTGTTCCAGCTGATCAATCAGATTCATGCGTAACTCCTGAAAAATAAATGGGGCCAGTGGCCTTTCGTGCAGAGCAGGTCGCCACCTGGTTACACGGCTTTGTTATGAAGCCGGTAAAACTACGCTACCGACTTCTTTTCTGCTCGCTGAAATGCTTCCAGCAAACGGAAATCTTCCTTGCTCAATGTACGCTTGGCCAGCATGTCCGGCCGCCGCAACGCGGTCTGACCGAGGGATTGCTGCAAACGCCAGCGCCGGATTTCCGCATGATTACCAGACAAAAGCACATCCGGCACAGCCATGCCTTCGTAACTCACGGGGCGGGTGTAATGCGGGCAGTCCAGAAGACCGTCGACAAACGAGTCTTCAACGGCCGAATCTTCATCGTTGAGCGCACCAGGCAACTGCCGGATCATCGCATCAAGCAAAACCATCGCCGGCAACTCTCCTCCGGAGAGAACGAAGTCACCGAGTGAAATCTCTTCATCCACACAACGCTCAATCAAGCGCTGGTCAACACCTTCATAACGGCCACACAGCAGAACAACAGCGGGCTCGGCAACCAGTTCCAGTATTCTCTGGTGATTGAGGGGCCGCCCCTGGGGCGAAAGATAGATCACCCGCCCTGCGCTACCCACAGACTCAATCTGTCGTGCCTTGGCCGCCGAAATGGATTTTTCCAGCGGACCGGGAAGCATCACCATGCCGGGACCGCCGCCATAGGGGCGATCGTCGACGGTGCGGTGACGGTCTTCCGTAAAATCCCGCGGATTCCAGCAATTCAGCTCGTAAAGCTTCCGCTCCTGCGCCCGCCCGGTAATGCCGAACTCGGACAGGGCAGAGAACATTTCCGGAAACAGCGTAACGACATCGTAGGCCTTGCGGCCTGCTGCTGCCATCACCAGTCGGCTTCCCACTCAACCTGAACGGTCCGCGCGACCATGTCCACCGTTGTCACGTAACTGGCAACAAAAGGGATCAGACGCTCGGTTTCGCCATCCTGAACCTGAAGCACATCATGGGCGCCAGTGGACAACAAACCGCTCACTTTGCCCAGCACCACACCGGACGTGTTCCGCACTTCCAGTCCGACCAGGTCAGCCCAGTAGTATTCATCCTTGTCCGGCGGCGGCAGCGCATCTCTGGGAGCTGCGATGTAGTAGCCGGTGACGGCTTCGGCGCCGTTGCGGTCGGGCACTTCGGCAAATATGGCGATCACACCACCCTTGCCGTGTGCTTTGCAGCCATTCAGGGTGTAAGGCACCCAATCCGAGCCATCCGGATCCGTACCAAGCCACCACCTGGGCATCTGCTTCCAGGACAGCGGGTCATCCCCGAAAGGATGAACCTTGACCCAGCCTCCCACGCCAAAAGGAGCGGCTATCCGCCCCAGAACGATCATTTGCGGTTCGGGCGAGAGGCTCTGACTATCCGACACTTCAGGCAGCAGCCTTGGCAGCCTGCTTCACGAGGCGGGCAACGGTATCGGACAACTGGGCGCCGTGACCTTGCCAGTGGGACAGACGCTCGGTGTTAACCACGAGGCCCTGAGCATTGCCGGAAGCGACCGGGTTGTAGTAACCGATACGCTCGATGAAACGGCCGTCGCGACGATTGCGGGAATCGGCAGCAACGATGTTGTAGAAAGGACGCTTCTTGGAGCCGCTACGGGCGAGACGAATAACAACCATGACTTGTTCCTGATCCGATGGAATGGGAAAAACGTCGGATACTAAATCACGAATCGAAAAACCGCAAGAACGCAGGGGCACGAAGTACGCATACAACCACATTTGGCGCAGCAAGCAGCACTTCCGGGCTGTCCTTCCGATTCAGAACACATGATCCGGGGGAAGTTATTTACAATAAGGGCCTAGCCCCGAAATACCGCAGGCAATGAGCGCCGCTGACCCCCCCTATTCCGATCGCACAGCACCAGTTTTTGACTGGCTCGCCACCGAACTGTCCGCTGATGCCGACCTGGAGCTCGCCACCCTCGTCCGTCACCTTGAAGACCTGGCGCGCCCTGAGGTCAGTCGAAAACAGTTCCAGCGGTGCCTGGGCCTTCTGCACGCCCGCAGCATCGCGATCAGTCACCTGTTCCGCGAGCGGCTTGCTTCGACGGCCCTGCCCCTGACGATCGGCCTCCACCGCTCGGCAACCCGACTGGTGTCAGCCCTCGGCAAAATTTCTGCGGGCTACGACGAAAGCCTCGATGAAATCCGCCATCGACTGGTACGCGGCTCACGCCACAGCCCTGAATCCATCAGCGCCGGGGCGCTCGACATCCTCGGCGAGCAACTCACCATCTCTCACCTTGCGGGCAACAGCGCACCTTTCGAGTTCTGGCTGCACGCCCACGCATTCTTCCGGGACAGCCGGCCCGATGCGCTTGCAGACAGCGCGCACGGAAACACAGCTGGCGCCTACAAGTATCTCCTGTCCTTCTCCGCATCCCAGCCGGAAGGCCTCACTGGCCATGAGCTGTGCTGGCTTGCCGAATACCTGACGGACAACGCCGACAGCACGGCCATCACCACCACGCCCCCCGGCGAAGATGAACTGGGATGGTTCTGGATTGACCCGGACCAGGACACCCCTCCGATTTCCATCAGCCGTCGCGAACCACCCAACGTTGACGGACTGATTTATTTTTCAGCTGAGGAACTGGCCCGCCGCGCCACCGCCCTCATTGATCAGCTGGAAAGCGACGGCCCTGCGCCTGCCGGGCTGCCGCAGGGCCTTGAGCGAGCAGAAGCGGCAACCCTTCTGCGCCGCGTCAGGGACTATTGGGCCTGCCCACCCAAGCGGGAACACTCGCGCCGTCGCAACCAGTACGCAGTGCGTGTCTGCTGTGGCCTTGAACCCATCTGGAAGATGCTCCGCGAAGCAGGCTCAGCCCGGCAAACGCGCCACGCCTCAGAATGGATGGTGGTGAACGAGAGCCCGACCGGTTACGCCATCATGCAAGTGACCGGCACCGCAAACGACCTCAGTCCGGGCATGGCACTGGCGCTGCGCCGCAACGATGACGATCTGTGGACGCTGTGCGTCGTACGCTGGATCCGCACCGAAACGCCCGAGCAGATTGAGCTCGGGCTGCAGGTCATCGCCAACACCGCCAAACCGGTCACCGTCGGATTCCGCAACGTCAACCAGACTCGCCCCATGCGGCCCGCCCTTGTCCTGCCACCGGTCGCGGCCCTCGGCAGAGGGCAATCGATCCTGGCACCTGCCGGCACCTATTCGGCGCGCCGCTTCATGCTGGTTTCCGACATCAATCGACTCTACATCGCCCAGGGCCGACTGCTCAGCCTCGACATGCAGACCGCCGCCGTGGAGCTCTTCCAGTACGAGATAGACCCCTACCCTTTGTGAGCACCGCTCAGGCTGCTGATCGGTATTGCGGCAACCGAATCCACGCCTTCAAGCATCGCAGACCAGCGGACGCGGACCAAAGCCTCGGGGCCGTCGACAAGTCCACCTGCCGTCGGTGGCAGATCCCATCCGAACAGGCGGCCGATCTCCGCAACCATCACCCCCTCGGCCGCCCGGGCCAGCAGCCAGTCGCCCTGATCCCGGCGAACGGCAATGCGCGCAGACTCCAGCGTGCCGAGTACATCCCGCACCTCATCGTGACCGACGCGCGCCACGTCCGCGAGAACCTCCACGCACCGACCACCTCCCTCCCGCTGAGCATCAACCAATTCGGCCAGCAGCAATAGCGCCACATAAAGCTTGCGTCCGGGAAAAACAGGCAGCGGACGACGGCGCAGACTCCGCTCCGGCAACACCGCAGCCACCACCGCCCCGAGCAAAATCACGATCCACGAAAAATACAGCCACAACAGGAATATGGGCACCACTGCAAATGCACCGTAAACCAGTGTGTAGCTCGGAAAGTGGGCCAGGTAGAGACCAAACAGGCGCTGCATGACCAGAAAGCCAGACGCCGCGAAAAGCCCGGCAAAAGCGGCATCAGCCAAGCGCACACTGCAATGCGGAACCGCGTAATAAAGCGTCGCGAAAACCCCGGTCAGCATCGCTACCGAAATCAGGCGCAGACCCACCACTTCAAGCCACGCCGGCTCGTTCATGATATCCATGGACATGCTGAGCATGGCACTGGCGACAAATACCCCGCCAGCCAGCAACAAGGGCCCGAAAGTCAGGGCCAGCCAGTAGGAAGCCAGGCGCGTCGCCCATGGATGACGGCTGCGCACCATCCAGATCTGGTTGATAACCTGATCAATGGTGCGCATGAGCATGACTGCCGTGAGAATCAGGACGATCCCCCCAACGATCGTCAGATTGGCCGCCTTCTGGCTGAACTGGAGCGCATAGGTCGCAATCACCCTGCCGGCCTTTTCGGGCAACAGGTTGTTCAGCAAAAAACTCCGCAGCGCTTCGGAAAAGCGTGCTGACTGGGGAAACTTGCTGAACATCACCGCCACCAGCGTCACAAAGGGCACCAGCGACAGCAAGGTCGTGAAGGCGAGGCTGCCGGCCACTTGCGCACAACGGCCCTCCTGAAAGCGCCGCCAGATGGCCGCAACCAGATAACGGAAGGACGCCGGAACAGACACACGCAAGCGCCGGGAATCAGGGGCCGAGTTCATTTACGTATAATGCCTTTCCGTTTCACAGGCCACACCATGCAGGAAGTTCTCGTTCTCTACTACAGCCACCGGGGCTCCGTTCGCGCGCTGGCCGATCTTATCGCCCGGGGCATCGACTCCGTGCCGGGCATGGCCGCACGACTGCGCACCGTTCCACGCGTGTCCACGATCTGCGAAGCCACGGAAGGCGACATCCCCGACAGCGGCGCGCCCTACGCCGAAATGCAGGATCTGGAAGAGTGCGTCGGACTCGCGCTCGGCAGCCCGACCCGTTTCGGCAACATGGCGGCGCCGATGAAATATTTTCTCGACGGCACCGCCGGCCCCTGGCTGTCAGGCGCCCTCGCCGGCAAACCCGCCTGCGTGTTCACCTCGTCAGCCAGCCAGCATGGTGGCCAGGAAAGCACCCTGATGTCGATGATGACACCGCTCCTCCACCACGGCATGCTGATCGTCGGCCTGCCCTTTTCCGAACACCCCGACCTGACTCGCACCCGCAGCGGCGGCTCGCCCTACGGTGCCACCCATGTGGCCGGTCATGACGACAACACCCAACTCACCGACGAGGAAAAACGCCTCGCCACCGCCCTTGGCAAACGCCTTGCCGAAACCGCCCTGAAACTCGCCACCCGATGACACCCAAAACCCTGTCCCTGATCGCCAGCATCACCCTGCTGGCACTGATCGCCCTGTGCCTTGCCTGGGAAGCCATCCTGGCACCGCTGCGCCCCGGCGGCTCGTGGATGACCTTGAAGGTTCTGCCGCTGATGGTGGCCCTGTTCGGCATCTTGCGTGGCAAGCGCTACACCTACCAATGGAGCTCGATGATGATCCTGCTCTACCTCACCGAAGGCGTGGTGCGCACAAATGATCCGGCCCCCGGCAACGCACTTGCGCTGGCGGAGGCCGTCCTGAGCGTGATCTTCTTTGTTGTGGTCGTGCTCTACGCCCGCAACACCGCGCCATCACGGCTGGCCCGGGCCTCCGACAACGAAGCCTGAGCCAGACTCCACGTCAGATCTGGGGATTGACCCGCTCCAGCTTGGCGTGGAGTTTATTCAGCGCATTGAGGTAAGCCTTGGCAGACGCAACGATGATGTCCGTATCGGAACCCTGACCGTTAACAACCCGATCATCCTTTGACAAACGCACCGTCACCTCACCTTGGGCATCGGTACCGGTCGTGATCGCGTTCACCGAATAAAGCAGCAACTGGGTACCGCTGTCGGCCACGACCTCGATGGCCTTGAAGGCCGCATCGACCGGTCCGGAACCACAGGCCTCGGCTTTCGCTTCCTTGCCACCCACCGACAGGGTCACCCGGGCACAAGGAGTCTCACCAGTCTCGGAGTGAAAGGACGACGAGACGAGCCGGAAGTGCTCTTTCGGCTCCGAACTTTCATCGCTCATCAGCGCCTGCAGGTCTTCGTCAAAAATCTCGTGCTTCTTGTCGGCCAGCTCCTTGAAGCGCGCGAAGGCGTGATTGAGCTGCTCTTCCGAATCGACCACCACCCCCAGTTCCTGCAAGCGGGAGCGGAAGGCATTGCGACCGGAATGCTTGCCCATCACCAGCTTGTTGGCGCCCCAGCCCACATCTTCGGCACGCATGATCTCGTAGGTTTCACGATGCTTCAACACGCCGTCCTGGTGAATACCGGACTCGTGGGCAAAGGCATTGGCACCGACGATGGCCTTGTTCGGCTGAACAGGAAAACCGGTAATGCCTGACACCAGCTTGGAAGCCGGGACAATCTGGGTGGTATCGATGCGCGTATCACAGTGGAACACGTCCTTGCGGGTCCGTACGGCCATGACGATCTCTTCGAGCGCGGCATTGCCGGCCCGCTCGCCCAGACCGTTGATGGTGCACTCGACCTGACGCGCGCCGGCGCGCACCGCAGCCAGCGAGTTGGCAACAGCAAGGCCCAGGTCATTGTGGCAATGCACTGACCACACCACCTTGTCCGAATTGGGGACCCGCTCGATCAGCGTACGAATGGTGTCGGCGAACTGCTCCGGCACGTTGTAGCCCACCGTGTCGGGGACGTTGATCGTCGTCGCACCGGCTTTGATGACGGCATCGAAGATCCGGCACAGAAAATCAATTTCCGAGCGCCCGGCATCTTCGGCCGAAAACTCGACGTCGTTGGTATATTCGCGCGCCCAGCCAATGGCCTTTACCGCTTGCTCGACCACCTGATCGGGGGTCATGCGCAGCTTCTTCTCCATGTGGATGGGGCTGGTCGCGATGAAGGTGTGAATCCGGCCCGACGCCGCCGGACGGATGGCCTCGCCGGAACGACGGATGTCATTCTCATTGGCCCGCGCCAGCGAACAGACGGTGGAATCCTTGATTGCCTCAGCCACAGCACGAACCGCCTCGAAGTCGCCGTTGGAGGCTGCCGCAAAACCCGCCTCGATCACGTTGACCTTCATGCGCTCCAGCTGACGGGCAATGCGCAGCTTCTCATCCCGGGTCATCGACGCACCGGGGCTTTGCTCGCCGTCGCGCAAGGTCGTGTCAAAAATGATCAGCTGCTCGTTCATGATGGGCTCCTGCCGGGTTCCTTGTATTGGATTGAACAGCGCCCCGGCCGTTCAAACGGGCGGGGGCGCAAAGGGATGCAAATCAGGTTTTTGGTGCCAGGGAAGGCATCGTCCAACTATAAATCAGACTTTTCCGGCCCGGCAATCGCGGCGCTACGCTTGCGCGCCTTCAGCCAGTTCCATGCACCAAGCACATAGCCGGACAACGCGTAGCACAGGAAGAGGCCGAACAAGACACCCGGCGGATAGCTGGAAACCAGCAAAAACCCGAGCACGAAGGCAATGATGACGATGAACGGCACGCTGCGACGCAGGTTGATTTCCTTGCCGCTGTAAAACAGCACGTTAGTGACCATCGATACACCGGCAAAGATCGTCAGTGCGCAGCCATACCACCGCACGGTTTCGCCCGCGATGCCGTTGTCAATCATCACCCACACCAGGCCCGCCACCAGCGCAGCCGCGGCCGGGCTGGGCAAACCCTGGAAATAACGCTTGTCCACAACGTCGATATTCGTGTTGAAGCGCGCCAGACGTAGCGCGGCACCGGCGCAGTAGATGAAGGCCGCCATCCAGCCGAGCTTGCCCATGCCCTTGAGGGCCCATTCGTACATGATCAACGAAGGCGCAGCACCGAAGGACACCATGTCGGACAAGGAGTCGTACTCGGCACCGAAAGCACTCTGGGTTCGGGTCAGTCGCGCAACGCGGCCGTCGAGCCCATCCAGCACCATGGCGATGAAAATCGCCACTGCAGCCTGTTCGAATAACCCGTTCATCGCCTGGACGATGGCGTAGAAACCCGCAAACAGCGCAGCCGTTGTGAACAGATTGGGAAGAATATAGATTCCCCTGCGACGCCGTTCGGGGTTCAACAGGGGCTTACGGGATTGCAGATCGGCCATGGAGGGGACGATATGTGGAGTCGGCACTGATTGTAACGCAGGACAATGCTTCAGGCCCTGAAAACGACACGAGGGACTTTCGTCCCTCGTATTTTGCGCAAGTCAGGCTTGATCAGTTCTTGGACTGGTCAACCAGCTTGTTCGCCTTGATCCACGGCATCATGTCGCGCAGTTGCTCACCAACCACTTCGATCGGGTGGACCGAGTTCAGACGACGACGGGCAGTCATCGACGGGTAGTTGGTCTTGCCTTCCTGGATGAACATCTTGGCGTATTCGCCAGTCTGGATGCGCTTCAGGGCATTGCGCATGGCAACACGGGACTGCTCGTTGATCACTTCGGTGCCGGTAACGTACTCGCCGTACTCAGCGTTGTTGGAGATCGAGTAGTTCATGTTGGCGATGCCGCCTTCGTACATCAGGTCGACGATCAGCTTCAGTTCGTGCAGGCACTCGAAGTAGGCCATTTCCGGAGCGTAGCCAGCTTCGGTCAGGGTTTCGAAGCCCATCTTGACCAGCTCGACAGCGCCGCCACAGAGAACAGCCTGCTCGCCGAAGAGGTCGGTTTCGGTTTCTTCGCGGAAGTTGGTCTCGATCACGCCACCCTTGGTGCCGCCGTTGGCAGCCGCGTAGGACAGGGCGATGTCACGGGCCTTGCCGGACTTGTCCTGGTACACAGCGATCAGGGAAGGCACGCCGCCGCCCTTCAGGTACTCGGAGCGAACGGTGTGGCCGGGGCCCTTCGGCGCAACCATGATCACGTCCAGATCGGCACGCGGGATGACCTGGTTGTAATGCACGTTGAAGCCGTGAGCGAAGGCCAGCACGCCGCCTTGCTTGATGTTCGGCTCGACGTCGTTCTTGTAAACGTCGGGGATGTTTTCGTCCGGCAGCAGGATCATGACCACGTCGGCGGCACGAACGGCTTCGGCCACTTCGGCCACCTTCAGGCCAGCGCCTTCGGCCTTGGCCCAGGAGGCACCGCTCTTGCGCAGGCCAACCGTCACATTGACGCCGGAGTCGCGCAGGTTTTGCGCATGGGCATGGCCCTGGGAACCGTAACCAACGATCGTTACCTGCTTGCCCTTGATCAGGGAGAGGTCCGCATCCTTATCGTAATAAACCTTCATTTCATGCCTTTCTGACTAAAGAGGAGCAAATCGCGGGAGAGCACAGCCTCCCGAATCACACTTTCAATACCCGGTCGCCACGGCCAATGCCGCAGATTCCGGAGCGTACGGTTTCAAGAATCAGCCCGCTGTCGATGGCGCCGACGAAGGAGTCGAGTTTGGCCTGGGTACCGGTCAGCTCGATCACATAACTCGCGTCGGTCACGTCAATGATGCGGCCGCGGAAAATTTCCGCCATCCGCTTCATTTCCTCGCGATCCTTGCCCGTTGCCCGCACCTTGACGAGCATCAGCTCGCGCTCGATGTGGGCAGACTCGGAAAGATCCACCACCTTTACCACTTCCACCAGCTTGTTCAGCTGCTTGGTGATCTGTTCGACGACATCGTCCGAACCGGACGTAACGATCGTCATGCGGGACAAGGAGGTATCTTCGGTGGGCGCCACCGTAAGGGACTCGATGTTGTAGCCCCGCGCGGAAAACAGGCCTGAGACGCGCGACAGCGCGCCGGCTTCGTTCTCGATGAGGAGAGAAATGACGTGTCTCATATTCGTGTTCTTCTGGATGACCAGGAGCTCGCGCAGCCAGTTGGCGTCGAGCTCCGGAGATGACTTGGGAGGCGGCCGCAGCAGACTCGTCACGACTGCACTCCCCGCGAATCAGAGGTCCTCGGCCGACAGGATCATGTCCGTCAGGCCCTGGCCACCCTTGACCATGGGATACACGTTCTCGGTCGGATCAACCTGGAAATCCATGAACACCAGATCGTTCTTCTGCTTGAACGCTTCCCGCAGGGCACCTTCCACATCACCCGGCTTGTCCACCTTGATGCCGACATGCCCGTAAGCTTCGGCGAGCCTGGAAAAGTCAGGCAGCGCATCCATGTAGGATTCGGAATAACGATTGCCGTGGAACAGCTCCTGCCACTGACGCACCATGCCCAGGAAACCGTTGTTCAACAGGATCACCTTGATCGGCAGGCGGAACTGCTTGCAGGTGGACAACTCCTGGATGTTCATCTGGATCGAGCCTTCGCCGGTAATACAGGCAACCGGCGACCCGGGATGGGCCAATTGCACCCCCATGGCCGCGGGCAGACCGAAGCCCATGGTACCTAGACCACCGGAATTGACCCAGCGACGGGGCTTGTCGAACTTGTAATACTGGGCGGCCCACATCTGGTGCTGACCAACGTCAGAGGTAACGAAGGCGTCACCACCGGTCACTTCCCAGAGCTTCTGCACGACGAACTGGGGCTTGATCAAGCCCTCTTCGCCCTGATTGAACTTCAGGCAGTCACGCCGGCGCCATTCCTCGATCTGCTTCCACCACACGCCGAGGGATTGCGGTTCGGGCTTCTCGGCGGTGTTGTCGAGGAGCGCGAGCAGTTCGCCCAGCACTTCACCCACGTCGCCAACGATGGGCACATCCACCTTGACGCGCTTGGAAATCGACGACGGATCAATGTCGATATGGATGATCTTGCGCGGCTCGGACGAAAAGTGCGCCGGATTGCCGATCACGCGGTCATCGAATCGAGCACCGACGGCAAGCAGCACGTCACAATAATGCATGCCCATGTTGGCCTCGTAGTTGCCGTGCATGCCGAGCATGCCAACAAACTGACGATCCGTCGCCGGATAGGCGCCAAGCCCCATGAGGGTGTTCGTACAGGGGAAGCCAAGCTTGCGGACCAGCGCCGTGAGCTTGTCGGCCGCATCGCCGAGCACCACGCCGCCACCGGCATAAACCATCGGCCGCTTGGCTTCGAGGAGAAGCTGCAGCGCCTTCTTGATCTGCCCGTGATGCCCCTTGACCACCGGATTGTACGAGCGCATCGACACCGTTTCCGGGTAGGCAAACTCGCACTTCTGGGCCGTGATGTCCTTCGGGATGTCGACAAGGACGGGCCCGGGCCGACCGGTCTTGGCCAGATAAAAAGCCTTCTTGATCGTCTCGGCAATATCCCGCACGTCACGCACAAGGAAATTGTGCTTGACGCAGGGACGGGTGATCCCGACCGTGTCCACTTCCTGGAAAGCATCCTGGCCGATTGCCGCAGACGGCACCTGACCGGAGATGATGACCAGAGGAATCGAGTCGCAGTAGGCCGTCGCAATGCCAGTTACCGCATTGGTGGCGCCGGGACCAGACGTTACCAGCGCAACGCCCACCTTCTCGGTGGAACGCGCGTAGCCATCAGCCGCATGAATGGCAGCCTGTTCGTGGCGCACCAGCACGTGACGCACCTTGTCCTGCTTGAACAGCTCGTCGTAGATATACAGGACAGCACCGCCGGGATAGCCGAAAAGATAATCGACCTTTTCTTCCTGGAGACACCTGATTACAATTTCCGCACCGGTAATTACCATCGCGCACCCGAAGCTGTATCGGCAATGTGAAACGTTGAACCATACCGCCGACCAGGCAATTGGTCAAGGCGCGCCCATCCATACTCCGTTGCCGTCGGCAGGCGCTTTGCCATATCCTGCCGAACATTGAAGGGGCTGCCCCGAGCCCCAGACCAAAGAGGATCTCTCCCCTGCCCTCCCGCCTCGAACTATCGGACTTTCTCGCCAGCGTCGAAAAACGGGCTTTCAAGCAGGCCATGTTCGCGGTTCGCAACGAAGAATCGGCCCTCGACATCGTGCAGGACGCGATGATGAAACTCGCCGAAAAATACGGCGACAAGCCCCTCGCCGAGCTTCCGATGCTTTTTCAGCGCATCCTGCAGAACGTCATTCGCGACTACTACCGTCGCCAGAAGGTGCGCAGCATGTGGACCACCCTGCTGTCGGCATTCTCAGGCCCGGAAGACGACGAACATGACCCCCTCGAAAGCCTTGAATCGGCTGATAGCGACCACAAGAGCGAGTCTCCTCAGGCACAGCTTGAACAAAGGCAAACGCTGGGTGTCATAGAAAGGGAAATTGAAAAGCTTCCGCTTCGTCAACGCGAAGCCTTCCTGATGCGTTATTGGGAGGAAATGGACATAGCCGAAACAGCCGCAGCCATGGGTTGCTCCGAGGGCAGCGTCAAAACGCACTGCTCGCGAGCCACACACACGCTTGCGGCGGCACTTGCAGCGAAGGGCTTAACACTATGAATGACCAGGACTTTCACCGCCGGGTTCGGCAGCACCTCAACACTTCGGCACGGAACACCTCCCCGTCTGTAAGCCTGAACCTCCACGAGGCACGGCAGAAAGCATTGGAGCGTCAAAAAGTTGCTGTACGCGGGCTTAGCGTCGCAGGCCTCGGCCAAATCTTGTCCGAGCACATTCGCCCACGCGGCAAGACCACGCTCGCCCTGCTTTTTGTCCTGCTTCTTGCGCTGGGGAGTGGCTTCCTCGGGCACCTGCAACATACGGCAGATCTTGAAGAAGTGGATAGCGCGCTGCTCGCTGACGACCTTCCGATTGACGCCTACCTGGATCGCGGATTCGACGCATGGGTTCAAAACAATTCGCCCGAGTAAGCGCTGCGCTGGCGCTTGTCTGCTCGACCCAGGTATCCGCCATCCCCCCGCTTACACCACCTGCCTGGAATGACCTGACGCCCGCCCAGCAGCGCACTCTCACACCGCTGGCGAAAGAATGGAAAGATCTGCCGGACGAGCGCAAGCGGAAGTGGGCAGGCATTGCAGACCGCTTCCCCGGATACACGCCGGAGGAGCAATCTCGCCTGCAGCGACGCATGCAGACCTGGATCACCCTGACCCCGGAGCAGCGCATGGTCGCCCGGGACCAGTATCGCAACCTGCAACGCATTTCTCCGGAAAAGCGTGAGGCCTTGCGGGAAAAGTGGAATGCCTACCAGGATCTGCCCAGCGAAGAAAAGCAGCGCTTCACCGAAGCCGCGGCAAAACCTGCAACCAAACCTGTCATCCCGAAGATTGGTGCGCCACCGATCAAACCCCTGAGCGCGCCGCTACCCCCGCGAGCAACCACCCGCAAGATAACGGTCCCGCCGCCGCCTCCGCCTCCGGCTGCACCTCCCGCCCCAGCAATCGTTCCTCCGGCAAGCCCGCCAACAGCCGCCGTGATGGTCGAACCCGGCACGGCAAGTACCGTACCGGCCATCGCCCCCACAAAACCCTGAACCGATTCATGTCCCAAAAATCCACTGCCACCGGGGCACGCCCCCCGGAGCGGCAGCCTGCCGAACTGGCAGGCTTGCGGCGACGCCTGGCCAGCATGCTTTACGAGTCACTCCTGCTGATCGGGGTGCTGGCCCTGACCTTTCTGGTCCCGCTCCTCATGCTCGGCATTGGAACAGGCTACACGCCTGATGGCGGAGTACTGTGGGTGTATGTCTTCCTGGTGCTCGGCGCGTACTTTCTCTGGTACTGGCGCCGGGGCGGCCAAACCCTGGCCATGCAGACCTGGAAGCTCAAGATTGTCGACCTCAGCGGCGACACGGTTTCCTTGCGTCAGGGCTGGCTGAGATATGCGCTGGCCTGGCCTTCGGTCCTTTTCTTTGGCGCCGGACTGTTCTGGGCACTGTTTGACCGGGAACATCAATTTCTGCACGACCGCCTGGCCGGAACCCGAATCGTCCTGCTGTCGGTCACCCCACAGGACTGAAAACGCCTAGCGGCGCTCTACCCACCACATCATCCCCATCGCCGCCAGCAGGAAGACGACGCTTGGCGTGAGCGCCGCGACAGCCGGAATCCAGCCATTGATGACACCGAGGTTGGAGAACAAGCCGTTCAGCAAGTGAAAGCCGACCCCGATCATGATCCCGGAGAACACCTTCAGGCTGACTCCGCCCATTCGGGTCTGCATGTAACCAAAAGGCAGGGCGAGCCCCATCATCACCAGCGCGGCAAAGGGGTAAGCCAGCTTCTTCCACAGGGCGATTTCGTAACGGGTGGTCTTCTGGTTGTTCTCGTCGAGATGCCGGATGTACGAATACAGCGTCTCCACCGACATGCGCTCTGGCACCACCATGAGCACAGACAAGACATCCGGCGTGAGTTCCGAACGCCAGATCAACTCAGGCATGCTCACCGTCTCGGTCCGGTCTCCCAGAAAACGCGTCTGCCCAACCGTGCGCAGCCGCCACCCTTCCTTGCTGTCATAGACACCGACCGCCGCATCGCTGATCGACACCAGCATCGCACGGTCGTCGAATTCGTAGATACGCACTCCCTGCAGGGACGTATCGGGCAGCACGCTGCGCACATTCACGAAACGCTTGCCATCCCGCACCCACAGCCCCGTACGCAACTCCTGGGAAACCATGGAGCGGGTTGCCGCCAGACGCCATTGCTGGGCGGCCCTTTCAGCAGGCGGGGCCAGATACTCGCCAAACACGAAGGTCAGCAGCACAAAGACACTGCCGATAGACAACAAGCCCAGCAGAAAGCGCCAGGTAGACAGGCCTGAAGCCCTCAGCACGGTGATTTCGGAATGCCGTGCAAGCGTCGTCAGCGCGTACAGCGTACCGATCAGGACCGCGATCGGCATCAATTCGTAGACCCGGCCGGGCATGATCATCGCTACATAGATCGCGGCATGATGCAGCATGTAGCCATTCTTGCCGATCTCGTCCAGTTCATTAACGAGATCGAAGAAAGCGAACAGCCCCAGAAAGGCCAGCAGCACCAAGGCAACCGCCGAGTAGATCTCCCGGCTCAGGTAGCGGATATAAACGGAAATCATCAGCGCCTCCGCCAACGGGCAAACACGCTGAGGCGGCGATAGAAAAGCACCGCCAGCACCCCCATCATCATCAGGTGAGGCGCCCACAGACCGATATCGAAACGCATGCGCCCCTGCCCCACCCACGCCTGGCAAACGCTGAGCGCGTTGCTGTAAATCAGATATACGAGGATCGCCAGGATCAGATTGTTCGCCCGACCGGCCCGTGGATTCACGAAGGAAAGCGGAATGGCCAGCAAAGACAGCATCAGGGCGAGAACAGGAGCACTGATCCGTGCCAGCAGTTCTCCCCGGTTGCCGTTACTGGGCTCGCTCAGCAAGATCGGCAGGGGCAGCGTTTTGGGCTGGCGCGGCCCGCTGCTCGCCTCCTTCGATTCCATCCTGATCTGGTAGCGCTCGAACTCCATGACCCGGTAACTCGGCGTTCCGGGCGTGCCTTCGTAACGTCTGCCATGCTCCAGCACCACGAAACGATTGCCTGCAGCATCGGTTTCCATGTGCCCCTGGGAGGCCACCATCACGCCCAGACGGCCATGCTGCATGCTGCTGGCGAAGACATTGCGGACCCGCCCTTCTTCGCCGGATAGCGCCTCGACGAAAAACACCCGCTCGCCCCCGGATGATTCACGGAACATGCCCGGGGCCACCCGGGAAACGTCGTCCCGATTGTTCAGTTGCTCCTTGTACTCGACGCTCTTCTTCTGCGCCCAGGGCGCCACGAACAGCGACAGGGCAGCGATCAGGATCACCACTGGCACGGCAAAGCGCAACACCGGGCGCACCCACGCGGTGAGCGGCACGCCGCTGGAGAACCAGACAACCATCTCCGAATCCCGGTAACTGCGGGACAGGGACATGAGAATCGCAATGAAGACCGTCAGGGACAGCACCACCGGCATCTGGGCAATGGCCCCGAAACCGATCAGGGCCAGCACGGCATCGGCAGGCACACGCCCCCCCGCCGCCTGGCCGAGCAGACGGATGAGGACCGTGGAAATCAGGATCGCAAACAGCGCCACGAAAACCGCTACGGCGTTCTGCGTGAATTCGCGCTGAGCGGCTCGGAGAAAAATCATGCGGGAAAAGTATCAGCGCCGGCTGGCGACCGTTTTGACGTTCGCCGGGGTGCCGGCCATAATGTGGCGCGACGTCCCTTTGACGCGTGTTTCCAAGGAGAAGCGGGTGGAATTTACCATAAAGGCCGGATCGCCGGAAAAACTCAAGAACGGCTGTGTGGTGGTTGGCGCGTTCGCCGGGGGAGATCTGACCGTAGCCGCCAGAGCTCTCGACAATGCCAGCGACGGCGCGATTGCCGCAGTGCTCGCCCAGGGTGACCTGGACGAGAAGGCCGGCAGCACCCTGATGCTTCACGCCGTACGAGGCGTTGCGGCGCCCCGCGTGCTGCTGGTCAGCCTCGGCAAGGCCGATGCGCTCTCCGACAAGGTCTACCGGGATGCCGTCGGCGCTACCGCCAAGGCACTCGCCGGCTCGGCGGCCGGCGACGCCGCTTTTTGCCTGGCCGACATCGACATTCCCGGTCGCGACCTGCCCTGGCGTCTCGCCCAGGCGGCGCAGATCCTCAAGGACAGCACCTACCGCTGCGACGAGCTGAAGTCCAAAAAGGAAGAGTCGCAAAAGGGCATCAAGAAGCTCGTCTTCGTCGCCAGGCACAAGGATGCCGCCGCGCTCGAAACGGCCGTGCTGCGTGGCGAAGCGGTCGCCGATGGCCTGGCCCTCGCCAAGACCCTCGGCAACCTGCCCGGCAACGTGTGCACGCCGGGTTACCTGGCCACTGCCGCCAAGAAACTCGCCAAGGATCACAAGATCAAGGTCGAGATCCTCGAACGGGCCGACATGGAAAAGCTGGGCATGGGCTCGCTGCTGTCCGTGTCCCGGGGCTCCCACGAACCCCCCAAGTTCATCATCCTTCACTACAAGGGTGGCAAGGCCAAGGACAAGCCGGTCGTACTGGTCGGCAAGGGCGTCACCTTCGACTCGGGCGGGATATCCCTGAAGCCCGGCGAGGGCATGGACGAAATGAAATACGACATGTGTGGCGCCGCCAGCGTGCTCGGCACCTTCAAGGCCATCGCCCGCATGGAGCTGCCGATCAACGTGATCGGCCTGATTCCGGCCACCGAAAACATGCCCGGTGGCTCGGCCACCAAGCCTGGCGACATCGTCACCTCCATGTCTGGCCAGACCATCGAAGTCCTCAACACCGACGCTGAAGGCCGCCTGATCCTGTGCGACGCCCTCACCTACGCCGAGCGTTTCGACCCGGCTGCGGTGGTGGACATTGCCACCCTCACCGGCGCCTGCATCATCGCTCTGGGCAACGCCACCTCCGGGCTGATGGCCAACGACGACGCCCTCGCGGCCGAGCTTCTGGCCAGCGGTCAGGCGTCCGGCGACAAGGCCTGGCAACTGCCCATCTGGGACGAATACCAGGAGATGCTCAAGAGCAATTTCGCCGATATCCCCAACATCGGCACCAAGGGCGCCGGCGCAATTACCGCTGCGTGCTTCCTGGCTCGTTTCACCAAGGCCTACAAGTGGGCACACCTGGACATCGCCGGGCCGGCCTGGAAATCGGGTGCAGAGAAGGGTTCCACCGGTCGGCCGGTGCCTCTGCTCACCCAATTCCTGATCGATCGCGCCGCCGAGTGAAAACGCAGACGCTCCCGGCATGACCGAGATCCGCTTCTACCACAACGCCCCCGACCGCCTGCGGGTGGCCTGCGTGCTCGCTGCCAAGGCCAGCGGCGGGGGTCACAAGGTATCGGTCTTCGCACCGGACGGGGGCGTCGCACGGCATTTCGACCAGATGCTGTGGAGCTATCAGCCCCTCGCCTTCGTTCCCCACGTGGCCGCCGGCTCAACGCTGGCCGCCGAAACGCCGGTGGTCATCGGCAGCACTCTCGCAGCCCTGCCCCACCACGATGTGCTGATCAATCTGGGGGAAACGCTGCCAGCCGGTTTCGAGCGCTTCCAGCTGGTGCTCGAGATCGTCGGCCCGACCGACCCCGAACGCCAGGCCGCCCGCGGGCGCTATCGCAGTTACAAGGATGGGGGCTACACCCTCAGTGCCCACGATCTGGCCCAACGGAGCGGCGAATGAGCATCACCCCCAACCCCGAAATGGAAGTCTCCCTCGACGACGAAGAGGCCGAACATCTCATCGCCAGGACCGATGCCCTGATCCATCGTCATGAGAGCTTTGCAGCCCCCTCCGAAACCGACGACCTGCCGGTGCTCACCGACGTGGTGGACGAACGGATCGAGCCCTACATCGGCGAGACCAGTCCAATCATCCTCGAACCGGTCACCCCGGCAGCGGAACTCCCGGAAACCCGCGCCGAACCCATCTTTACGCTGCTTCCCGGCACGGTCGACCAGGCCGAGCGCCTCGTCGCCCTCGACACGGCGATCAGCCGGCACATCGAGGAATGGGTCGCCAATGAATTGCCCCAGCTCGTGTCCCGCGAACTGGACGATCTGGCCGAACGCCTGCGCGACGCGGCCGCGGCTCACCTGCGTGCCACCCTCCTGCCCCTCGTCTCCGCCGAGATCGCCGACCAGCTCGACAGCCCCCCCGACGCATAACTCTCGGTCACCCGCCAAGTCTTGCCGGCGGTCAAGCGGGGTGCATCCGCTATAATCCGCGTCTTTGCCTTCAAAGACAGAACCCATGGAACTGGCCAAGAGTTTCGAGCCGGCGGAGATTGAGCGCCGCTGGTATGAGCACTGGGAAACGAGCGGCTACTTTGCCGCCGGTCTCGACCGCAGCAAGCCCGCGGATCAATCCTTCTGCATCCTGCTGCCGCCGCCCAACGTCACCGGCACCCTGCACATGGGTCACGGCTTCAACCAGACGCTCATGGACGCGCTCACGCGCTACCACCGCATGCGCGGCTGGAACACCCTGTGGCAGCCCGGCACCGACCACGCCGGTATCGCCACCCAGATCGTCGTCGAACGCCAGCTCGACGCCCAGGGCATTTCCCGCCACGACCTCGGCCGCGAGAAATTCCTCGAGAAGGTCTGGGAGTGGAAGGAATACTCCGGCGGCACCATCACCCAGCAGATGCGCCGCATGGGCACCAGCCCCGACTGGAGCCGCGAGCGCTTCACCATGGATGCCGGTCTCAACAAGATCGTCACCGAAACCTTCGTCCGCCTCTTCAACGAAGGCCTGATCTACCGCGGCAAGCGCCTGGTGAACTGGGATCCGAAGCTGCACACCGCCGTGTCCGACCTGGAAGTGGTGCAGGAAGAAGAAGATGGCTTCATGTGGCATCTTAACTACCCGCTTGCCGACGGCAGCGGCAGCCTCACCGTCGCCACCACCCGCCCGGAAACCATGCTCGGCGACACCGCCGTGATGGTGCACCCCGAAGACGAGCGCTACGCCCACCTGATCGGCAAGACCGTCAAGCTGCCGCTGGTGGATCGCGAGATCCCGATCATCGCCGACGAATACGTCGACCGCGAGTTCGGTACCGGCGTGGTCAAGGTCACCCCGGCCCATGACTTCAACGACTACGCCGTCGGCCTGCGCCACGGCCTGCCGATGATCACCGTGCTGACCCTCGAAGGCACTGTGCCGGATGCCGGCACAGTCGTCACCCACGGTGTGGTCAGCGGCTCGACCCCGCTGCCGGCCAGCCTCGTCGGCCTCGACCGCTTCGAAGCGCGCAAGCAGGTGGTGGCTCAATTCAAAGCCCTCGGCCTGCTCGGCGACATCAAGCCCCACAAGCTGCAAGTGCCCCGTGGCGACCGTACCGGCGTGGTCATCGAACCGATGCTCACCGACCAGTGGTTCGTCGCCATGTCCAAGCCGGGCGAAGACGGCAAGTCGATCACCGAGAAGGCGCTGGAAGTCGTCTCCTCCGGCGAGATCGAGTTCGTCCCCGGCAACTGGGTCAACACCTACAACCAGTGGCTCAACAACATCCAGGACTGGTGCATCTCCCGCCAGCTCTGGTGGGGCCACCAGATTCCCGCCTGGTACGGCGACAATGGCGAAACCTTCGTCGCCCACAGCGAGGACGAAGCCCGCAGCCTGGCCGACAAGGCCGGCTACAGCGGCGCCCTCAAGCGCGACCCGGACGTCCTCGACACCTGGTACTCGTCGGCCCTGTGGCCCTTCTCGACCCTCGACTGGACACCGGAATACCCGGCCCAGTCGAATGACGCGCTGGACCTGTACCTGCCGTCCACCGTGCTCGTCACCGGCTTCGACATCATCTTCTTCTGGGTGGCGCGCATGGTCATGATGACCAAGCACATCACCGGCAAGATCCCGTTCAAGCACGTTTACGTGCACGGTCTGATCCGCGATGCCGAAGGCGCGAAGATGTCCAAGTCGAAGGGCAACGTGCTCGACCCGATCGACCTGATCGACGGCATCGGCATCGACGCCCTGGTGGCCAAGCGCACCACCGGCCTGATGAACCCCAAGCAGGCCGCCAGCATCGAGAAGAAGACCCGCAAGGAATTCCCCGAAGGCATCCCCGCCTTCGGCACCGACGCCTTGCGTTTCACCTTCGCCAGCCTGGCCAGCCCGGGCCGCGACATCAAGTTCGACATGAGCCGCTGCGAGGGCTACCGCAACTTCTGCAACAAGTTGTGGAACGCCACCCGCTTCGTGCTGATGAACACCCAGGACAAGGACTGCGGTCTCGACAATCACGATGCCACGGCCTGCACCGGCGCCTACCTGGACTTCTCCTTCGCCGACCGCTGGATCGTCAGCCGCCTGCAGCGTGTCGAAAAGGAAGTCGAGCAGCACTTCGGCGAATACCGTTTCGACCTCGTCTCCAAAACGGTTTACGAGTTCATCTGGGACGAGTACTGCGACTGGTACCTGGAATTGGCCAAGGTGCAGATCCAGAGCGGCACCGAAGCCCAGCAACGGGCTACCCGCCGCACCCTCTTGCGCGTGCTCGAAACCATCCTGCGCCTGGCTCACCCGATGATTCCCTTCATCACCGAAGAGCTGTGGCAAACAGTCGCCCCGCTGGCCGCCCGCAAGGACACCGACAGCCTGTGCCTGGCCAGCTACCCGCAAGCCGACCTGGGCAAGCTCGACGAAACCAGCGAAGCCGACGTCACCGAGCTGAAGGCGCTCATCTACGCCTGCCGCAACCTGCGTGGCGAGATGAACATCTCTCCGGCCCAGCGCATGCCCCTGATCGCCAGCGGCAACGCCGAGCGCCTGAAGAAGTTCGCCCCCTACATCGCCGGGCTGGCCAAGCTCTCCGAAGTGCAGGTGGTGGATGAAATCAGCACCGAAGAAATGGCCCCCGTCGCCATCGTCGGCGAGCAGCGCCTGATGCTCAAGGTCGAGATCGACATCGCCGCCGAGCGGGAGCGTATTTCCAAGGAAATCGCCCGCCTCGAAGGCGAGATCGTCAAGGCCCACGCCAAGCTCGCCAACGAGAGCTTCGTGGCCCGCGCCCCGGCCGCGGTGGTGGCCCAGGAGAAGGAACGCCTGGCCAACTTCAGCGCCACCGTCGACAAGCTCAAGCCCCAGCTGGCCAAGCTCGTCTGAGCAAACAGGCGTCAAATTGAAAAGGGCCACGCAATTGCGTGGCCCTTTTTTTGGCTCATCCGGTACGGATTACTTGCGGCGCAGGAAAAAATCGTAGGCGTTATCCGGTAATTCGTTGTGGGCAACCAGCTCATTGCCGGTCTGTCGGGCGAAGGCCGCAAAGTCCTTCACCGATCCCGGGTCCGTCGCGAGGACATGAAGCACCTGGCCAGCCTGCATTTCTGCCAGCGCCTTCTTGGCGCGCAGAATAGGCAGTGGGCAGTTCAGGCCGCGGGCATCCACTTCCTTGTCAAAATCCATTGTGTGACTCCATCTTCGAGAGGCGATCAAGGCCGGATTCTAACGCGACACGCGATTTTGGCCGAGGCCGGGCAAACGCACTTCGACGCAGTGCAAAAAAGACCGTGATTCTGTGAAATAATGACCATAGAAAAACCATGTCATACCCAGATCGATACCCTTAGCGGCAGTATCGGCGCGCCAGAGCTTGTCTGGCAAGGCTTTCCCCAACCCCAACAATTCCTCCAAGGTAGACCAACATGCGCTCGAACATGCTCCAGACGGTTCTCAATGACCTGAACGGCACCTCCGCAGACATCGAAGCTTCAGCCATCATCTCCTCCGACGGCCTGATGATGGCCGCACTGCTCCCCAACACCGTGGACGAAGACCGGGTGGGTGCCATGAGTGCCGCCATGCTGTCCCTCGGTGACCGGACTGCCCGGGAACTGGCCCGCGGCGGCCTGGAACAGGTTCTGATCAAGGGCGAAAAGGGCTATGTGCTGATGGTCCAGGCTGGCGCCGATGCCGTGCTCACCGTGATGGCCAAGCCGAATGCCAAGCTGGGCCTGGTCTTCCTCGATGTCCGCCGGGCGGCAGACGCCATCGGCCGAATCCTCGGATGAGCGGACTGTGCAAGACATGAATCTCGACCACATTTCGGGAGATCCAGTCGAGCATGTGCTGACCCATGCCGACGGCACCCGTCGCCGCGTTTATGTGACATCAATCGAAAAGCCCTACCCGCACGGCAAGCTGATCGTCTCGCGGACCGATACCGCCGGGATCATCACCCAGTGCAACCAGTCCTTCGTCGACATGTCCGGCTACGCCAGGGAAGAGTTGATTGGCCAGCCCCACAGTCTCCTGCGTCACCCCGGGATGCCCGCCGCAGCCTTCCGTGACCTGTGGGACACCGTCAAGGCCGGGCATCAGTGGCACGGTTATGTAAAAAATCTGCGCAAGGATGGCGGGCACTACTGGGTCCATGCCGCAGTGGTTCCCAACATCCGCAACGGAGAAATAGTCGGTTATACCTCGGTACGGCGCGAGCCCTCCCGGGAGCATGTCGCAGCCGCCGAATTGCAGTACCGGGAGATGAACGGACAATGAGTTTCAACTTCACCGTAAGTCCCAGCTTTCCCAACGAGCGCATCTCGGACTGGTACATCTTCAACACCTGGCTGCAACGCTCCCTGTCCCTGCCCATTCACCTGGAGCTCTACGACAATTTCGGCGCCCAGCGGGCCGCCATTGCGGCTGGCAAAGTGGACATCATCCATGCCAACCCCTTCGACGCGTCCCTGCTGGTGCGGGAAAAAGGTTTCCGGGCCATCGCCCGGCCGGAAGGTCCGCCGGACGAGATGGTCATCGTCAGCGCCGCCGAAAGCCCCGCCCAAGGCATTCCCGATCTTCAGCCCGGAACACGCCTGGCGTGCACCGACGACCCCTGCGTCAACACCGTCGGACGCATCCTGCTCGAACCGGCCAATCTCGACACCGGCAACACCGTCGAGCTCCGCCGCGAAACCTACATCCAGGTTGCCAAGGCCATCCTGCGCGGCGAAGCCGATATCGGCTTTTTCCCGGTAGCCGCCTTCAACGCGCTGTCGTCCCTTGTCCGGCGAGACATTCGGGTACTGGTCACCAGCGACACACAGGTGATCCAGCACGTTTTCCTGGTGGGCCCAGCCCTTCACGACCGGGTCGACGAGATGACCCATCTCCTCCTCACGATGCACGAGACGGACAAGGGCCGCAGCATGCTCGAAGCCCTCGGAGCCAGTCGCTGGCAAAACGTCCAGCAAGAGGATGTAGAGTTCATGATCGACATTATTTCCACGTTAACCCAGTGATCCTCTTCATCGCCGACAAGGGCCGGCCGGAACGTATCCGTCATCCTGCACCACCAGCGGTCTTCGGACTGCCGGTGCGCACACTGGGAATTGCCTCCCACTGGTGCACCCCGGCAACGGGGACACTGCTGGCCGCCGAAATCGGACGCAAACCGACCAACCTGCACCTGCATGTACAACGCATCTCCCTGTGGCGCAGCCTCGGCGACGAAGCGCGGGCGGCTGCCGCGGTGATTGACCTGTGGATCGTCCTCGGGCCCCACGGCAGCGGCTTGCGTACCCACATGCTGCACGATCACTATGCAGCCCTGGAAGAGCAGGATCTGGGCATTTACCTGAGCGAGCGTCTGGATGACGGCATCCGCCGTCACGATCCACGGATTGCCCTTCCCGACGTCGTACTCGCCAGACCGGTCGACGGTGACATATGCTTCCTGAGGGTCGCTACCAGTCCTCATGAAGGCATCCGCTGAACGCCCCCCCTCCCGGCATCACCAGCTTACCGCCCACCGTGAATCCGTCATGAGCCGCCACACCACCCTCCCCGGCCCGCACCTGACCGCCCTCTACCTGCTCCACGCAGGCAGCATGGATGTCCGGCTGATCAGCCTTTCCGTGGAACGCCACTGGAAACATGCAGTGCGCCTGGTGCCGACGCTGGATGAAGCCCGGGTCGTCCTGGTCGACTGTGATCGTCCGGGCGTTGAAGCGGCCTTCGAGCAACTGGGCCCTTATCCAAGCGCCGGCATCGTGTGCTACGCCTTTCACCCGAAGGACCATGCCCTGCGCTTTCCGAACCGGCTCATCCTGGGCAAGCCACTCAATCTGGATGCCCTGCCCGGCATCCTTGCCAAGGCCGCCAACGACACCGCGGCCATCAAGGCTACCGTCACAGCACGCCGCCAGGTGCCAGCACCAGTACCAACGCCCCCCATGGCAGCCGTGGAAACCCCCAGCTCCCTGGGCCACGGACTGCACATGGATGAAGAGCGTGACCTGTGCGGCGCCATGGACGACATTCCCCTCACCCCAGGCACGCCTCTCAGCGAAAAACTCTTTTTCGCCCCCGACCAATACCTGATCGGCCACCTCTCCCGGGCTGTCGAACAGGCCGTCGCCTCAGGTCGCCCTCATGTCATTTCCGGCCTGCCGCACCTCATCGGAGTCCAGCCACAGCCATTGCCGGTGTGTGTCACGGCATTTCGCGGCAACCAGTTGCGGCCCTTTTCCATGACCCAGTTGCCGCACGCCACGGCACGCATCGTCAGCGCCCTGATCTTCAGTGAATCCGTAGGTACCGAGACAGTTTACGCGGCCGAGGATTTTCTCTGGAACATCGCCGCCTGGGCCGCCCGTGGCCGCCTGCCCGTGGGCACCGATCCCTACCAGAGGGTACGCCTGAAAGCCTGGCCCAACTTTACCCAGGCCTTCCTTTCACCCCACGCACTGCGCATAGCAGCCTTGTGGACACGCACCTGGGCCAGCCCTGTGGAGATCGCCACGCAGCTGGCCATCCCCCATCGTTATGTGTTTTCGGTATTCTCGTCAGCCCACTTCTCCGGGCTGCTGGACCGGAACGCACCGACCGTTGCGCCCATCGCGGTCATACCCGTTGCCGCACACCCCTCCCCTTCTCCCAAACAAGAACAACGGCCATCGATTCTGTCCCGAATTCTCAGAAAGCTCCTCAATGCGGTCTGAACGCGCCCGCCACAACAAGATCATTTTTTCCGGCACCGTCGGTGCTGGCAAAAGCACGGCCATCGCAGCCCTCAGCGACATCCCGCCCGTCTGCACCGAAGCCGTCGCCAGCGACGAGACTGCTGCACTGAAGAAGACCACCACGGTCGCCATGGACTACGGCCTGCTGAACCTGCCTGACGGCGAAAAAGTGATGCTCTACGGCACCCCCGGGCAGGAACGTTTCAGCTTCATGTGGGAAATCCTTTCGGAAGGCGGCATCGGCCTCGTCCTGCTGATCAACAACGCCAACGTCGACCCGCTCAAGGATCTCGAAAACTATCTCGCCGCGTTCAAGAAGTTCATCGCCAGCACGGCGGTGACCATCGGCGTAACCCACATGGACCGCGCCCAGGAACCCGGGCTCGATGCCTACCGGAAAAAGCTCGCCGAACTCGGCCACGATCCGCTTCCTGCCGTTTTCCGGGCCGACGCACGCAATCGCGAAGACGTGGCCACGCTAGTCAAGGCACTCCTCTACACCCTCAACCCCGGATTGGTCGATGCTTGAGATTATTCCCGGCTCCCACCTGACCGTAACGCCCTACGGCGCATGGCAGGCCGTAACCCGTGCGGATCAGACGCCCCAGCGGCAAGTTCTGCTCGGCGTCCTGCGCGAAGCCATAAGCCCCCTGCTGAGCCTTGAGTCGATCCGCACATGGACCGGCGAAAGCGACCCGGAGGCCGCGCTCGAACATCTGCTCAGGCTGCAGGAAGACGCCTGCCTCGAAGCCTGGCCACGGCCGCGCATGGCCCCCATTGGCACCCTCGAGGCCACGCTGCCCGAACTGCTCGCTGCCCTCAGCGACAGCGGACAGGCCGTGCTGGCCGATCACATGGGCTTCTGCCTGGCGATTGCCGGCTATCCGACCGACACCGGCGAAGCGCTGGCCGCCCTCGGCGCAGACATTCTGTCAGTGGCCGAACGTCAGTCTGCAGCGCTCTCCAAACTGGGCGACCACCTGCTCGACGGCTGGGGCAATGTGGATGCCGCCGGCGTCAGCGGATTGAGTTTCTGGCCGATGCACGTCGGGCGCACCCGCCTGGCCCTCACCGTCAGCGGACGCCCGCGCTTCAACCAGCGCGCCTTCGCCGACCTGGTGTGGGCCCTGTACGTGCGCTACGGCCAGATCTGAACAGCAGGCAGTCCGCTCAACGCTGTTCGCGGCGCTCGCGCAACTGTTCGGCCAGCAGGGCACTCACCTCGCGCAGGCGCGAATCCACCGCCGAGTGCTCGAAAAAGTCCCCGTCGCCCGCCGCCTGGGCAAGGCTGAGCTGCTGGGCTGACGCCGCGTAGTTACCCTGAATGGCGTACACCTCGGCGAGCGAACGATGCTGGGCCAGGCGCTTGCCCAGCGCCGCCTCGGCCCGCGCCCGCAACTCCCACAGGGTTGCATTGCCCGGCGTCGTCAGGACTTCTGCCTTCGCCACCGTCAAGGCATCGCCGGGACGCCCCGCATCGACCAGCGCACCCAGTTCGCCGTAAATCAGTCGCCGGGACTGGGGAAAGCGGACGCGCGCCTGCGCAAACACCTTTGCCGCACCGGCCGGATCGTCGTGGGCCAGGCGCAGGTCGCCCTCCAGCCCGTCGATCATCGCCGAAACCACCCGCTGCTTGCGCAAGTCGGCCATGGCCCGATCCGCATCGGCAAGACGCTTGGTGCTGAGATAGGCCCGCACCAACCCGTATTGCGCCGCCACCGTGGGGGGGGTTGCCCGTGCCGCCCTTTCAAACTCCTCGACAACCTCCCGGGAGGCCATGCGGCCCACCTTCAGCTTGGCCCGCACCAGCTGGAAATCGAGGGAGTCCGGCACCTGCCGGTAAGGCATGCTGGCGACCCGGCTCTCCATTTCAGTGATCCGCTCACCGGTCAGCGGGTGGGTGCGCAGATAGGCCGGCGCATTGTTTTCGTAGAGCCGGCTGTTCTTCTGCAGACGCTCGAAAAAGCTCGGCATGCCGCGCACGTCGAAATCCGCCGCCGCGAGGTTCTGTACCCCGAGCCGATCGGCTTCGTTCTCGAAATCCCGTGAATAGGCCAGTTGCGAACTCAAGCCTGCCGCCTGACCGGTCATGATGGCCGCCTGACTGACCTGCGAACTCGACTTGGCCGCCAGAATCGCCACCAGCAGCGAAGCCAGCATCAGCACGCCGAACTGCCCCTGCTTGCCGACCATCCGGGCAATGTGACGCTGGGTGACGTGGGCGATTTCGTGGGACATCACCCCGGCCAGTTCCGACTCGCCCTGGGCGGCCAGGATCAGCCCGGTATGTACCCCGATCTTGCCACCCGGCATCGCAAAGGCGTTGAGCGACGGATCATTGACACCGAAAAATTCGAAGGGCAAGCCCGCCCCCGGCCCCGCCGCCACCAGGCGATCGCCGAGAATGTTCAGGTAATCCTCAACCTCCGCATCCTGCAGGTAGGCCGGATCTTTCCAGCGGATGTCACGCATGATCTGCGCGCCAATGCGCTGCTCGGCCAGCGGCGAAAGGTCACTCGAAGCACTATCGCCCAGGTCGGGCAGGCTCTGGGAAAAGCTGCGCGGCACCAGGGCCACGCACAGCAGGGCGGCGATCAGACGTTTTTTCACGATGCTATGATACGCGACCCTACCCAGCGGTTCCCCACAGCCCGATGAGCGACGTTTTCACCCACTTCGATGCCCACGGCCAGGCGCACATGGTCGATGTTTCCGCCAAATCCGAAACCCGCCGGGTCGCCCGTGCCGAAGGGCGCATCGTGATGGAGCCGGCCACGCTGACGAAAATCCTCGCCGGTGACAACAAGAAAGGCGACGTGATCGGCATCGCCCGCATCGCCGCCATCCAGGGCGCCAAGCGCACCGCCGACCTGATTCCCCTGTGCCACCCAATCCCGCTGACCCGGGTCACCGCCGACTTCGTCGCCGAGGGCAACAACACCATCCGCTGCACGGTCACCGCCGAAACCGTTGGCCGCACCGGCGTCGAAATGGAAGCCCTCACCGCCGTGCAGGTCGGCCTCCTCACCATCTACGACATGTGCAAGGCCGTCGATCGCGGCATGACCATGGACGGCATCCGCCTGCTCGAGAAGGAAGGCGGCAAATCGGGGCACTGGAAGGCGGAAGGCTAAGGCGAAGCACGAATGCTCCGCTATGCCTTCATCGCTGCCGCTCAATGATCAGGACCGACGTCAGATTTGGGGTGGGTCCGTCTCGCGTGCCGGGTGACGATGCTTGCCTGCTGCAGCGATAAAGCCGGCCGCACCATCATCAAGCGTATCGACGCCCGCCAGCAGGATGCCCGGATCGGGCCTCCCCGACGCCAGCGTGTTGGCGATACCGGCTTTGTCGAGCAGGGCATTTGCGGCGCCAAGGGCCAGGATAGTCTTGCCGTGGCGATACTGGTTGGTCACGAACTCCAGTGTCTGCCCGTATCCGGCCAGCCGCGTTACCCCATCACTCCCATCGGGCAAAACGAGCGCGTCGAACAGTACTGGCGGTGAATTCTCCAGCGTAGCGGTCGCCTCCACCGACTCACCGTCGGCGGTGCTAACCGGACCGAGCCGGGGCGCGATGATGCTCACGACGGCGCCGGCAGCGCCAAGAGCAGCCTGAACGGCCACGATGGAAGCGCCGTGCACGCCGTCGGCAACCAGGATCGCCACCTTGCGGGTGCGGATCCCGCCGTCGCCGGGCAACGCTGCAAGGGACAGTGCGGGCGACTGGGTCACTTCGGGAGGGATACATTTCGCCAACGCCTTCGGCATGGCCTCGGGCAATTCCATGCCTAGTCCGTCGGCGATTTTCGCGGCCATGTCGGCGGACACATTCACCAGCGAGGCCAGCATGCGTTCGCGGATGGCCGGCACGGTGAGCTTGCTCAGTTCGAAGCGGAAGCCACCAATGATGTGCGCCTTTTCGAGCTCGGTCTGGCTCTCATAGAACAGGGTAGCCTGGGTGTAGTGGTCGGCAAACTTCTCCGGCTTGCCGCGTAGCTTGTCGCCTTCGAGCGGTTCCGGGAAAGACACGAAACCCGCCGCACCGGCCTGGAACGGGCAGCCGCCGCCGAGCGAGTTGGGCTCGTAGGCAACCTTGCCACGCGGGATGGCCTGGCGGTGCAAGCCGTCGCGCTGGTTGTTGTGGACGGGTGCCAGCGGTGCGTTGATCGGGATCTCGTGGAAGTTTGCCCCACCCAGCCGGGTGATCTGGGTATCGACATAGGAATGGATACGGCCCGCCAGCAGCGGATCGTTGCTGAAGTCGATGCCGGGCACCACATGCGCGGTACAGAAGGCGACCTGCTCGGTCTCGGCAAAGAAGTTGTCGGGGTTGCGGTTAAGCACCATACGGCCGACCGGCGTCACCGGCACCAGTTCTTCGGGGATCAGCTTGGTGGCGTCGAGCACATCGAAGCTGAAGCCTTCGGCCTGGGCTTCGGTGAAGATCTGCAGGCCGAGCTCCCATTCCGGGTATTCACCGGCTTCGATGGCGTCCCACAGGTCACGACGATGGAAATCGGAATCGGCGCCGGCGATCTTGACCGCCTCATCCCAGACCAGCGAATGCGTGCCGAGTTTGGGCGTCCAGTGGAACTTGACGAACTGCGACTCGCCCGCCGCATTGACCAGCCGGAAGGTGTGCACGCCGAAGCCTTGCATCATCCGATAGCTGCGCGGGATACCGCGGTCGGACATCACCCACATCAGCGTGTGCGTCGTTTCCGGCATCAGTGAAGCAAAATCCCAGAAAGTGTCATGGGCCGAAGCCGCTTGCGGCAAGCCGTTGTGCGGTTCGGGTTTCACGGCGTGGATCAGGTCCGGGAACTTCATCGCATCCTGGATGAAGAAGACCGGGATGTTGTTGCCGACCAGATCCCAGTTCCCCTCGTCGGTGTAGAACTTGACGGCGAAACCGCGCACATCGCGCGCCGTATCCACCGAGCCCCGTTCACCGGCGACCGTCGAAAAGCGGACGAAGACCGGCGTGATCTTGCCCGCCTCCTGGAAGGGTGCCGCGCGGGTGAGGTCGGTCAGCGACTGGTAGGCCTCGAAATAGCCGTGGGCGGCTGATCCGCGCGCATGAACGATGCGCTCGGGAATGCGTTCGTGGTCGAAGTGGGTGATCTTCTCGCGCAGGATGAAGTCTTCCAGCAGGGTCGGCCCGCGCAGGCCGGCTTTCAGCGAATTCTGGTTGTCACCGACGGCGACACCCTGATTGGTCGTCAGCACCTCACCAGCCGAGTCGACGCGCGCCCGGTCGAGCGAGGCGGCATCGCCGCCGGTCTTGGCCGAAATATTGGTTTCGCTGAGGGTGCTGGCCGATGCCAGATCGGAGTTCGGCTCCTGCGTCTGCCCGGCCGATGGCGAAATCGCATTGTCACGCCCGAACTCCTTGCTCTTGTTGGCGTTGTACGGCATTGACGCAGCGAGGGCCTCGACGGCGGTGGCTTGTTGGGCCAGTGCGTCGGCGGCACCGGGGTCGATTGCCGGGGTAGGCTTCCTGGCAGCCATCGGTTGGGGATCAGTCTTTTTCATGGGGTCATCCTGAGTGCGTGATGGTCGTGGCCAAGCAAGCAATGCTTGCTAACGGCATGAATGAACGTCAGGGCCGGCCGTCCGGTTTGCTGCGCTCAGCCACATGCTCATGAACGGGGTTTTTTTCAGGAAAGGATTGGACATACCGGATTTTCTTCAGCCGCGGGCGGCGAGAAGATCGGCTTTGCGCGCCGCCATTCGGGCGCCGAGTTCGACCAGATCCAGGGAAGAGGCCTTGACCTTGGGAAACATCTCACCCTGCTCTTCCTTGACGTGGTGTTCGACGTATTCGGACAGCACCTTGACCTTGGCGTCGTAGATAGCGCCGTCGGGTTCGCCCTCTTCCAGTTGTGCGATCAGATCCTTGATGCTGCCATGCTCGACCGTGGCCTCCGGCACCAGGAGTTTGTCCTTCAATGCCGCCTTGATAGCCGGGTAGAAGATCCCTTCCTCGATCTGTACATGCACGCTCAATTCGGTACAAATCTCGGCGACAAGCGCCTTCTTCTTTTTGCTGGAATCCGCTTTTTCGTAATCTGCAAACAAATCGCTGACCGCTCCATGATCAGCCCTCAGCAACGCGATGGCGTCCTTTGCGGCAGTGGGGGTCTTCGTTGTGGTGGTGGTCTTGGTGGTAGTAGTCATGGCGGCCCTTAGGGTGATTGCAGGTCTGGAAGTGTCATGCCCATAACATCGGCAAGAACTTGCACGGTAGTGTCCCGGCGCAGCCGAGTCTGTGGGATGACGAACATAACCAGGCCGTCATTTGGGTGACCCGCTCCTCTCCTGCCTGACCAGCGCAATGTCATCGACACCCTCCCGCCGGATTTTCGCGCCCAACTCTTCGTCGGCAATCAACTCGCGGGCGTTATGTAGGCTTGCGCACATATGTGGGCGTATTTCAGGTTCACACTGAGTTCATGGTGCTGGCGTCATGCGGCACTCGCGTATTCGCAAAAGGACGAAACACCCCATCGACAATCGTGGAATGAAGTTATGCCTTCCTTAGCCGCCGCAGTATCCGTTTCGTCCTTGCTCGCGTCTCTGCACGTCTTGGTCAGACGCTTCCTCACGTTGGCGACGATGGAAGGCCAGCAAGCCGGCCAGAGGCTGTTGTCGATGCTGGGGCTGGCCCTGCTCGCCGCGGGCCTGGCAATCACCGGCTGGATCGGGCTGCTGGCATGCCTCGTCGTCGCCCTCGTTCAGCACAACATCGTCAGTTGGGGAGTCGCGCTGGGGCTTGCGGCGCTGCTCAGTTTCGCCGGCGCCGGCGGACTTGTACTGATGATCATGCGGCGCAGCGCGAAGCCGCTTTTCGCGGCGACACGGCGTCAACTGGGGGCGTATCGCAACCAGGAAATCGAGGTGAATGACAGCTCGCCGCCGCGCCTTCCGTACGAACAGGAACTCGAGGAAGGCCGGATGGCCGCCCATGCCGAATACCAAGTGCTGCGCAAGCGCTTGCGGCGCCGCATCGCCTCGCCGCTGGTCATCGGCGGCGGTGTGCTCGCCGGAATCGCTGCCGGGTATCTCGTGGGTGGCCGGCGCCAACCCAAGTACCCGCTTGCCCCCAGCCGCCCGAGCGCCTGGATGCAAGTCCTCGGCTCACTGCGCGTGCTGACGCCGCTGTGGATTGCACTCCGTTCTGCGCCCCGAGCGCAAGCGGATGACGGGGAAAAAGCGGCCGCGGGAGAGCGTCATGAATCTTAGGCAGATCAGGGGCCTGATCGGCAAATCGGTCAACGCGTGGCTGGACGATTTCGCGCCGAGCATGGGCGCCGCCCTGGCCTACTACACCCTGTTCTCGATTGCCCCGCTGCTCATCATCGTCATCGCCATCGCCGGTCTTGTGTTTGGTCAGGATGCCGCCCGCGGCGAAATCGTCGCCCAGATACAAAGCCTGATCGGACGCGACGGCGCCATCGCCGTGCAAGGGCTGCTGAAAAGCACCAGTGAGCCCGCCCAGGGATTCGTTGCCATCGTGCTCAGCACGATCATGCTGATGATCGGCGCGACGACCGTGTTCGCGGAATTGCAGAGCGACCTCGACCGCATCTGGCGCGTCCCCGCCCCGGCAAGGCAGATGGGCATCCTCGTCTTGCTGCACACGCGCCTGCTTTCTTTCGGCCTGGTGCTCGGGCTCGGATTCCTGCTCCTGGTCTCGCTGGTGATCGGTGCGGCAATCGCCGCCGTCGGCAAATGGTGGGACGGTTACTTCGCCGGTTGGGAGGCAATTTTCCACGCCATTGATTTCTGCATCTCCTTCGCCATTTCGACTGTTCTGTTCGCGATGATCTACAAGTTCATGCCGCGCGCCAGAATCGCCTGGCAGGACGTCTGGATCGGCGCGACGGTGACGGCGCTCCTGTTCGAAATCGGCAAACTCCTCATCGGCCTCTATCTGGGGAAAACCAGCGTCGCATCGGGTTTCGGGGCGGCCGGTTCGCTGGTCGTGCTGCTGGTATGGGTCTATTTCGCGGCGCAGATCTTTCTGCTGGGGGCCGAATTCACCTGTGCCTACGCACACGAACGCGGCTCGCAAGCGGAACTGTCCGGGCAGCGGTCGGCGCCGGTTGTGTCGAGCCTCCCGGGCCAAGCGGACCGCTGAAGTTTGCCGAATGGCAGCCATACCTTTCGCGCAGGCATAAGGGGATACCCCGACTATCCACATTAGATATCTGAATGCACTATGCCGTTCGGCACTACGCAGGCTGGCACACGATCTTGCGGCGCGTCCCCTCTTCCACTCTTCAGGAGACAAGTAGTGAATCAGAATCTGGTATCCATCGAGTTTTCCGCCGAGACCCTCACCCGGCTCGACGGGGCGATCGGGATCATCGAGGAAATCTTTGCACCCCTCATCAAGCTGTCGGCCGGGCAGGTAAGCAGCCTCAACAAGATGGGGGACAAGTCGGAGCATTTCTGCCGCCAGACGCTGGCCGTTCTCGAGCAGAACCGGGGCATCCTGCCGGCGGACTTCGATCTGGGCGAAGTCCAGCGGGATCTGCTCGCCTTCGACACCCTGCGGCCCCGCTTGCGGCGTATCCGGGACTTCATGGCCAGGGGCGAGGACACCGAGATGGCCCTTGGCAGCGATGTATTCACCGCGGCACTACAGGGCTATGCGCTGATGAAGCTGTTCAGCAAGAGCGAGAGCCTGGAAGATTTACGCGAGGCGATGGCCATCCTGCGCCCCGGCCGCAAGAAACCGGCCCAGACCGGCGAGGCGGGTAGCAACGGAGGCGGTAACTAAATCGCGGGAAGGAAGGGCCGGGCAAAAAAGCGCCAATTTAATGCCGGCGAGGGCCGACTTAATACCAAAAAGTGCCAACTTCATCGCCCCGGCCCCCGACCTGATCCTGAAGCCCCCCGAGTAAATACCGGCGAGCGCCGAGTTGATCCCCCGGCGCCCCGCCGCCATCCCGAAACGCCCTGCCTCAATGGCCGCAAGGGCCGACCTGATCCCGAATGGCGCGGAGCGAATGGCTCCGACAAAATCGCATACCGCTCCCGAGCCTGGAAACCTTAGAATGGGCGCCGATCCGGCAGCACCGACAAGGACAGATTTTGGAGCAACCGATGCGTCACCCGCCTGGCTTCGCCCCTCTCGACCTCCACGCCCCGAAGGCCGGCGCCCGATGAACGGCCGCCGGAACTTCCTGCAATCCTTCGGCAGCGCCATGGCCCTTGGCGGACTACTCGGCCTTGGTCTGCTGAAACCCGGCCCGGCCCTGGCCGTCGACTTCAACCGCGCCGCCTTCGACACCAAAACCGCCGCCGATGCCCTGCGCCTGATCGGTGCCGCCGGCGCCGAAACCAGCCGCGACATTTTTCTCAAGGTCCCGGAAATAGCCGAGAACGGGGCCTCCGTGCCTGTTGAGGTCGCCAGCAATATTCCCGGCACGACGCGTCTCTCGGTGCTGGTGGACAAGAATCCCTTCCCCCTCGCCCTTCAGTTCAACTTCGCCCCCGGGGCGGTCGCCCGCTTCCAGGCGCGGCTGAAAATGGCCGAAACCTCCCGCCTGCGCATCGTCGCCACAGCCGGCGACAAGCACTACACGGTGTTCCGCGAGGTGAAGGTCACTGTTGGCGGCTGCGGCGAATAAGCGAGGAAACCCGAATGCCCGATCCGATCAAGATCCGCGCCACCGTAAAAGGCAGCGATGGCGAAGTCCGTGTTCTGCTGCCCCATCCGATGGAATCCGGCCTGCGCCACGATGCATCCGGGCATGCCATGCCGGCCCACTACATCACCTCGGTCATCCTCAGCCTGAATGGCCGTCCGGTCATCGAAGGTGGCCTGGGCACCGCCGTTTCGGCCAATCCACTGTTCGCCTTCCAGCTCACGGGGGTCAAGGCCGGTGACAAACTGGCGGTGGCCTGGCTCGACAACAAGGGCCAGCGAGGCAGCGCGGAAAGCACTTTCACGGCAGCCTGACATACCCCATCGGCCGCCCGAAAATGTAATGGCCCCGCGCAAGACAGGGCCACACCATCGGGACTAGAATGGCCCGCACCTGTGCAGCCCCGTATCGGGCAGCAGGCACGCTCCCCCAACAGCCGATGGCATGCCCATGAGCCACGAAATCGAACTCAAGCTCACCCTTCCGCCGAAGGCGCTTCCCGCCCTGCGCCGTCACCCGCTGATCGCCGACGCGCCCCGCGAAGGGCGCACCTGCACCCTCGAAAACACCTATTTCGACACCGCCGAACTGGAACTGCGCGAACGCCGCATGGCCGTGCGCACCCGCAAGGCCGGCAACCGCTGGCTGCAAACGGTGAAGTGCGCTGCCGAGTCCAATGGTGGCCTGTCGTCCCGCCCCGAATGGGAGCAGCCCTACGCCAACGGCAGTTTCGACTTTTCCGCCATCGACCGGGACGACGTGCGCAACCGGCTTGAAGCCCTGCAGCCGCAGCTGGTACCGGTGTTCACCACCCATTTCAAGCGCGAAACCTGCATCCTCACGCCGAGTGAAGGCGTCAAGGTGCTGGCCATGATCGACAACGGCAGCATCCAGGTCGGAGAACATTCGCGCCCCCTGTGCGAACTCGAACTGGAGCTGGTGGAAGGCGATCCGCGGGAACTCTACGCCCTCGCCCTGCAACTGGCCGAAACCCTGCCCCTCACGCCGGAAAACGTCAGCAAGGCCGAGCGCGGCTACCGCCTGTTCTCCAACCATGCCCTGCGCCCGGCCAAGGCCAAACCCTCCCGCCTGTCCCCCGAGCAGTCACCGGTGGACGCCTTCCGCATCATCGGCTTCGACTGCCTGGCCCTGTGGCAGGCCAACGAATCCGGCGCGCGGGAAAGCGACGACCCGGAATTCATCCACCAGTTGCGTGTCGCCCTGCGCCGCCTGCGCTCGGCCCTGCGCCTGTTCAGCCCGGCCCTGCCGGCAGAGTTCGTCAAGCGCTGGTCCGACGGGCTCAAGGATGCCGCCGATGGCCTTGGCGCGGCCCGCGACCTGGACGTGATGCTCGCTGAAGTGCTCAGCCCGGTGGCCGAGTCCGGCCTTGCCGACGACGCCACCCAGCGTCTGATTGCGATGGCGGTGGATCGTCGTGACCGCGAGAAGGCCGCCACCCGCGAGCAGCTCCTCGCCGCCAGCCACGGCCGCCAGATGCTGGCCCTGGCCTCAGACCTCTATGCCCTCGAGAGCGATGCCCTCGTCAAGTCGGCCAACCTCACCACCTTTGCCCGCCTGCAGCTCACCCAGTTGAGAAAGCGCGCCCGCAAACGTTTCACCACCGCCGCCGACCTGCACGCCGACAAGCTCCACGAGCTGCGCGTGTCCCTCAAGCGCCTGCGCTACGGCATCGAATTCCTGCTCCCGCTGCTGCCCGAAAAGGCCACCGTGCGCTTCGCCAACGAAATCGCCGAGATCCAGGAAACCCTTGGCTATCTCAACGACGAATCGGTTGCCCGCAGCCGTCTCAAGGCCTGGGCCGGCAAGGATCCGGAACTGCGCAGCGGCGCCGCCTTCGTCGCCGGCTGGCACGCCCCCAAGATCGCCCGCCTGCGCAAGAGCGTGCTGCCCGCCCTTGAACCGATCCTGTGGGGCAAGACCCCGTGGCGACGCTAAGGAGGCCAATTTGATGGATTCATCATCCGGTAACCTGGCTGTTCCAGACTCCTGCCCTCTTTCGAGGGACGAGGAGACAAGAAAAATGGATTTGCTGCTATGGCGTCACGCCGAAGCGGTGGACGGCCTGCCGGACAGCACCCGTGAACTGACCGAGCGCGGCATCCGCCAGGCCCACAAAGTGGCCGAGTGGCTGGAAAGCCGGCGGCCCAAGAAGCTGCGCGTACTGGTCAGCCCCACCACCCGCACCCGCCAGACGGCGAGTGCCTTCACCAAGGATTTCGAGATTGTGCCGGCCCTCGCCCCGGGCCATGACATCTCCGGCATCCTCGCGGCCTGCGGCTGGCCGGGGGGCGGTGGCTCGGTGCTGGTGGTCGGTCACCAGCCGGAACTGGGGCGCCTGGCGGCCCTGCTCCTGTCCGGTCAGGAAGCCGACTGGACAATCAAGAAAGGCGCTTTGTGGTGGTTCAGCAACCGGGTGCGGGAAGATGAAACGCAAACCGTACTGCGCGCCGTGATGCCCGCCGATCTGGTCTGAAACACGCTGCGCCGAATTGAAAAAGCCACCGCGAAGGTGGCTTTTTCTTTGGTTTCAGACAAGGCTCAAACCGACATCGCCTTCACGTGCTGAATCACTTCGCCAATCGCCTGCTGGGCCGAGCCGTACAACAGCCGGGTGTTTTCCTTGTAGAACAGCGCGTTCTCGATGCCCGAGTAACCCGTGCCCTTGCCGCGCTTCACGACGATGACGTTCTGCGCCAAGTCGGCGTTGAGGATCGGCATGCCGTAGATCGGGCTGGATTTGTCGGTGCGTGCCGAGGGGTTCACCACGTCGTTGGCGCCGATCACCAGCGCCACGTCGGCCTGGGCGAAGTCGCCGTTGATCTCTTCGAGGTCGAAGATCTTCTCGTAGGGCACGCCGGCTTCGGCGAGCAGCACGTTCATGTGGCCCGGCATCCGGCCAGCCACCGGGTGGATCGCGAAGACCACCTCGACACCGGCTTCTTCGAGCAGTTCGGCCATTTCCCACACCTTGTGTTGGGCGCCGGCCACCGCCATGCCGTAGCCCGGCACGATGATGACCTTGCTGGCGTAGCGCATCAGGGCGGCGGCATCCATCGCGCCGAGTTCCTTCTGCTCGCCCTCGACGGCTTCGCCACCACTGGCCGCACCGGCCATCGGCACGAAGAGGATGTTGCTGATCGGCCGGTTCATGGCCTTGGCCATCAGCTGGGTGAGCAGCGTGCCGGCGGCGCCAACGACGATGCCGGCGATGATCAGCGCGGGGATGCCCATCACGAAGCCTTCAAAGCCCACGGCCAGACCGGTGAAGGCGTTGAACAGCGAGATGACCACCGGCATGTCGGCCCCGCCGATCGGCAGGGTGATGATCACGCCGAGCAGCAGCGCCAGCACGAAGAAGGCGCCAACCAGCAGCGGGTCGATGGTCGGGGCGATGACGATGGCGGCGCCAACAGCGATAGTCACCAGCGCCAGCACGATGTTCACCGCGTTCTGGGCGGGCAGCCGGAAGGCCTTTTTCATGACGCCCTGCAGCTTGGCCCAGGCGATGACGGAACCGGAGAAGGAGACCGCGCCGATCAGCGCGCCGAGGGTGGCGAGCAGGGTGACGACGACGCCGTGCATTTCACCGCGGGCGAATTCGACCGCGGCAATCGCCGCCGCGGCGCCGCCGCCCATGCCGTTGTAGATGGCGACCATCTGCGGCATGTCGGTCATGGCGACCTTCTTGCCGGAGATCCACGCCACCGCCCCGCCAAGGGTGATGGCGAGGAGCATGAGGGCGAAGTTGTTCATGCCCGGGGTGAGGAAGGTGACCACGGTGGCGAGCACCATGCCGACCCCGGCCCAGACGATGCCTTTACGCGCCGACACCGGCGAGCTCATGCCCTTGAGGCCGAGGATGAAGAGGATCGCGGCGACGAAGTAGCTCGCGTCAATCAGCCATTTCATCGCCATTATTTCTTCTCCTTCGACTTGAACATGGCGAGCATGCGTTCGGTGACCACGTAGCCGCCGGCGGCGTTGGCCGCACCGAGCAGCACGGCAACGAAGCCGAGGGCCTGCTCGAGCGGCGTTTCGGCCTGGCCGAGGGCGATCATGCCGCCCACCAGCACGACGCCGTGCACAAAGTTGGAGCCGGACATCAGCGGGGTGTGCAGGATCACCGGCACACGGGAAATCACCTCGTAGCCGGTGAAGGCGGCGAGCATGAAGATGTAGATTGCGACAAAGCCGTCCATGGGGTCGTCTCCGGTTACAGGCCGAGGGCCTGCTTGACGCCGGCGTGGCGCAGCTCGCCGGCGTGGGTGAGGCAGGCTCCCGCCATCACTTCATCTTCCCAGTCGAGGACCAGGTTGCCGTCCTTGATGAAGGGCGAGATGAAGTTATAGAGGTTCTTGGCGTACATATCCGAAGCATGCACGGGCATGCGGCTGGGAATGTGCGTCGGGCCGATGATCAGCGTCTGGCCGATCCAGACCTTCTCACCCGCCACGGTGCCGGCCACGTTGCCGCCGGTTTCGGCCGCCATGTCGACGACAACGGAACCAGGCTTCATGCGTGCCACCATCTCGGCCGACACGATGACCGGGGCCTTGCGGCCCGGAATGGCGGCAGTGGTGATCAGCGCATCGCACTCGGCGATGGCACGACCAAGCTTCTCGGCCTGCTGGCGCTTCTCGTCGTCAGTGAGCTCGCGGGCGTAGCCGCCGGTGCCGGCTGCCGACACGCCGGTGTCAACAAACTTGGCGCCCAGCGACTCGATCTGCTCTTTGGTTTCCGGTCGCACATCGTAGCCGGAGACCATCGCGCCGAGACGCTTGGCCGTGGCAATGGCTTGCAGACCCGCCACACCGGCGCCGATCACCAGCACCTTGGCCGGACGGATGGTGCCGGCCGCGTAGGTGAGCATCGGGAAAAACTTGGGGCTGTGATCGGCAGCGATCAGCGCGCATTCGTAGCCGGCTACCGCGGCCTGGCTGGACAGTACGTCCATGCTCTGGGCACGACTGATACGCGGCAACAGTTCCAAAGCGAAACAGGTGATGTTTTTTTGGCGCAAAACTGCAACACGTTCGGCGCTCGACCAAGGTTGCTGCAGGCCGACCAGAACCGTACCCGCTTTCAGTTGCTGCAAGGCTTCGACACCCAGCGGCTGTACCTGCAGGATCACGTCGGCCTTCTGCAGCACGGACAGCCCGTCACCGGCCAGTTCGGCCGGAGCGTAGTCCTCGTCCTGGTAATACGCCGACGAACCGGCTCCCGACTCGAGCAGCAATGCTGCGCCAAGTCCTTGATACTTCTTGGCTACGTCCGGGACCAGCGCAACGCGGCGCTCTCCTGGCGTAAGCTCTTTGGTCACACCGATGACCAGGGGCATGGAAGCTCCTTATTAGTAGGTAGTTGGAATTCTGTTATCGTCGCAAGAGGGTTTTGACGACGATACAAACCTGGCTGCAGTCGCCCGGGGGCATCCCCGGATTCCCGTAAAATCCTGCACAGCAATCCGGTTATTACATCCGAATATCGCCAATAAGATGCGAAAGTCTAGCAAGAAACGAACCCGCCTAACCCGAAAGTTAGGGTTACCCCCAGGATCCCTGGTGCATATCGGCGAGATCAAGACCGAAAAGCCGAGCATCACGCTGATTGAATTCGATGCACATGGCGTCACCGAGACGCGCTTCGACTCCCTCGAAGCATCCCGGCTCCATCAGCCCACCCGGGCAAAAATGTGGCTCAACGTCTATGGGCTGCACGATCCGGCAGTGATGGCCGAGATCGGCCGACGCTTCAAGCTGCACCCGCTGGTTCAGGAAGACATCCTGAACACCCACCAGCGACCGAAGAGCGACGAGTATGCCGATTACCTCTATATCGTCGCTCGCTGCTTCGATTTCGATACGGAGAGCAGCACACTCAACTCGGACCAGGTCAGCATCGTCCTGGGCCGCAACTTCGTGCTGACTTTTCAGGAGCAGGCTACCGGCGCCTTCGAAGCCATCCGCGAACGCCTGCGGGCCGAACACGGGGCGATGCGCAGCCACGGCACCGACTATCTGGCCTACGCCCTCCTCGACACGCTGGTGGACCGCTACTTCGTGATGCTCGACAACCTCGGCGACATGACGGAAGACCTCGAAGACCTGGCCCTGAGCAACCCCAATCCGGCACTGCTGGCCGAGATAAACCGGGTCAAGCATGAGGCGCTCATGCTGCGTCGGGCCGTCTGGCCCTTACGGGAAGTGCTCAACACACTGTCACGGGCCGACAGCAGTTTCTTTACCGCCGACACACGCCTCTATCTGCGGGATATCTACGATCACACGGTGCATGTCCTCGAATCCCTGGAATCGGTACGCGACTCGCTGGCCGACCTGCTCGACATCTATCTGTCCAGTGTCAGCAACCGGCTCAACACCGAGGTACGCATTCTCACGGTGCTGACCACCCTGTTCATGCCGGCAACGTTGATTGCAGGGATTTTCGGGATGAATTTTCGCGTTATGCCCCTCCTTGAGGAGCAGGACGGTTTCGTTATTGCAATGGGGATGATGGCCGTTGCGGCAACCCTGATGGCCGCCGCCTTCTGGCGCAGGAACTGGCTCAAAACCCGCTAGGCGCTCAGTACCGGGAAGCCATTCTGGACCTTGGGTGGCACTTCCACCAGCTTCACGACAGCCAGGGAAATGTTGTCACCGCCGCCCCGGGCACGCTGCCGGGCCAGTTCGATGAGCATGGAAGCCGCATCACGAGGCGACTGGTTGGCCAGGATCTGCCCCATTTCGGCTTCCGTTATATAGGCCCACAGGCCATCCGAGCACAGCAGGAAAGCATCGCCCCCCACCAGTGGTGAGGCATGTCCCACGTCCACCCGCGGCTCCCGTTCGGACCCCAGGCACGACAAGAGCACGTTGCGATTGGGATGGCGCAGCGCGCCTTCGGCATCCAGACGCCCCTTGCGCACGAGTTCCTCGACGAGGGAATGGTCGACGCTGCGGGTGACCAGTGCGCCGGCCCGGAAGTGATAAAAGCGCGAATCACCGCAATGGGCCCAGTCGGCCCGGTCCGGCTGCATCATGAAAACCACGGCCGTACTGTGCGGGTCCTGCTCACTGGTGAAGCGGGTCAGCTTGATGACGATATGGGCTTCGTCAACGATACCGCGCAGCAGATCGGGCGCACTTTCGGAGGCGGGGGCAAAAGCTTCGAAATTCTGTCGGGCCTTGAGGATCACCTGCTCAGCGGCCATCGCCCCACCGGAATGCCCACCCATCCCGTCGGCAAGAACCGCCATCAGGGTTCCCTTGCGGCTCGGGTGAGCAAAAACGGCGGCCCTGTCCTGCTGTTCGGTACGATCACCGGTGTGCTTGGCGACGCAGGCTTCAGCCTGATAGCGTTTTTTTGCCGTTACCGAATCCGGCGCCGACAGCGACGAGAAGGTCGGATTCAACATGACGCGATGCGCGCCCGAAGAAAAGTCCAACCGGACACGCGAGGACGGGATATCCCTTGAATACCCTCGTGCCTCACCGTGTCGGGGCGATAAGCTGACGACCGGAGTTCGGGATTCTGGAAGGGGAAGACGCCACGCTTGTTCACACAATTACTCCGGGTCACAGCCAAGCTTCATGATTCACGAAGTTTAACTGTTTATCTCTTACAGAAAGAAGGCCCTATCCGGCTTTCAGGGCGATTCCGTGATTTTTTCATCAATCAGCTCAATCCAATGTTGAACGGGTATCACGGCAGTGGTGCATAAATGCTCAATGCAACCAATATTTGCCGAAGCGATTCGTTCTCCGCGCCCTTCCTGAAGTGCCGCCAGCTTGTTGTCGCGCAACTGACGTGACAGCGCCGGTTGCAAGAGTGAGTAGGTACCTGCCGAGCCACAGCATAAATGCATATCCCGAACAGGTACAAGCTCAAAACCGGCGGCCGTCAGCAAGCCCTCGACCACCCCCCGGATTTTCAGGCCGTGCTGAAGACTGCACGGCGCGTGAAAGGCGATCTTGCGGGTCGGCCGGCCAGCCACCTTTGTGGCCAGGATCGCCTGTAATGCCGGCGCCTCGGCCAGCACCACCTCTGCCACATCACGACTCAGGGCGGCCACCCTTGCCGCCTTGGCCGCATAGTCCGGATCGCCCTTGAGCAGATGGCCGTAATCCTTGACCTGCACACCGCAGCCTGACGCCGTAACGACAATCGCCTCGACCTCCCCGGCGGCGATGCCAGGCCACCACGCATCGATGTTGCGGCGGGCGTCATCCCTGCCCCCCTCCTGATCCTGAAGGTGGAACTTGAGCGCCCCACAGCAACCGGCGGCCGGCTGTTCGACCAGCGAAATCCCCAGCAGATCGAGGACGCGCGCCGTCGCCGCGTTGATGGACGGACGCATGGCGGGCTGCACGCAACCGGCCAGCACAATCATCTTCCTGGCGTGGCGGCGTACCGGCCAGCGCCCCGCCTGCGAGCTATGTGGCACCTGCTCGGCCAGCGCCCGCGGCAGCAGCGGCCGAAGCAGACGTCCCACGCCCATCGCCGTACCAAAGAGGCCACTGCGCGGCACGAACTCCCGCAGTGCGATGCGCTTGAGCCGGTCGGCGCCGGTGCGCGGCACCTGCTGCTCGACCACATGGCGGCCGATATCTGCCAGACGCCCGTACTCGACACCCGATGGGCAGGTCGTTTCGCAAGAGCGGCAAGTCAGGCAGCGATCCAGGTGCAAGCGCGTCTTTTCAGTGGCGGGCCGGCCTTCCAGCACCTCTTTGATCAGATAGATGCGGCCCCGTGGCCCGTCCAGCTCGTCGCCGAGCAGCTGGTAGGTCGGACAGGTAGCGGTGCAGAAGCCGCAGTGCACACACTTGCGCAGGATCGCTTCGGCCTCGTGCCCCTCCGGCGTGTCCTTGATGAAATCGGCGAGATTGGTCTGCATGGCTTACAAGCCCTCGTACAGGCGGCCGGGGTTCAGGACTCCCGCCGGATCGAATGCATTCTTGAGATTGCGCTGCAGGGCCATCAAGGCGGCCGGCAGCGGGTGGAAGACGGCGCTATCCCGTTCACCATGGCGAAACAGGGTTGCGTGGCCGCCAAGGAGTTCGGCGCAGGCCCGGATCTCCTTTGCCGGCGCCACCGAGCACAGCCAGCGCTGAGCCCCGCCCCACTCCACGAGTTGCTCGCCCGGCAGGCTCGCTGACAGTGCATCGGTGGGCACGGACAGCCGCCACAGGGGTGCATCCGCCTGGAAAAAAGCGTCGGTGTGATCACGCAGGCCGCGCCAGAAGGCATCCGCAACGTCTGACGACAAACGCTCGCCACCGAGGCGGACCGTCGCCGCATCGACAGCCGCTTTTGCCCCCGACAGACGCAGCGTCAGCACCCCGTCGCGCCAAGCACTGGCCGACACCGGCAAGGGTTGACCAGCGCACACGTTAAGCTGATGCAGTGCCGCCGCCTCAGCCATGGAAAAGCGCAACGTCGCCTCCGCCACTGGCCGGGGCAACACCTTCAGCGACACGTCGACAATCAGGCCCAGCGTGCCGAGGCTGCCCGCCAGCGCCCGCGAGACGTCGTAGCCGGCCACGTTCTTCATGACCTCGCCGCCAAAGCGGAGCAACTCGCCGCGGCCGTCGATGATCCGCGCGCCAAGGACGAAATCCCGCACGCCGCCAGCGGCCGCCCGGCGCGGTCCGGCCAGCCCGGCTGCCACACAGCCGCCAATGGTGCTACCTGTCGCAAAATGCGGTGGCTCAAAGGCGAGCATCTGGCCCCGCGCCGCCAGCGTCGCCTCCAGCTCGACCAGCGGCGTGCCGGCGCGTACCGTCACCACCAGCTCGCTCGGCTCGTAATTGACGATGCCGCTGCACATGCGGGTATCAAGCAGCTCGCCGACAGCCTGCCGACCGTAGAAATCCTTGCTGCCACCACCACGGATGTGGAGGCTCCGGCCCTCTGCCGCAGCAGCGCGGATGCGCTCGCGCCAGACGTGGATCAGATCGTTCACTCTCTTGTCTCCATCGACAATCAGAAGCGCGGCAAATCGGGGTGAGCCTGGCGCTGGGTGTGCCCCATGCGTTCACGACCGTATTCGGCGCAGCGGTTGAGGGTTGGAATAGCCTTGCCGGGGTTGAGCAGGCCCTCCGGATCGAAAGCCGCCTTGACCCGGTGGAAGGCGACGATTTCCGGGGTGGCAAACTGGCTGCACATCTGGTTGATCTTCTCGATACCGACCCCGTGCTCGCCGGTGATGGTGCCGCCGAGCGCCACCGACAGCTCCAGGATCTCGGCGCCGAAGGCCTCGGCAGTGTGCTGGTCACCGGGCTTGTTGGCGTCGAAAAGAATCAGTGGATGCAGATTGCCGTCACCGGCGTGAAAGACGTTGATACAGCGCATCGCGTACTTCTTCTCCATCGCCTGGATGGCCAGCAGCATTTCGCCGAGACGCTTGCGCGGAATGGTGCCGTCCATGCAGTAATAATCCGGCGAGATCCGCCCCGCCGCCGGAAAAGCGGCCTTCCGCCCGGCCCAGAAACGCAGGCGCTCGGCCTCGTCGCGGGAGACGCGGATTTCAGTGGCGCCACTGTCTTCCAGCAGCACACGCACGCGGCCGATTTCCTCGGCCACTTCCTCCGGCGTGCCATCCGATTCGCACAGCAGAATCGCCTGGGCATCCAGCGGGTATCCGGCGTGGACGAACGCCTCGACGGCGACGGTGGCCGGCTGGTCCATCATCTCCAGCCCGGCCGGAATGATGCCGGCAGCGATGATCCGCGCCACCGCATCGCCGGCCTTCACCACGTCGTCGAAGGCCGCCAGCACGCACTGGGCGAGCTGCGGCTTGGGCGTCAGCTTGACCGTGACTTCGGTGACCACCGCCAGCATGCCCTCCGAACCGGTCACCAGCGGCAGCAAATCGTAGCCGGGCGCATCCAGCGCCAGGCTGCCGAACTCGACGATCTCGCCGGCGATGGTCACGCCACGCACCTTGAGCAGGTTGTGGATGGTCAGGCCGTACTTGAGGCAATGCACGCCACCGGAGTTTTCGGCCACGTTGCCGCCGATGGTGCACGCGATCTGCGACGACGGATCCGGCGCGTAGTACAGACCGTAGGGCGCCGCCGCCTCCGAGATGGCCAGATTGCGCACACCCGGCTGCACGACAGCACGGCGGGCATGGGCGTCGATCTTCAGGATCTTCTTCAGGCGGGCCAGGGACAAGACCACGCCAAAGCGGTGCGGCATCGCCCCGCCCGACAAGCCGGTTCCGGCCCCCCGCGCCACCACCGGAACTTTCTGCGCAGCACAGATTTTCAGGATGTCGACGACCTGCACTTCGGTTTCCGGCAAGACCACCACCAGCGGCACCTGGCGCAGCGTCGACATGCCGTCGCACTCGTAGGGCGGCAGGTCTTCGGCCTCGTGGAGCAGGCTCGTGGCGGGCAGCACGCGAGACAGGGCCGCGACAAGGCGGCACTTGTCCACCTGCGAAAAATCGCGCTCGGCCGTACTGAAGCCGGGCGCTTCCAGAGTCTTGCCCATCACTTCATCTCCTCGTTCTCGGAATTCACTTTTTTAAGAATCATTGTCATTAATCAATATAATGATATTGATTCTCGTTTAGATTACACACGACGAAAGCACTGTGCTTTCCGACAACAGAGTATGCCAACAATCGTTCAGACCCAGCTGCCCGAGCCCTCAGGAATCCATGTCATGTCGCCCAACCGTACCCTCATTGCTGCACTAAGTCTTTCCGCCCTCCTCTCCGGCGCAGCCCACGCCCTCGAGTACCCCATCGGCGTTCCGCAGCAGCGCGCCGGAATGGAAATCGCCGCGGTTTACCTGCAACCGGTCGAAATGGAGCCGGAAGGCCACATGCGCAAGGCCGTGGATTCCGACATCCACATCGAAGCCGACATCCACGCCCTGGCCAACAACCCGAACGGCTTCGAGGAAGGCGCCTGGATTCCCTACCTGCTCGTCAAGTTCGAGGTCTCGAAGATCGGTGGCGACTACAAGATCGCCGGCGACTTCATGCCGATGGTCGCCAACGACGGCCCACACTACGGCGACAACATCAAGCTGGCCGGACCCGGCAAGTACAAGGTGAAATACACCGTGCTGCCGCCGTCAGCCAATCCGCAAGCCCACTTCGGCCGCCACACCGACCGCGCCACCGGTGTTCGCCCATGGTTCAAGCCCATCGAGGTTGAGTACGAATTCACCTATGTCGGCATCGGCAAGAAGGGCGGCTACTGATCATGCGCTTCGTTCAACTGAGCGCTGCGCTCGTCGCGGCAGGACTGACCCTGCCCGCCCTCGCCGGCCCGACTGAAGCCGCCCTGCTGGAGAAGCTGGCCGCCCGCCTGGAAAGACTGGAGGCCCGCAACAGCGAGCTGGAAAGGGAAGTGAAGGCGCTGAAGGGTGAAAGCACCGAAATCGCCCGGGGGCTCGACAGCCCGCGCCTGTCCGAAAACGAGCCGGAACTGACCGTACGTCTCAAGGCCGTCGAGAAGGATGCGCTGGAGATGAAGAAGGCTGCCCGCATCGCCGAATCGCTGGAAGGCATCAAGGTCAGCGCCGCACTGGCCACCGTCGGCCAGCACGCGGCCGGTCTGCCGCAGCACATGGACGGCGGCAGCAGCCAGTTGAACTACCGCGCCGATGTCTCGGTGGAGCTGCCTCTGGCGCCGCTCGGCGACATCGAGCACAAGCTCTTCGCGCACCTGCGCATGGGCCAGGGCCTCGGCTTGAATGCGGCCTTCTCGAACCTCGGCCATTTCGCCAACACGCCCAATTCGCTGGCCTTCCGCGCGTCCGGCGCCAACCCGGACGACTCCGTGGCCATCCTCGGCCAGGCTTGGTATCAAGCGGCCATTCCGCTGCCCTTTCTCGGCTTCAAGCCCTACTCCCGCGAAACGCTGGAACTGACTTTCGGCAAGATGGACATCTTCGGCTTCTTCGACCAGAACGCCGCCGCCGGCGATGAAGCGAAGCAGTTCCTGAATTCGGTCTTCGTGCATAACCCGCTGCTCGATGCCGGGCGCGAAGCCGGCGTTGATGCCAACGGTTTCCAGCCGGGCTTCGTGGCGTCTTACCTGAACCACGTGGACAAGGCGCGGCCCTGGCGTCTGTCGATGGGTGTTTTCGGTGCCGGTGAACGGGGCGCCAACTACCAGCGCAGCCTGTCCTCGCCGCTGTTGATGGTGCAGGCCGAGAAGCAGCTGAAACTCTTCGGCGGCCTGAGCGGCAACTACCGGGCCTATGGCTGGAACCGCAGCCAGGGCGTCGACTACGACGGTACGCTGACCCGGCACACCGGCATCGGTGCCTCGGTGGACCAGCGTATCGGCGACGGTATCCGGGTCTTCGGGCGCTACGGCAAGCTGGTCAATGGCGAGTTGCCGTTCAACCAGGCCGCCACGCTCGGGGCGGAGTTTTCCGGCAGCTACTGGAATCGTGGCGCGGACGCCTTCGGCATCGCCAGCGCCTGGCTGCAGTCGGGCAAGGCCTATCGCAACGCGCCGACAACGGCCTGGCTCGACGACAACCAGACCCTCGTCGCCTACAGCTTCGTCCCGCAAGGCGCGGAGAAGCTCACGGAAATCTACTACCGCTACCGCCTGTCACCGCAGTTCGAACTGACACCGGACTTCCAGTACGTCACCAACGGTGGCGGCAACGCGGACGCGAAGGCCGTCAAGGTCTTCGCCCTGCGCGCCAATATTGCCTACTGATCGACCAGCCCATGCCCCTCAAGAACCCCATGAGATCCACGCTTCTTTCCGTGCTCACCGGCTTGCTCCTGGCCTCGGGCGCGGCCGGCGCCGACGACATGCCGACCTTCAGGCTGCTGATGAAAGACGGCCACTTCTTCCCTGAAACGCTGGAAGTCCCCGCCAACACGCGCTTTCGCCTGGAGGTGAAAAACGAGGGACCGGGCGCCACGGAATTCGAGAGCCTTGAACTGAAAAAGGAACTCGTCCTCGCCCCCGGCGTCACGCGCAACCTGGTTTTCTTTCCAATGAAGCCGGGCAGCTACAAGTTCTTTGACGACTTCCACCCGGCAACCGGCCAGGGCCGGATCGTCGCCAGATAAGCAACGGAGCGGCCCATGGGTAACGCGTTTTTTGTGGTCTGGCGGGAAAGCCTTGAAGCCTTCCTGATCGCCGGCATTCTCTACGCCTGGCTGAAAGCCAACGACGACAGTGGCAAGGGGCGGCAGGCGCTGTTCCTTGGCCTGGGCGCCGGGGCCGGTCTCGCCCTTCTGCTCGGCTGGGCACTGTTGAGCGTGCAGGACGGCTTGAGCGGTGACGCGCTCGAAGCCTTCCAGACCGGCACGCTGCTGGTCGCCGCCGGCCTGATCACCCAGATGGTGCTGTGGATGCAAAAGCACGGCCGGTACATGAAGGCACGCCTGCACGCCGACCTTTCCGCCGCCACCGCACGCGGCGGCCACCTTGGTGTGGCCGTTGTAGCCGCTCTGGCAGTGGCCCGCGAAGGAGCCGAAACAGTGATTTTCCTGTACGGCCTGGCGCAAGGCGGCGAACTGCAGGCCCTGGCCTTCGGCAGCGTCGCCGGTTTTGCTGCCGCCGGCGCCACCGCCTGGCTGGCCGCCCGGAGCCTGGCGCGCCTGAACATCGGCGTACTGCTGCGCCTCTCGTCGATTCTGCTACTGGTGCTGGCCTCGGCCCTGCTGGTTGCCGCCATCGACCGAATGATCGGCGTCGGCTGGCTGCCACCGTTGCTCGACCCGGTGTGGGACAGCACCCTGTTTCTCGACGATACAAGCACCGGCGGCAAACTGATTGCCGATTTCACCGGCTATCGGGCGCGACCGGCCCTCGTCACCCTGCTGGCATGGGCGGGCTATTGGAGCGTGGTGATCGGCGCCCAGCGGAAAGCCCGTCATGACTGAACACGTGCTGCAGTTTCAGCGGACGAAACCCGCTGGTCGTCTCGAAAAGGCCGGCCTCTTCCTGCGCCGCCACCGCACGCCGATCATCGCCATCCAGTGGCTGATCGTGCTGATCTATACCGCGCTGGTGGTCATCCCGGCCTTCCTCCCGCTGCCGCCCGAGAGCGCCCACATCTGGGACAACCTGCGCCTGTTCGCCCAGTTTTGCTTCTGGGGCATCTGGTGGCCGGGGGTGATGATCGCCACCGTCACACTGGGCCGGGTATGGTGCGGGGTGTTTTGCCCGGAAGGTTTCATCTCCGAGCGGGTCAGCCGCTACGGGCGCGGCAAGCCCCTGCCGGGCTGGCTGAAGTGGTCCGGCTGGCCCTTCGTGGCCTTCATCTGCACCACGGTGTATGGCCAGCTGGTCAGCGTCTATGAATACCCTCAGGCCGCCCTGCTGGTGCTCGGCGGCTCCACCGTGGCAGCCATCGGCGTCGGCCTGCTCTACGGGCGGGAAAAACGCATCTGGTGCCGCTACCTGTGCCCCGCTTCCGGCGTATTTGCCGTACTGGCCAAGATCGCGCCACTCCACTACAAGGTGGACCGGGCCGCCTGGGATCACCACAAGGACAAGCACAAGGGCGACTTCGAACCGGTGAACTGCGCTCCGCTGGTGGATGTACGACGCATGACCAGCGCCTCCGAATGCCATGCCTGCGGGCGCTGCGCCGGCCAGCGCGATGCCGTGGCGCTGAGCTGGCGCTCCCCCGCCGCCGAAGTCCTCGATGCCGGCAACCCGGCCCGCACGCCGGACGCCCTGACCCTTGCCTACGGTGTACTCGGCGTTGCCACCGCCGCGTTCCAGTGGACGGTCAGTCCGTGGTTCCAGCACATCAAGATGGCGCTGGCCGAATGGCTGGTCGAACACGAACACTTCGCCCTGCTCGACAACGACGTGCCCTGGTGGCTGCTCACCCACTACCCGGAGGCCAGCGACCTGTTCACCTGGCTCGACGGTGCACTGGTGCTCGCCTACCTGCTCGGCGGCGGCTTCCTGCTCGGCAGCCTGCTGTTGATCGGCCCGGCCATCGCCAGCCGGCTGACTATGGACAAGCCGCTCAACTGGCAACGCTTCACCCTGGCGCTCACCCCGCTTGCCGCGGCCAGCGTGATCCTCGGCCTGTCGATGCTCACCGTCAGCCACCTGAAGGCCGAGCATGTCTGGCTCGGCTGGCTGCCGGCCTTCCGCATCGCGCTCCTGGGCACCGGCTGCCTGGGCAGTCTGGCGCTGGTCTTCGGCCTGCTGCGGCACTCGGCCGGCGGTCTGCCCCGGCGCCTGCTGGCCGGCGTGGCGATGGTCTGGCCGGTCGGCTTGATGGCGACCCTCTGGACGCTGGTTTTCTTCGTCTGGTAAGCATCGATCAGTCGCCGAGAGGCGGCGCCACAAAGCCGCCAAAGATCGGCTCCAGTTGCGCCGCCACCGCCAGCAATGCCTCTTCACCCCAGCGCCGCCCGACCACCTGGATCCCCACCGGCAGCCCGTCTTCGATACCCAGCGGCAAGGCCGCCACCGGGCTGCCGGTGACGGAAAACGGCAGGGTCAGGCCGATGGTCGCCTCCAGGTAAGGCAGGCGCCGGCCGGCCACGCTGAGCCTCGGCGCCCCGGAGAACAGGCTCATCGGCCGCCCCGGATAGGCCACCGTGGTCGCCACTGGACACAACAACGCATCAAAACCGGACAGGAAGGTTTCCAGCCGGCAGATCGCCTCTTCCCGCTCGTTCAGGGCCCGGTTATAGGCGCGCATGTCAAAGCGCAGCCCGCGGGCCACAGCCCGCATCACCCCCTCGGAGGGCGGCAGCAAGTGGCGTGCGGCGAGAAGGAAAGCCCGCTGCCACGACGGCATGCCGAGGCCGATTTCGGCCCCGCCGATCAACCCGAAAAGCACCCGCAAGTGCGCCGGATCAAGCCCCGGCGGCACACCCCGTTCCACCCGGTGGCCGGCAGCCTCGAGCCGTTGGAGCATACCCGCCAACCCGGCCCGGGTCCGTTCACACAAAGGCAGCCCGAAGTCATCCCACAGCGCCAGACGCAGCGGCCTTCCGTCCCGACCACGCAGCGGCGACGGCACAGGCAGAGGCGGCACCTCGCTATCCATGCCGTCCGGCCCCGCCATCAACCCGTAGCCCAGCTGCAGGTCGGCCACCGACCGGGCCAGCACGCCGAAGGACAGCATGTGCCGCACGCTCCGTGTCCCACCAAGATGTTCCGGCAAATGAGGGATGTGGCCGGTGCGGGGAATCCGGTTCTCGGTGGCCTTCAAACCAGCCACACCGCAGTAGGCGGCAGGGATGCGGATCGATCCGGCCAGATCGCTGCCCACCTCGAGCAGCGACAGGCCCGCAGCAATGGCCACCGCCGCGCCGCCGGAGCTGCCTCCCGGCGTGCGCTGCGGATCCCACGGGTTGCGGGTCAGCCCGAACACAGGGCTCCAGCAGTGCGGCGCACCGGCCAGTTCCGGCAGGTTGCTCTTGCCGACGATCACCGCCCCGGCTGCACGCAGACGGGACACCACCGTTGCATCGGCGGCGGGCACATAGTCCGCCAGCGGCTTGTGACTGGCGGTGGTGCGCAGCCCTCGGGTGGCGAAGGCATCCTTGATTGACACCGGCACCCCCAGCAGCGGCAACACGGCGCCCCCCGCTGCAAGCTGCCGATCCGCGGCTCGGGCGGCCTCCCGTGCGCCTGCTGCATCGACGGTAACCAGCGCATTCAGGTGCGGGTTGAATCGCTCGATCCTGGCCAGGCAGGCCTCCAGCAAGGTTTCGGCGGACAGACGCCCCTCACGGATTTCCCGGGCAGCAGTTGTGGCCGTAAGGGTATCGAGGCAAATTTCAGACATCGCCCGCTCCCGTGGCCAGGCGCCGGGCGGCGATAGCTGGCAGGATCCGGATGCGCAGGGAAGAGGCGGGAGTCGGCTTGGTCATGGCAGATGGCGGGCACAGGCGATAGAAAACGCCAGCTTGCGCCCCTCCCCCCGGTCAGGTCTTGTACCCAGACGACATTCCGGCGAATGATGCGATTCAGAACCCGGCGGGGCCGAAATGCCGCGCCAGGGTTGCCGGATCGACGCGGTAGGGCCAAAAGGCCGGATCGTCACCGGCGACCCCGGCCTGCAGCCCGGTCGGCGTATGGCCGGTAAACCGGCGTACGTCCCGACACAAATGCGCCTGGTCGACGTAGCCTGCAGCGGCGGCAATCGCCGCCCAGCCCTCGGCAGGATCGACAGTCACGCGCAGCGAGCCCAGCATCCGGCTGCAGCGCAACTGCTGGCGATAGCCTCGCAGCGGCTGACCATAACTCTCCCGGAAGCGCCGTTCGAACTGCCGCGGACCAAGGCCAAAACGTTCCGCCAGCAGATCCGCGGGAAAGGCCAGCAGCGGCAAGGGTACCCACAGGTCGGACGACCTCCCGCCTCCACGGCGGAGCGCGGCCAACAGATCCCACAACCGTCTTACCTCGTCCCGCACGGCAGCAACAGAAGGCAGCGCCTCGACAAAGCGCGCCAGGGCCCCACGCCCCGCGGCATCCAGCAGTTCGGCCGGATCGACGGCTTCTTCCATCAGCGCCCCGCCCGGCAGGCCGAACAAGACCCTCACCGCCACCGGCTGGAGCGGCACCGTAATGATCCGAGTCCCCGGCTCGGCCCGCGCTTCGCGGACACCTCGCGTTCCGCCGCACAGGACCAGCCCGGGAAGCGGCCGCTCACCAGCGCCGCGCCGGACCACAATGCCACCCTGCAGGATGACCAGCAAAACGGGATGCAGCGCCGCCGGCAGGATATAAGGCCCGCCGGGCAGGCTGGTGACCAGCGCACTGCTCAGACAGTCGGCCAGCCCCGGCGGCGGCAGATGGATCCCGTCCGCGATCATCCCGCCACCGCTCAGGCCGACATCCACTCGAAGGAATCCACAGTGGGTCCGGTCGGGACATATTCGCAACCGATCCAGCCCGGGTAGCCCAGCTTGCGCAGTTGGCGGAACAGGAAGGGAAAGTTGATTTCACCGGTACCCGGCTGGTGACGGCCGGGGTTGTCGGCCAGCTGGATGTGGCCGATGCGCGGCAAGTGCGTCTCCAGCGTACGGGCCAGGTCGCCCTCCATTACCTGGGCGTGGTAGATGTCGTACTGGAGGAACAGGTTTTCCCGCTCCGCCGCATCGAGCACCGCCAGCGCCGGCGCCGTGCGGTCTATCAGGAAGCCCGGCGTGTCGCGGCTGTTGAGGGGCTCGATGAGCACCTGGCCCCCGGTCGGGGCGAGCACATCCGCTGCGTGGCGCAGGTTGTCCACCAGCGTCTGCGTCAGCAAGCCTTCATCGACGCCTGCCGGACGCCGCCCGGCCAGGCAATTGACCCGCGCGCAGCCCAGCCCTTCGGCATAGCGCGCCGCCTCGGCGACCCCGTCGCGAAATTCACCGACCCGCTCCGGCAGACAGGCAATGCCCCGCTCGCCCGCAGCCCAGTCACCAGCCGGAAAATTGAACAGCACCACCTCGACGCCGGCGCGCCTGGCCGCGTCGGCCACCTCGTCAAGCGGAAAAGCGTAGGGAAAATGGAATTCGACCCCCTTGAAGCCGCCGGCCGCTGCCGCAGCGAAACGTTCAAGGAAAGGCCGCTCCAGAAACAGGAAAGACAGGTTGGCAGAGAAGCGCAGCATAGGGGAAACTCCCGAAACAAGTCCAAATCACGCTCCGGCTTCGTGCAGGAACGCCCAGAACGGCAGTCTCAAGCGTCAAACCCTGCCGTTCCATGGGTTATCATGCTCGACTTGAACAAAATAATCCAAGCCCCGCCAATGATCCGCAAACTGCTGCGCCGCGTGTTTCGCCGCGCCGCACCCGTCAGTGCCCTTCCCGAACCCGCCGTGATTCCGGTGGCCCGCCACGGTGTCCGCCGGGAACACATTTCCCCCGCGGCCAACAAGGTCTGCTCGGTCCTCCAAGACGGCGGCCACAAGGCCTACGTGGTCGGTGGTGCGGTTCGCGACATCATCGTCGGCCACACGCCGAAGGACTTCGACGTAGCCACCAGCGCCACGCCGGAACAAGTCCGCGCCCTCTTCCGCCGCTCCCGCATCATCGGGCGCCGCTTCAAGATCGTGCATGTGATGAGCGGTTCGGAAACCATCGAGGTTTCCACCTTCCGCGCCATGCAGGACGCCGAATCCACCGAAACCGACGAACACGGCCGGGTGCTGCGCGACAACGTGTTCGGCTCGATGGCCGAAGACGCCACCCGCCGCGACTTCACCGTCAACGCCCTGTACTACGACCCGAGCGACGAAACCATCGTCGACTACCACCACGGCGTGGCCGATCTGCAGCAGAAAACCCTGCGCATGATCGGCGACCCGCGCGTGCGCTACCGTGAAGATCCGGTACGCATGCTGCGCGCCGCGCGCCTCGGAGCAAAACTGGGCCTGTCCATCGATCCGGCCGCCCGTGCGCCGATCCGCGAGATGGCCGAACTCCTCGAAAACGTGCCGCCGGCACGCCTCTTCGACGAGATGCTCAAGCTGCTGATGTCCGGCCACGCCGTCAAATGCCTCAAGCAACTGCGTGAAGAAGGCCTCCACCACGGCCTCCTGCCGCTGCTCGACGTGATCCTCGAACAACCCATGGGCGAACGCTTCGTGTGGCTGTCGCTCGAAAACACCGACGACCGCGTGCGCCAGGGCAAGCCGGTATCCCCCGGTTTCCTCTTCGCCACCCTGCTGTGGCACGAAGTGCTGGCCGACTGGGAAGCCCGCAAGGCCAAGGGCGAATACTCCCAGCCGGCACTGTTCGAAGCCATGGACGCGGTGCTCGAACGCCAGTCCGGCAAGCTCGCCATCACCCGCCGCATCGCTGGCGACATCAAGGACATCTGGGCCCTGCAACCGCGCTTCGACAAGCGCGCCGGCAAAACGCCCCATCGTTTGCTCGAACAGCCGCGCTATCGCGCCGGCTGGGACTTCCTGCGTCTGCGCGCCCAGTCCGGCGAACTGCCGATGGAACTGCCCGACTGGTGGGAAGCCTTCGCCGACGCCCATCCGGAAGCCCGCGAGAACATGCTGGTGCCCGACAAGGCCGGTGCGGCCAAAAAGCGCCGTCGTCGCAAGAAACCCGCAGCGGCAGCGGCCACCCCGGGCAAAGAATGAGTTCGACTCCGTCTGTGCGCATCCGCGCCTTCGTGGCGCTGGGCGCCAACATCGGCGAGCCCGTCAAGCACCTGCGGGCCGCCGTGGAAGATCTGTCCACCCTGCCCGACACCTGTGTCGTGGCCCGCTCGTCCCTGTACCGCAGCGCGCCGGTGGGGCTCGTCGACCAGCCGGACTTCATCAACGCGGTAGTGGCCGTCGATACGGGCCTCGCGCCCCTTGCGCTGCTCCACGCGCTGCTCGCCATCGAGGCCCGCCACGGCCGGGTGCGCAGCATTCCCAACGCCCCGCGCACCCTCGACCTCGACCTGCTGCTGCACGGCGACAGCCGCCTGAACGGCCTTGAACTGACCCTGCCGCACCCGCGCATGCACCAGCGCGCCTTCGTACTGCTGCCGCTGCTGGAGATCGCCCCGGACGTGCTCCTGCCCGGGCTCGGCGCTGCACAGGATTACCTTTCTGCCGTCACCGACCAGGCCATCACGCGCAGCGAGCCCCTGTAATGCCGATCTGGGTCCAGACCTCCCTTCTGCTGGCGGCCTCCAACGTCTTCATGACCTTCGCCTGGTACGGGCACCTCAAAAACCTGTCCACCTCGCCCTGGTACATCGCCGCCTTCATCAGCTGGGGCATCGCCCTCTTCGAATATCTGTTGCAGGTCCCAGCCAACCGCATCGGCGCGCAGGAACTCAACCTCGCCCAACTGAAGATCATGCAGGAGGCGATCACCCTCACAGTGTTCGTGCCCTTTGCATTTTTCTACATGCAGCAGCCCCTCAAGCTTGACTATCTGTGGGCGGCCCTGTGTATCCTAGGCGCCGTTTACTTCATCTTCCGCGCCTGAAAGGCGAAGTCATCCCATGCTCGAAAAAGCGCGCTACATCGTCGTGGAAGGCCCCATCGGCGCTGGCAAGACAACCCTCGCCAAACGCCTTGCCGATCGTCTCAATGCCGAAGTGCAGCTGGAAAACCCGGCCGCCAATGCCTTTCTCGGGCGCTTTTACCAGAACATGGAACGCTGGGGCCTGCCGACCCAGATCGCCTTCCTGTTCCAGCGCAGCGAGCAACTGGCCCGCTTCGCCCAGGAACATGACCCGCACAAGCGCGTGGTCTCCGACTTTCTGATCGACAAAGACCCGCTGTTCGCCGAACTGACTCTTGCCGAAGACGAGCTGCAGCTCTACCGCCAGCTCTACGAACGCCTCAAGCCCACCGTGCGCAAGCCCGACCTGGTGATCTACCTGCAGGCCCAGGCAGACACCCTGATCGAGCGGGTACGCAAGCGCGGGGTCGAATCCGAGCGCAAGATCAACGAGATCTACATCCAGCGGGTCGCCGAGCGCTACGCCACCTTCTTCCATCATTACGATGCAGCACCGCTGTTCATCGTCAATGCCGAGTCTCTCAATCCGGTGGACAAGGACGAAGACTTCGAGCTGCTTTACTCCCGCCTGCTCGCCATGCGCAGCTACCGGGAATTCTTCGGCTACTCCGCCTGACCCCAACATCCCCCCGGCCTTGCGCAGCATCCGTTTGCGCTTGTGCCGTGCACAAGATTGGGGTTAACTGCCGCCGCGAGGAGAAACAGCAATGAGCTACTTACAAGAAAACAACAAACCCGTCACCCTGTTCGAACTCGGCAAGATGCGCGCCGAGGGCCGCAAGATCGTCATGCTCACCGGTTACGACGCCAGCTTTGCGGCGCTACTGGAACGCTGCGGCGTCGATGTCGTCCTGGTTGGCGACTCGCTGGGCAACGTGCTGCAAGGCCAGAAGACGACCCTGCCGGTGACCATGGAACACATGGTCTATCACACCGAATGCGTGGCCCGCGGCTGTACGCGCCCGCTGATCGTCTCCGACATGCCCTTCGGCAGCTATGCCGAAAGCCCGGCCCAGGCCATGCGCAACGCGGCCCGCCTGATGGCTGCCGGCGCACAGATGGTCAAGCTCGAAGGCGGCGCCTTCATGGCCGAAACCGTACGCTTCCTGGTCGAACGCGGCGTGCCGGTATGCGCCCACATCGGCCTCACGCCCCAGTCGGTGCACCAGCTCGGCGGTTACCGCGTGCAAGGCCGCAGCGACGAGAGTGCCGCCATCCTGAAGGGCGACGCCCTGGCGCTGGAACAAGCCGGTGCCGCACTAGTCGTCATCGAAATGGTGCCCGCCGTGCTGGCCGCCGACGTCACCACCAGCCTCACCTCGATGGCCACCATCGGTATCGGTGCCGGCGCCGACTGTCACGGCCAGGTGCTGGTGCTGCATGATCTGATCGGCGTCTTCCACGGCAAGCGCCCGCGCTTCGCCAAAAACTTCATGGAAGGTGCGTCGAGCCTCGACGAGGCTGTTACGCGCTATGTCACCGACGTCCAGGCCGGTCGCTTCCCCGGCCCCGAACACAGCTACTGAGATCCGTCATGCAGATCCATCACACCATCGCCAGCCTGCGCGCCGCCCTCGCCAACGCCGATCGCATCGCCTTCGTGCCGACCATGGGCAACCTTCACGACGGCCACATCGACCTGATGCGCCAGGCCCGCGAACAGGCCGGCACGGTGGTCGCCAGCATCTTCGTCAATCGCCTGCAGTTCGGCCCGAAGGAGGACTTCGACAAGTACCCGCGAACCTTCGAAAACGACTGTGCGCGGCTTGCCGCCGCTGGCGTCGATCATCTCTTCGCGCCGGACGAAAAGGAAATGTACCCGACACCCCAGCGCTACCACGTCGAGCCCGACCCGGCCCACGTGAATATCCTGGAAGGCGCTGTACGGGCCGGGCACTTTGGGGGTGTCGCCACCGTGGTGCTGAAGCTCTTCAACATCGTGCAACCGAATGTGGCGCTGTTCGGCAAAAAGGACTATCAGCAACTGATGGTCCTGTCGAACATGGTGCGCGAACTCGCCTTGCCCATCGAGATCGTCGCCGGGGAAACCATCCGTGCCGACGACGGCCTGGCCCTGTCCTCACGCAATGGCTACCTGAGCACCGCCGAACGCGCCGAAGCGCCGCGCCTCAACCGCCAACTGGCGTGGATTCGCGAAAAACTCGCTGCTGGCGAAAAGGATTTTCTGCGCCTTGAGACCGAGGCAATGGCAGAACTCGCCGCCCACGGCTGGCATCCGGACTACATCGCCATCCGCCGCCGCAGCGACCTGCAGCCCCCACAGGGCGACGAATCGCTGGTGGTGCTGGCTGCCGCCAAACTGGGCAACACCCGGCTGATCGACAACCTCGAAATCTGAGCCTCAGGTCGTGGGATGAAAACTGGCGATGACCAGCGAATCCCCAGCCTGCGCCTGCCGGCGGATCTGCCCGAAATGCTCGGCAATCGCCATGCACTGACGGATATCCTCGAGCAGATACTGGCGCATCCCCACGCACAAGGCCATTTCACTCACCGCCGGCTCAGCGGCGCAGGCCGTGCGGATCGCCCGCACCACCTCGGTGTAAACCGGATCCCGCGCCAGCAACACGGCCAGACGCACGCGAACATGAGGGGCAACCCGCGATCTGGCGGGATAACACTCCAGTCGCTGGCAAGCCTGCAGAACACTCTCGCGCACCTCCCGGTGACGCCCATGCATCTGCTCATTGCTCATGCGTACCAGCGACGCCTCCCAGTCCGGGGGAATCCGCTGCTTTTCGGTAACACGCTCGCGCCATGCCTGCCAGCAGATGATTGCCAGAGCCAACAGCCCGAGACAGGTAAAGATGAGGGTATGCATGATCCGGCTCCGCGCAACAAGTTCTGACGCTCGAAGCTTAGGTGCCGGGGTAAGCCAGAACGGCCGAATACATCACACTCACTGGCGAATGGCGCACGCCGGGGCACGGACCGCGGGTTAACCGAGAATTCGGTCACGCCCTGAGCCAGCCGGGCCTCAGGCGGGAATGCCCGGCACACACCGCTGGCGGGGCAGGCTGCTACCCGTCGTATCCCGTTCCGCACCGACCCGATCCAGCCGGTAACCGTTGCCATAGGCGGCACTCAGCCGAAAACCGATCTCAGGCCACAAGCCGAGCTTGCGACGAATGCGGCTGACATGGGTATCGACCGTGCGGGAAGCCGTCGGCAGATTGCTGCCCCACACAGACTCCAGCAGATGCGCCCGCGACATGACGCGTCCCTGGTTGCGAAACAGGAACAGGCTCAGCTCGAATTCCTTCTCGGTCATCGTCACGGGGGAGCCCGACACATAGATCCGCTTGGCGACGATGTCGAAGCGGTAGGGATAGGTATCGGTGAGCGTGCACCGGCTGAAGTGCGCCGGCAAGCGGCGACGCAGCACCGCACCAACCCGGGCGACAAGCTCCCTGCTGCCAGCCGACTTGCGCACAAAATCATCCGCCCCCGCCAACAAGGCATCAGCGAGCGCCTCTTCGCTGTCGCTGCACGCGATGAACATCACCGACGAGTCGCCCCCCGGCATGGAGCGCAACCTCATCAACAACTGGGCGCTGTTTGCGGCGGTCGCGTTCCAGGCGAGCAGAAACAGATCGAAGCTTTCCCGGGATGCATCACGGAGGAGATCCCGCTGATCCTCAAAAAAATGGACACGGTGTCCCGCATCCTCAAGCGCACACCGCAATGGCTCAGCCAGCCCGGAATCTGCATGGAGCAGGGCCAAACGCATGAAACTCTCCCCTATCAGGCGCAACCACAAAGGACCACGCTACCCCGATATGCTAAACGACCATGACATGCAGGGAAAATGCTGACCAATACTGACCAATACTGACCAATGCAGGATGAATTCAGGTCAAAGGATGCGTACATGAGCATCGAAACGATAGCCACGGCCGTAGCTGGACACCAGTGGCAGCCTCATCGCGCACTTCTCGGCAGCCTTCGCCCGCAACCGGCTGACCAGTGCCTCCAGCCTCGGCATCGAGTAGCCCGGCGCCTCGACGCCGAGCAGCGCGACCAGTTCTTCCCGGCTGGCCTTGCGCCCGGGATGCCCGAAGAGCGTTTGCAGGAGTTGGGTTTCCAGGGCATTGAGACGCACACTCGCCCCGGTCGGGGCAGTGAGCAGACACTGCTCCCGGTCCAGCAGCCAGGGATTCGGAAGCGGCCGGGCGAGCAGCGGTGACGGCGGAAAGCGCAGCCGCCGATAGACACTGATCAGTGTGGCCTCAAGCTCCTCGGCATCCACCGGCCTGATCAGGCAGGCATCCGCCCCTTCCCGCAGTCCGGCGATGCGCAACGCCCGTTCAGCCCGCCCCAGACACAGGATGATGCCGCACGGCATGTAACTGCGTACGCGCCGGCAAAACGCCAGACCGTCTCCGTCGGGCAACTCGATATCGACAATCAGCATGGCAACCGGCTCGGACAAAGCGACCTCCGCCTCCGCAATGCTTCCCGCTCGGCTGACGACAAAGCCGGATTTGGCGAGAAACGCCGCCGTGGCCTGGCTCCGGCACTGATCCGCCTCCACCAGGAGAACGGAAAAGCTCACGAGCCTACGCCTCTGGCGACGACACTCCGAACACTCTCCCCCAGCTCCACAGCCTTCCTCCCCCTCGTTCATCGATTCATTTTCATCGCCGGTGGACAGATGGTAGGCGAAGGCGGGCGGCCGGGCGCAGAGCTCACAATTCATTGCAAACCTGACAGCCACACCGGGCATGAACAGGAAAAACCAGGTCGCGCTCAAGGTGCTGACGATGCAGCCACCGACAATGACCTCGCTGGAGTCCGGGCGCGCCCCACCAAATATCCATTAGGCACTTGCCATCCCGCGCCCAAGCGATACACTCCGGATAGCCTGCGGCGCGGCGCTGACAGGTCCATGGAGACAAACGAAAAGGAGGGTTCAAAACAATGGCTGCTACGGTCCAACAGATTCTTCAGAGCAAGGGCAACGCGAGCTACTCCGTGACGCCCGACACCACCGTGCTCCAGGCCCTCGTTCTCATGGCCGAGCGCAACGTGAGTGCCGTTCTGGTCATGGAAGGCGAACAACTGGCGGGGATCTTCACCGAGCGGGATTACGCCCGGAAGGTGGTGCTCAAGGGCCTCGCCTCGAAGGACACCAAGGTCGGCTCCCTGATGACGCCGAACGTTCTCACCGTGTCCCCGAACCACACCATCGACGACTGCATGTGCATCATCACCAACAACCATGTGCGCCACCTGCCGGTGGTCGATCATGGCAAGGTGATCGGCCTCATCAGCATCGGTGATGCAGTGAAGTCGGTGATGGAACAGCAGCAGGCCACCATCGACCAGTTGTCCGGCTACATCTCGGGCGGCATGACGACCTGAGCCGACCCTCACCGGCGCAGCGCCAGCCGCTCCGACAGCTTCGCCCTTTTCCGGATGCATGACCGCGTGGGCCGCCTCGGCGGCCCGACTTCCGCCTCACGGCTTCGACATCGTCACCAGCGGCGGAAAACGAATGCTCACCGCCAGCCCCATCCCACCGTCCGGCCGTGCCAACCCGTCATCGAACACCAGCGTCGCCCCGAGAATAGTGACGATACGGGCGACGATTGACAGGCCGAGCCCACAGCCATCCGCCTCCACATCGGCCCCGCGGGCAAAACGGGTCAGCAGTTGTTCGCGCTGGGCCGGTGGAATCCCCGGCCCGTCATCCACTACCCGCAGGCAGCGGACCGCCGCATCCAGGGACACCACCACCCGGCCACCAGCCGGCGTGTAGCGCAGCGCGTTGTCCACCAGATTGCGCAGCAGCACCTCCAGCCACCAGCGGTTGCCCTGCACCACCAGTCCGTCCCCCTCCAGGCTCAGGCTCTGACCCGCTCGCCGGGCCTGAGGCTCGAGCGCAGCGCAGATGCTTTCGGCCAACGCCTCCAGATCGACTTCCGGCTCAAGGTTTCCTGCCGCATCCGGGTCAAGCCGGGCCAGGGTCAATAGTTGCTCGACCAGATGGGTCATGCGCTCGACGCCGGACAGCACCTGATCGAGAGCATGACCGCGAATCGTCTCGTCGCTGGCCCGGCGTGCCACCTGGGCGTGGATCTTCAGCGCGGCAAGCGGCGTGCGCAGTTCGTGGGAGGCATCGGCGGTAAAGCGGCGCTCATTGTCCATGGCTTCCGCCACCCGCCCGACCAGCGCATCAAGAGACGTCACCAGCGGGGCAATCTCGGCCGGCAGCGGGCCAGACACCTGCACCGGCGCCAGATGCCGCGCATCCAGCCCGCCCACCGCCGCGGCCACCGCATTGACCGGCCTCAACGCCCGGCCGACGACCGCCCAGATACCAATGGCAATCAGCGGCAAACCAAACAGGATGGGCACCAGCAGGTGCAGGGCGATCTCGCCGGCCAGGTGATAGCGGGCCGCATGGTGCTGGCCAACGATGACCCGGTACTCACTATGGGAATGATCGACGGCGAAAAACCGCCACAACTCCCCATTCAGGTCGTGCTCATCAAAGCCCGTATTTTCCATCAGCGGCGCGTCCGGCATCTCCGACGAACGCACCAGCAGAGACCACCGCCCGTCCTTGCGTTGCCAGGCCTGGAAGGCCACCGGCAACTGGTAGGCATGCTGGTGCTCAGCCATTTCGTCGGCGACGTGGGGCGACTGGCCCGCAGCGACAATGGCAAGCAGGGTTTCGGCCACCTGCACAAGCTGCGCGTCGAACAACTCGTCGGCCTCGGCGTGGGCGGTGCGAAAGGCCACCACTGCCGACACGCTCCACATCAGTGCGACCACACCGATCAACAAGCCAACCAGACGTCGGCGCAGGGAATAAGTCTGCAGTACAGCCCTCACCGGGGCGCCTCATCCACCAGATAGCCCACTCCGCGCACAGTACGGATCAGCTCGCTACCCAGTTTGCGGCGCAGGTGGTGAATGTGCACTTCCAGCGCATTGCTCTCGACGGCCTCGCCCCAGGCGTAAAGCTGTTCTTCGAGCACCCGGCGGGTCAGCACCCGGCCCGCCGCATCGAGGAGCATGCGCAGCAGGTCGAACTCCTTGCCGGTCAGGATCACCGGCTCGCCCTTCAGCTTCACCGTACGCCCGGCGGGGTCGAGGACCAGCTCGCCGTAGCGCAGGCAGGCATCCGCGCGCCCCTGGGAGCGTCGCACCAGCGCCCTCAAGCGGGCCGCCAGCTCATCCAGGTCGAAAGGCTTGATCACGTAATCGTCGGCCCCCAGGTCAAGCCCGCGGATCTTGTCCGACACTTGGTCGCGGGCTGTCAGCACCAGCACCGGCACCGGGTTGCCGGCACTGCGCAGGCTGGACAGCACCGACAGGCCGTCGCGCTTGGGCAAGCCAAGATCGAGCAGTACCGCGGCAAAGCTCTCGGCGGCCAGCGCCGCCAGCGCGGCATCGCCATCGCGCACCCAATCCACGGTAAAGCCCGATCCGGTCAGTCCCGCCTGCACGCCATCGCCCAGCAGGCGATCATCCTCGACCAGCAAAATACGCATCGTCAACCCATTCCAGGCATGTAGAACAAACGCTCAGGGGCGCTCATCATCGGCATCCGGCTGACGCTGTGCAAGCTCCCGATACTGATAACCGCTGACCATGCTCTGGGCGACCGGCACGCCACGCTTCTCGTGAAGCATCAGCGCCGCGATGTGCACCACGATGAAACCGAGAATCAGGTAGAAACCCACCTCGTGGGGTTCCTTGATGGTGTGGCGCACAGCATGGAGCGACGTCTCCCAGGCCGCCAGCGGCCCAGCGCCAAACTCTGCCGCAGCCAGCCCCAGGCCGGTGGCAACCATCAGCGCCATCAACAAGAAGGCCGCCAGATAGGCCGCGCTGGCCAGCGGATCGTGGCCGAAGCCGCTGCCATGCGCCAGACGCCGGGTAGCCAGCGCTTCGCGCCACGCGGCGGGATGCCACAAGTCCGACCAGCGGGCGCTCGCCGGACCAGACAGCCCCCACACCAGCCGCAGTAAAAGACCGAACGCCAGTGCATAACCAAACACCATGTGCATCTGCCAGCCGGCATGGTCATAAGGGCCGTCCTCCATCCACTCGGCAATCTGGCTGCTGGCAGCGAGCATCACGATCGCCAGACCGTTCCACCAGTGCAGCAAGCGCAGGAAGGGGTCGTAGACCCGACGGCGCTCAAGCCTCAGGGTGTGATGATCAGTCGTATTCATTGAAGCACTCCGGCAAACGATGTATGAGTGACACACTATCGGCCCCAAAACTTAGGCAAGCCTTAAGCTGAAATGCCCACCCGTCTTAAGCCAGTCTTAAGCCGCCCGGCTTAGCATTCCGTCACCAACATGCACACCGCTGCGTCCCCCATGCCCGCCGCCCACCGACCCCCCCTGCACTTCACGTTTGCCGCTGCTGCGCTGGCACTGGCTTTCAGCGCCGACGCAGCCAGCCCCGACTTCATTCCCGTCTCCGCAACCCAAAGTCAGGCGCTGGGTATCGTCACCCAGCGGGTTAGCCCGGCAGGCACTGCCGCTGCCAGCGGCCTGCCGGCCATGGTGAGCATTCCCAACAGCCAGGTGCGCGTCATCGCCGCCCCCCTGGCGGGTGTGGTGGAAAGCCTCGAAACAGCCCCCGGGCAAAACGTCAAAAAGGGTCAGTTGCTGGCCCGCATTGCCAGCCCCCAGGCTCTCGAGCTACAGCGCGACCGCCTGCAGGCCGACGCCCAGGCCGGCCTCGCCCGCCAGACGCTGAACCGCGATGAACAACTCTTCCGCGAAGGCCTGATCGCCGAATCCCGCGTCCAGGCGAGCCGCGCGAATGCCGCCCAGAATGCCGCCCAGGCTGCCGAACGTCGTCAGGCCCTGGCCCTGGCCCAGTACAGTGGTGGCCAAACGCTCAGCCTGCTCGCCCCCATCGCCGGCAGCGTGCTGGAGCAAAGCGTCAACGTCGGCCAGCGGGTCGAGCAGGCCGCACCGCTTTACCGCATCGCCAGACTCGATCCCCTGTCGGTGGAAATCCAGGCCCCGCTGGCCATCGCCAGCCAGGCGAAGATCGGCACGCTGCTGCGCATTCCGGCAGCAGGCGCCAGCGGCGAAGTGGTCGCCGTCGGCCGCGCGGTCGATCCTGCCACCCAAAGCGTGCTGTTGCGTGGCCTGATCACCCGGGGCGCCCAGAACCTGCGCCCCGGCCAGGCCACCGCGGTGGATCTCGAAGTAAACGCCGCCGGCACAAGCGCCGTGCAGGTGCCCGCCGGCTCGGTACTCCATCAGCAGGGCAAGCAATGGGTCTTCGTCAGCGCCCTGGACGGCAAGACTGCCGGCTACCGGGCGCTGCCGGTCGGCATCACCGGCAAGCTCGGCGAAGCAATGCTGGTTTCCGGTGTCCCTGCCGATGCACTGGTCGTCACCGCTGGCGTCGCCGCCCTCAAGGCCAGCTGGCTCGGCATCGGCAAGGAATAAGCCCCGATGCTCTCCCGCCTGATCGAGTTCTCCCTGACCCAGCGCCTGCTGGTTCTTGTCGCCACCCTGCTGCTCATCGGTGGCGGTGTCGCCGCCTGGAACGGCCTGCCCATCGACGCCTTTCCCGACGTTTCCACCACCCAGGTCAAGCTGATCATCAAAGCTCCGGGGATGACACCCGAAGAGGTCGAGTCGCGCATCACCGTACCCATCGAGCAGGAAATGCTCGGCATTCCGCATCAGCGCATCCTGCGCTCCACCTCCAAGTATGCCCTCGCCGACGTAACGCTCGACTTCGAGGACGGCACCGACATCTACTGGGCCCGTCAGCAGGTCGGCGAACGCCTTGCCGGCGTGATGGGCAACCTGCCCGCCGGCGCCACCGGCGGTCTGGCGCCAATCACCACGCCACTGGGCGAGATGTTCATGTTCACCATCGAGGGGCCGATCTCCCTCGAAGACAAGCGCACCCTCCTCGACTGGACGATCCGCCCGGCCCTGCGCACCGTCGCCGGCGTGGCCGACGTGAACAGCCTCGGCGGTGAAGTACGCAGCTTCGAAATCGCCCCCGATCCGGCGGCCCTCGCCGCCCGCGGCCTGACCCTGGGCCAGCTGCAGGCGGCCCTCGAAACCAACAATCGCAACGACGGCGCCGGGCGCCTCAGCGAAGGTGAAGAAACCCTGCTGGTGCGTGCCGAAGGGGCCATCCGCAACCTCGACGACGTGCGCGCCATCGTCCTGAAGAGTCACAACGGCAGCGTGGTGCGTATCGGCGATGTGGCCGACGTGCGCATCGGCGCCCTCACCCGCTACGGGGCCGTCACCCGCAGCGGCGAGGGCGAGGCGGTCGAAGGCCTGGTCCTCGGCCTGCGCGGCGCCAATGCCGGCAAGGTCATCGATGCCGTCAAGAAGCGCCTTGCCGAACTCGCCCCGCAGTTGCCGCCGGGCGTCAGCGTGGTGCCCTTCTACGACCGCAGCGAGCTGGTCGGCCGGGCCGTGCACACCGTGTCAAAAGCGCTGATCGAAGCCATTGCCCTGGTACTGGTGCTGCTGCTGGCCTTCCTCGGCAACCTGCGCGCCGCCGTGGTGGTGGCCCTGATGCTGCCGCTGGCGGCACTGGCCACCTTCATCGCCATGCGCATGGTCGGCCTGTCGGCCAACCTGATGAGCCTCGGCGGCCTCGCCATCGCCATCGGCATGCTGGTAGATGCCGCGGTGGTGGTGGTTGAAAACGTCGAAACCCAGCTCTCCGAAGGCGGCGCCGCGGCCCGCCAGCCCCTGCTCCATCTGGTTTTTCGGGCCACCCGCGAAGTCGCCTCACCGGTGGCATCCGGCATCCTGATCATCGTCATCGTCTTCCTGCCGCTGCTCACCCTCGAAGGACTGGAAGGCAAGCTGTTCAGCCCGGTGGCGCTGACCATCGTCTTCGCCCTGTCGGCCTCCCTGCTGCTATCCCTCACCGTGGTGCCGGTGCTGGCCTCCTTCCTGCTAAAGCGCGGCGAGGCCCACGAACCCTGGCTGATCCGCAAACTGCAGTCCGGCTATGCGCCGCTACTCAACTTCGCCCTGACCCGCGGCAAGCTGGTAGTGGCCCTTGCCGTCGGCTCGCTGCTTGCTGCCGGGGTGGCCTACATGAGCCTCGGCAAGGCCTTCATGCCCACCATGGACGAAGGCGACATCATCATGCAGCTCGAAAAGCTGCCCTCGATCAGCCTCGCCCAGACCATCGACACCGACCTGCGCGTACAGCGGGCCGTCATGAAGGCCGTACCCGAAGTGAAGGCCATCGTGGCCCGCTCCGGTTCCGACGAACTCGGTCTCGATCCGATGGGCCTCAACCAGACCGACACCTTCCTCGTTCTCAAGCCGCGCGACGAATGGCGCAAGGCCGACAAGGACTGGCTCACCGACCAGTTGCGAGCGGTGATGACCGACTTCCCCGGCATCGCCCTGACCTTCACCCAGCCCATCGACATGCGCGTCTCGGAGATGCTCACCGGCGTGCGCGGCGACCTGGCGATCAAGCTCTACGGGCCGGACCTGGACACCCTCAACCACCTGGCGACGCAGATCGAAGGCGTCGTGAAAGCCGTGCCCGGCGCCGAGGACACCGTCACCATCCGCAACGAGGGCGTGCAGTACATGAAGATCCAGGTCGATCGCCTCGCGGCCGGCCGCTTCGGGCTCAACGTGGAAGACGTCCAGAACGCCCTGCGCAGCCTGCTCGAAGGACGCATCGCCGGCACCGTGATCGAAAGCACCCGCCGGGTTCCCCTGCTGATCCGCGGCCCGGCCGAACTGCAGAACAATCCGGATGCCTTCGCGGCCCTGCGCATCACCGCCCCGGACGGCCAGAGCCTGCCCCTGTCGGCCGTCGCCAACATCACGCGCATTGATGGCCCGGTAAAGGTGGACCGGGAAAACGCCCAGCGCTACTCGGTCATCCAGTCCAATGTGCGCGACCGGGATCTGGTCGGCTTTGTCGAAGAAGCCCGTGCCGCCGTTACCAGCCAGGTTCCGCTGCCAACCGGCTACCGCCTGGCCTGGGGCGGTCAGTTCGAAAACCAGCAGCGCGCCGCCGCCCGCCTCGGCGTGGTGGTGCCCATTGCCCTTGGGCTGATCTTCGTACTGCTGTTCTCCACCTTCAACTCCGTGCGCCAGGCCCTGCTGGTGCTGGCGATGGTGCCCTTCGCGATGGTCGGCGGCATCTTTGCGCTGGCCGTGTCGGGCGAATACCTCTCGGTACCCGCCTCGGTCGGCTTCATCGCCCTGCTTGGCATCGCAGTACTCAACGGGGTGGTCATGGTGAGCTACTTCAACCAGTTGCTGGCCCGTGGCATGCCCATCGGCGAAGTCGTGGTGGAAGGTGCCAAGCGCCGTCTGCGCCCGGTGCTGATGACCGCCAGCATCGCCGCCCTCGGTCTGGTACCGCTGCTCTTCGCCACCGGCCCCGGCTCCGAAGTGCAACGCCCGCTGGCCATCGTGGTGATTGGCGGCCTGCTCAGTGCCACCGCCCTCACCTTGCTGCTGCTGCCGCTCCTCTACCGTCGTTTCGGCGTATCTCCTGCCGCCCCCGAGGTCACCGCCCAATGAATTCCGATAACCAGCCCGGCGTCGTCCTGACCCTGGTGATGCCCGTCGAAGTCGAAGACGCACTGCTCGAAACCCTGCTCGAACATCCAGACCTGGCCCCAGGTTTCACGAGCAATCGGGTCGAAGGCCAGGGTCAACGGGTCACTTTCATCGGTACTGCCGAACACGTGCGCGGCCGCGCCTCCTGCTGTCGGGTACAACTGGTGATTCCGCAAGCCGACGCCGAAGCCCTGCTCAGCATCCTGCGCGAACAATTCGCCACCAGCCGGGTGTTCTTCTGGATGGTGCCGGCCCTCGCCAGCGGGAGGCTCGCATGACGCATTGGCTCCTGGCCCTTGTCCTCGCCGCCCTGCCGCTGATGGCGACGGCCGCTGACAACCCCGCAGATGCCGCCGACCTGCCGCCCCGTGCCCAGGTTCTGGAAGTGCTCAGCAGCAGCCCGCTGGTGCGTGCCGCCGGCTCGGTGATCGAAGCCGAAGAAGCCCGCAGCCGTCGCCTGGCCGCCGGTACCCACGAATGGACCGTGCGCCTGACCGACCAGCGTCGCACCGTCCGCGCCACACCGGATGGACGCTTCAACGAATGGAACGTGGGGGTCGAACGCGCCCTGCGCCTGCCCGGCAAGGGCGAGCTCGACCGCCAGCTCGGCGCCGCCGGCATCGCCAGCGCCCAGATCAGCCGCGGCGACGCCCTCCACGAAGCCAGCCGCATGTTGCTGTCCGGCTGGTTCGAATGGCTGCGCGAACGAGCCGCCGCCGAGCAGTGGAGCCGCCAGCGCGACATCCTCGCCCGTCAGGCTCAGGTCGTCGGCCGCCGCGTCGAACTGGGCGATGCGCCACGCCTGGAACGCCTGCAGGCCGATGCCGCCCTCGCCCAAGCCGACGCCCAGCTCGCCCAGGCCCTCGGCCGTGCCGAAGTGGCCGCCGAGCAACTGCGCCGCCTCTACCCGGCCCTGAGCCTGCCGACCCAACTGGCCGACGTGGCGCCGCCAGCGGTGGAACCCGATGCCGGCAACTGGGTCAACGCCATCCTCGAACACAACCATGAACTCGGCGTGGCCCGCTCCGAAAGTGCCCGCGCCCGCATCCAGGCCACCCGGGCCGATGCCGAGCGTCGCCCCGATCCGAGCGTCGGCGTGCATATGGCCAACGACCGGGGCGGAGAGGAACGCATCGTCGGCCTCACGCTGAGCATTCCGCTGCCCGGCGAAGGCCGTCGCGCCGATGCCGACATGGCAGTGGCCAGCGCTCAGGCCAGCGCCCACCGGGAAGCCGGCGTGCTGCGCCGGGTAGAAGCCGAAGCAGCAACCGTCTATCGCCGTGCCACCGCCGCCCACGCCGGCTGGCAAAGCCAGAAACTCGCCGCCGAAGCCCTCGGCCACAGCGCCGACCTGACCGAACGGGCCTGGCAACTGGGCGAAGGCAGCCTCACCGACACGCTTGCGGCGCGTCGCCTGGCTCACGAGGCCCGCCTCGCCGCCCGCTTCGCCCAACTCGATGCCAGTGAAGCCCGCTACCGCCTGCTACTCGACGCTCACCGCCTGTGGCCGCTGGACACGGACGACGATGACGACAGCCACGACCATCACTGATGCGCGGCCATAAGTGCACTGCAACATGAATACGTTAAGATGACATTCGTTTTTCAGTGCCCAGCTTTCCGTGCCCACTCAGTTCCCACCCGCGATCATTGACATCGAAGCTTCCGGCTTCGGCTCCAGCAGCTATCCCATTGAAGTCGGTTTCGTCCTGCCGGACGGCACAAGCTATTGCGCGCTGATCCACCCTGCAGCCAACTGGCAGCACTGGGACGAATCGGCGGAACGGGTACACCAGGTAAGCAGGAAAAATCTGGAAGCGCATGGCCGCCCGGTGGCGGAAGTGGCTCATGAACTGAACGGCCGGCTACAGGGCCAGACCATTTATTGCGATGCCTGGTATCACGACTACACCTGGCTGAGTCGCCTGTTTGATGCGGCCGGTAGCGCCCAGGCCTTCCGGCTGGAAGATGTGCGGATCCTGCTCAACGAAACCCAGGCCGCGCACTGGCACGCCACCAAAGTGCAGATCCAGCGCGAACTCGACATTCCGCGCCATCGCGCCAGCAACGACGCCCGCATCCTTCAGGCCACGCTGGCCCGGGTACGGGCCCTGTACAGCGCCCCCGCCCGGACCCGCGCCTGACACTCAGAAGGCCTGGCGGTACGACACCCCCGTCGGCCCGAGCACCCAGTTACCGGTACGCACGCCAAGGTAGGCACCAGCGGCATTCCAGCCCATGTCCTTCCACGAAAAACGGTTGCAGTCCTGCTGGGAGTCGTAGACTTCCTTGGCGACGCCGGGAATCAGCGCCAGACCGAAGGCTGTCCAGGTATCCGTCGTCAGCCGCGAGGCGCCAACGCCGACGGCAAAAGACACCCCAAAGTGAGCCGCTTTGTCGCTGCCGGTCCAGTCGTCCTGGTAGCGGCCGCAGGCCTGCGCATTGCCGGCAAGGCCGGCCAGAAGAATCAGGGTTGCCAGGGTTTTCAAGAATCACCTCGATAGTCGGTTGAACAAGGCGGGAATCATACGGAAGAGACCGTCGTCATGAACACCTTTCCGCATTGGCCCACCAGCCACACAGCTCAGTCGTCCTTGCGGAACTTGTCGTGACAGGCCTTGCAGGATTCGCCGGTTTTGCCGAACTGGGCCTTGATCGCCGCCGCATCGCCGGTCGTGGCGACTTTCTGCAGCTCGTTGGCTTCCTTTATGAAGGCCACGGCCAGCTTTTTCACTTCGTCCGGCTGCTGGAAAAATTCGGCTTTCACACGGGTCTTCTGACTGCCCGCATCCTTCTCGGTACCCGGCCCGTACAGGGCGCCCATGCCGGAGTTGGCCGTCGCCGCAATCAGATTGGCGGCAGCAGCCACCTGGTCCTTGTTGAAAGAAGACGGATTGTCGACAACCTGAGCCTTGATCTTACCCATGTTCCAGGACATGAATGCATACCCGGCCTTGCGGAACTTGATCTGGTCTTCCGGCTTCGCCTGGGCGTTCGCACCGGTAGCCAGCCCGCAGGCGACGGCAGCGAGCAGCAGCTTGTTGAACTTCATTTGACGACTCCTTGCAGGATGAATGGGAAAGCCGACCGATTATTCCACAGGACTGAAAAAATCCGTCACGGTCGATGCCAAAACACGGGGCCTGCAGAGAGAAGGGAACATTCAGACAATTCCGCCGTCCGATGCAGGCATCGTCAATCCGGAGACACCATGACGCACTACCCCGCACTCGCAGCCCTGGGCCTGCTTGCCACGCTCGCCACCGTCCCTGCCACCGCGGCAGAGTCGCAGATCGACCGCCAGACGGAAACCGCCATTCCCAAGGTCGGCAACCTGTATGGCCTCGGTGTCGGCGTTCTCCCCCAGACCTCGGGCTCGAAAGACCTGCGGACCATGGTGCTGCCCATCATCCAGGCCAGCTACGCCGACCGCTTCTACATCAACGCCCTGAGGGCCGGCGTATGGCTGCTTGATTCCGACGACCGGCGCCTGCGGATCGGGCTCGCCGCCGACGCCCGTTTTGGCTGGGAAGCGGACGAAGGCAAGCGCACCAAGGGCATGCAGGATCGGGATTTTTCGGTGGACGTGGGCCCGACCCTGCGCTGGCAGACCGATTACGGCACCGTCAACGCCCAATGGGCTGTCGACGCCGGATCAGCCAGCAAGGGGCAGAGCGCCCAGGTGCAGTTCGTGCGGGCGCTGATCCGCGGCCCGGGCCTGCGCCTTAACGGCCTGGTCGGTCTGACCTGGAACGATCGCAAGATGAACAACTATTACTACGGGGTTGCACCGGCCGAAGCTGCCGCCAACCGGCCGGCCTATAGCGCCGGCTCCGGCACCCAGTGGCAGGCCGGCGTGAATGGCGCCTATCCGGTCGGCGAACGGGGTTCGCTGCTCTTCGGCCTGATGGCCACGCGCCTTGGCGATGCCCAGGCCAACAGCCCGATCACCGAGACGCGCTTCCAGCCGCTGGCCTACCTGGGCTACGGCTGGACCTTCTGACAACGCCGCTCAGAGGGGGCGCTTGACGGTCAGAGCACCGCGAATCTGCCCCTTCTCATAACCGAAGGCCTGGTCATGGGGGTAGCTTGCGGCAAGCTGGCGCTTCAGGCCGGCATCCACCTTGTCCACCGGCCCATGGCACTTCAGGCACACGTCACCAACCGGAATGGCCCGGATGTAGCGGAACACCGGTTTGCCGTTCTCGCTGACCACCTCACCGGTTTCAAGGCTCTCGACCTTCTCGCCATTGGCCGCACGAATGTTGAAGTCGGCGAGCTGGCGGGCCTCCCACACATCGGGCGTACCCCGCTCGGCGTTACGCGTTTTGAGGCTGACCCGGCGCATCTGCCAGCCGGTCTTGTCGGCCTGTTCCTTGAGCAGCAGGGGTGCCTGCACCTTGCACACCGGGATGGCCTCGACCGGGCCCTTGGCGGCAACGGTCTCCTGCATCATGGCAACCACCTTGGGGAGCACCGGCAGGGCATTTTTGCGGGTATCAAGCTTGAGGGCTTCCAGATCCTGAGCCTGGGCGGCACCGGCGAGAAGCGCGGCAGTGACAAGGGCAATCCGAAACATGATTCATCCTTAAAATTAGACTTTACTAATATACAGGATGTCGTGGTGTCGCGGCCAGTCACCTTGCCACTGCCACCCTCCTTCTTTTCAGGAAACCCGGCGGATGAAGGCAGCAAAAGACGTCAGTTGTCCGGCCAGGAACTTGCGCGTGTCCTCGTCGGTGAGTTCGCCCGATTGGGCATCCACCTTGTTCTGTACCGCGCCGATCATCACCTCCGGCTTGTTGAGCACCTGGCAATCCAGAAAAACGAGCACCTGACGCAGGTGATACTGGCAGCGAGCGCCGCCGATCACGCCCATCGAAGCGGTCTGGATCGCCACCGGCTTGCCGGCCAGCGGCTGCTCCGGCACGCGAGACAGCCAGTCGATGGCATTCTTCAACACACCGGGCAGCGAATAGTTGTACTCCGGGGTGACGATCAGTACGCCATCGGCCGCGCGTATCTGATCCGCCAGCGCAATCACCGCAGGCGGGAAGCCTTCCGCCTGTACGTCGGCGTCGTAAAGGGGAAGATCGCGAATCGACGGCAGGGCAAGGACTTCAACTCCGTCTGGCGCCAGCGCAGGCAGGGCCCGGGCGACGGCGGCGTTGTAGGAGCCTTTGCGCAGGCTGCCAAGAAGAGTGACCAGCTTGAGGGGACGGACGGCAGTCATGGTGGATTTCCTTCATGGAGGTGAAAGAGGAAGATACAGGGTACGCCAATCGCGTTGAGTACCCTGGCGCACACACGGTTCCCTTGTCCTGCATTACAGGAAACTAAACCCGTCATGACGATGACCAATAAAGGTAATCCGTCAGTTTCCCCGCCCTGCTTACCCATCGCATCAGGAGAAGACCATGGAATCCCACACCCACAGCATCGCCAATCTGTTCGCCCAGCTCGGCCTGCCCAATGACGAGGAAGCCATCAACACGTTCATCGGCACCCACGCGCCCCTGCCCCACGACGTGCAACTGACCAACGCGAGCTTCTGGACGCCGGCCCAGGCCACCTTCCTGAAAACAGAGATTGCCGAAGACGCCGACTGGAGCGCCGTGATCGACACCCTCGACGTACAGCTTCGCGCAAAGAGCTGAACGCTCAGGCGTCCACCAACAGAAAGCGCCGGGGATCGACGCCCCACTTGTCGGGCACTTCGGCCGACACGATGCGGTCGCCCCCGCCGCTGCCCAGCTTGCGGCCCAGGTCGACGACTTCCGGCTTGATGTAGCCGTTTGACTTGGTGCTGAAAAATACCCGCAGGCGCGGCGTCAGCAGACTGCTGTCGTTCTGCTCGATCACCACGCCCAAGCGGCCGGATTCGAGCTTCACGAGACTGCCCACCGGGTAGATGCCCACGCAGCGCATGAAGGCCTGGAGCAGCTTCTGGTCGAAGTGATCGGTGCTCCACTCCCACATCTTGCGCAGGGCCTCGGCCGCCGGCAGGCCCTTGTGATAGCAGCGATCGGCGGTAATGGCATCATAAACATCGACGATCGCCGCCATGCGGGCCATCGTCGAAATGGCATCGCCGGCCAGCTTGTCCGGATAGCCGCTGCCATCAAGGCGCTCGTGATGATGGCGGGTGATATCGAGCGGCACCGGCCCGATGCCGGCCGTGTCCAGCAGTACCGCGTGGCCATCGCCGGGGTGCTGCTTGATCAGGTCGAACTCGGCGTCAGTGAGACGCCCCGGCTTGTTGAGCACCTCGTCCGGCACCTTCATCTTGCCGATGTCGTGGAGCAGCCCGCCAATCCCCCCCTGACGCAGCTCGTCGCCCGCCAGACCCAGGGAGCGCCCGAAAGCGATCATCAGCGTGCACACACTGACCGAATGCAGGAAGGTGTAATCGTCCTTGTTCTTGATGCCGATGAGCCCCATCAGCGCCCCGCTGTTGCGCAACACCGAACCGGTGATTGCCTCGACCACCGGCTCCGCATCTTCCAGCGACACGGCCTTGCCCAGGCGCACGTCGCTCATCATCGTGCGCACGACCTTGTGGGCCTGCTCGTGCACCTTGCGGGCGCGAGCCATTTCCTCGCGCACGGAAACCCGCAGAATCTGCTCTGGCGGAGCACTCAGGGCAGCGCTGATCTCTTCTTCCACCGCCGCCTTCACCTCATCGGCAGCAACCGCCTCGACATCATCCAGCCCCCGGTCGGTGTCGATGTAGACATGCTGGATTCCGGCGTCGACGATGCGCCGCAAATCACCATCAGCCTTGAGAACGAACTGGGCACGCCAGAAAGGATGCGACATCCAGTCACCGCACATTTCATGGATGAACATGCCGGGCCTGAGACGGCCTACGGGAATTTTCTTGAGCATTGAGAAAAAGGCTATCGTCGATCGGGGATACAACAAAGCTTAACGGTGCCGGCGGCGGGGTCTTGAGCCATGCCCCGTGACAAATTGCATAAACGGGAGGAGCCAATCAGCCGATATACAACCGCTATAATGCGGCATCTTATTGCACTGCACATTCAATCATTCATGGACATCATCCTGCTCCTCAAGGCGCTGATCCTCGGCGTGGTCGAAGGTCTGACCGAATTCCTGCCGATCTCCAGTACCGGCCACCTGATTCTTGCCGGTGACCTCCTCGGCTTCAACGATGACAGGGGCAAGCTCTTCGAGATCGTCATCCAGTCCGGTGCCATCCTCGCCGTGGTGTGGGAATTCCGTGAGCGCATCGCCCGCACCTTTGCCGGCCTCGGCCGTGACCGGGAAGCCAACCGCCTGGTGCTCAACCTGTTCATCGCCTTCCTGCCCCTCGCCGTACTCGGCCTGGCTTTCGGCAAGGCCATCAAGGCGCACCTGTTCGCCCCGCTGCCGGTAGCGGCCGCCTTCATCGTCGGTGCTTTCGTGATCCTGTGGGCCGAGCGCAAGAGCCACCGCGTGCGCGTCGAAACCGTCGATGAAATGACACCGATGGACGCCCTCAAGATGGGTCTCGCCCAGGCCTGCGCGCTGATCCCCGGCACCTCACGCTCCGGCGCGACCATCATCGGCGGCATGCTCTTTGGCCTGTCCCGCAAGGCAGCCACCGAGTTCTCCTTCTTCCTGGCGATCCCGACCCTCGGCGTGGCCACGGTTTACGAACTCTACAAGGAGCGCGCCCTTCTCAACGCCGACGACATCAGCATGTGGATCGTCGGCTTCATCGCCGCCTTCGCCTCCGCCTTCCTGTGCGTGCGCTGGCTGCTGCGCTACATTTCCAGCCATGACTTCGTGCCCTTCGCCTGGTATCGCCTCGTCTTCGGCATCATCGTGCTGACCACCTGGCACTTCGGCCTGGTGGAATGGACCGCCCACTAAACCGTCCCGCCGCGGGCGCTGCCGGCCCTTGCAGGGTGAGCACCCGTCTCACCCTGCTGCACGACACCCGGCGGGCGCGCAGCCTGCCTCTCAAGCTGTACCTGCCCGATCTGCCCTGCTCGAAGGGGCTGATCCTCTTCTCCCACGGTCTCGGCGGCTCCCGCGAAGGCGGCGCCGACTGGCTCCAGCACTGGGCCTCGCACGGCTTTGCTGCCATCGCCGTGCAACATCCGGGCAGCGATGTCAGCCTGCTGCGCAACAACTCGCCCCTCGCCCTGCGCCACGCCTTCAAGGCGGCGATGAACCCTGAAGAACTGGCCCGCCGCGTCGACGACCTGCGCTTCGTGATCAGGCACATCGGCCACGACAGCAGCCTGCCGGACATCATCAACAGCGCCACGGACATCGGCATCGCCGGCCATTCTTTTGGCGCCGTCACCGTGCAGATCCTCGCCGGCGAACGCCGACCGGACCAACACCCGGAGCCTCCCGACCCACGCGTCCACGCAGCGCTGGCGCTCAGCCCCTCGGCCCGCTTTGAAGACATCGGCCCCGGCCTCGACCACCGCTTCGGGCACATCCACCTGCCCTTCTTCAGCCTCACCGGCAGCCGCGACGACGGCATGGGCCTGTCCGACATCACCGCCGCCAACCGCGAATTACCTTACCGCCACATGCCGGCCGACAACAGCAAATACCTGCTGGTTTTCGCCCAGGGCAACCACCTCGACTTTGCCGGCCAGGCCAGCGCGGCGGAAGGCGCGGTGTTCCACATTCGCCGCAGCCCGCCGGTTTTCCGCGACAATCTCCTCGCCGCCAGCACCGCCTACTGGCGGGCGCACCTGGCAAGCGACGCCGATGCCCGGCACTGGCTCACCTCCGACCTTCCCGGCCTGCTCAGGCCCGATGACCGCTTCGAACACAAATGATCATTTACCTCCACGGCTTCCGCTCCGGTCCCGAATCCTGGAAAGCCCGCAGCCTGCGTACCCACATGGCCGAACACAGGCTCGCCGACGCCTTCTGGTGCGCACAGCTGCCCGTCTCCGCCAACGCCGCCATGGCCCTCGCCGAAGCACAGATCGCCCGCTGCGACAGCCCGCCGACGGTGGTCGGCAGCTCGCTGGGCGGCTACTACGCCACCCATCTGGCCGAAAAACATGGCCTCAAAGCCGTGCTGATCAACCCGGCCGTGCTGGCACCGCTGTCGCTGTCGGCCTATATCGGCACCCAGACCCACATGTATACCGGCGAGCCCTTCGACTTCACCGCAGCGCACATCGACGAGCTGCGCACCATCGAAGCCCCGGCCATCACCCACCCGGACCGTTACTGGCTGCTCGTGGAAACCGGCGACGAAGTGCTCGACTACCGCCACGCAGTGGCCCGTTACGCCGGCTGTCGGCAAACGGTCCTCGAAGGCGGCGATCACAGTTTCACCAAGTGGGACGACTACCTCGACCCGATCATCCGCTTCGCCGGACTGCTGCCATGAGTAATATCCCCGGCTTCGACGCCCGCCGCTTCAAGGCCCTGGAACGCACGGGCTTCAACCGCATCGCCGCCCGCTACGCCGATGGCGCCCCACTGCGCGCCAGCCTGCAGGCAGCCCTGCTCGACGCCGCCCGGCTGAACCCCGGTGAACACGTCCTCGATCTGGCCGCCGGCCCCGGCCTGCTGGCCCGCGACGCCGCCCGCCAGGTGCTGCCCGACGGCTGGGTGCTGGCCAGCGACATCGCCGAATCCATGCTTGCCGAAGGCCAGCGCCGGGCTGCCGACGAAGGCCTGCCCGATCTCCTCGCCGCCGCCTGCGATGCCGAACACCTGAGCTTTGCCGACAGCCGCTTCGACGTAGCCCTGATCGGCCTCGGCCTGTTCATCTTTCCGCAGCCCGAAAAAGCCCTCGCCGAACTCCATCGCGTACTGCGGCCGGGTGGGCGCATCGCCCTGTCCGTGTGGGGCCAACGGGAAGCCGTACCGCTGATTGCCCGCGCCCAGGACTGCATTGCCCGCCTGCTGCCGGCCCCCAAGGTGCCGCGCCCGTCGGTGTTCCGCCTCGGCGAGGTGAACGCCCTTGCAGCCCTGTTGGGCCAGACCGGCTTTGGTGAAGTCAGCATCACACCGCACACCTTCACCTGCACCTTCGCCAGCGCCGACGACTACTGGCAGGCCTTCCTCGACCTGGCCGGTGGCGCCGCAGAATCCCTGTCACGGCTACCCGCAGCCATGCAGTCCAGACTGCGCGCAGAAGTGGCCAGCGAAATTGCCAGCCACCGTGAGGCCGACGGCTTTGCCATTCAAAGTACCGTGCTGATCGCCACCGCAACACGCTGACGACAAGCTTCTTGTGGGTCGGACTTCAGTCCGACCCACAAGCCCTACTCCGTCGCGCCCTTCACCACCCCGAAGCGCGCCAGCGTCAGCTCCCGGGCCTTGGCGTGATCGACAATCGGCGCCGGGTAATCGGTGCCGATCACGCAACCCGCCAGTTTCTGGTCGATGGGCGGCAGCGTCCATGGCGCGTGGATGTACTTGTCCGGCACCTTCGCCAACTCGGGCAGGTATTTGCGGATGAAAACACCGTCCGGGTCGAAGCGCTCGGACTGGGTCACCGGATTGAAGATGCGGAAATAAGGTTGCGCATCGCAGCCGGTGGAGGCCGCCCACTGCCAGCCACCGTTGTTGGCCGACAGATCGAAGTCGTTCAACTGGTCGGCAAAGTAGCGCTCGCCCAGGCGCCAGTCGACGCCCAGATCCTTGGTCAGAAAGGACGCGACGATCATGCGCAGGCGGTTGTGCATGAAACCGCTGTGATTGATCTGGCGCATCGCCGCGTCGACGATGGGGTAGCCGGTGCGCCCCTCGCACCAGGCGGCAAAAAGATCCGGCGCGTCATCCCACACCACCTTGTCGTACTCGGGGCGAAAGCTCACCCCCACCACGCGCGGGTGGTGCCACAGGATCTGGAAGTAGAAATCCCGCCACACGAGTTCCGACAGCCAGGTTTCGGCACCTTCGCCACCGATTGCATGAGCTGCCCGCGCCAGTTCACGGATCGACACGGTGCCAAAGCGCAGATGCACGGACAAATAGGAAACCCCCTTCACCGCCGGAAAATCCCGCCTGACCTTGTAACGGGCAATGCGCTTGAGGAAATCGTCGAAGAGTTTTCGCCCGCCTGCCATGCCGGGAACGATGCCCAGCTCGCCGAGATTAGTCGATGTGAAGCCGAGCTCGGCGAGGGTGGGAATCGTCTCTCCCGCAGCCGGCGCCGCCAGATGGACGGCGTACTTGTCGACCGGATAGGCCTTCAGGTGAAAATCCGTCAGCGTCTTCAGCCACGCACGCTTGTAGGGCGTAAACACCGAGAACGGCGAATTACCCTGGGTCAGCACTTCGCTCTTCTCGAAGATCACCTGATCCTTGAAGTCCGCGAAGCTGACACCCAGCAATCGCAGTCGTTCGGCCACCTCCGCATCCCGTGCGAGGGCTTGCGGCTCGTAGTCGCGATTGGCCAACACTGCCGTCACGCCCAGCGACGCGGCCAGTGCCGGAACCACCTCCGTCGCCGGGCCATGCCGCACAATCAGCCCGCCGCCCTTTACCCGCAGCGCCGCATCCAGTTCCAGCACACTGCCGTGGATGAATTCGACTCGCCGATCGGACCGGGTCGGCAAGGCGTCGAGAATCGTGCTATCAAAGATAAAGACGCAAAATACTTTCTGGTAATTCTTGAGGGCGTGAAACAAGGCGGCATGATCGAAATCGCGCAGATCGCGACGAAACCAGACAAGAGCAGAGGACATGGATGCAGGACAAAAGCGCAGGAAGCAGATGGACGCAAGCATGCCCCAAAAGTTGCCGCTACAATTCCTGACCCTGGCTTAAAATACCGTCCGTGACTACGACAACCATTAATCTCACCGATCATTTTCTGATCGCCATGCCCGCCATGGCCGATCCGAACTTTGCGCGCACGCTCACCTATATCGCCGAGCACAACGAAAACGGCGCCATGGGGGTCATCGTAAACCGGCCGACGGACATGCGCCTCGCCACGCTTTTCGAGCGCATCGACATCCCCTTCCAGCAACCGGACTTTGAAAACCTGCCGGTGTATTTTGGCGGCCCGGTGCAGTCGGACCGGGGCTTCGTGCTGCATCGCCCGGCCGGCAAGTGGCATTCCACGCTCACAGTCGGCGACAGCATCGGCCTGACCAGCTCCCGCGACGTGCTGCAGGCGCTGGCCAGCGACGGTGAACCCGCCGAAGTGCTGGTCGCCCTCGGCTACGCCGGCTGGTCGGCCGGCCAGCTCGAACACGAAATCGCTCAGAACGCCTGGCTTACCGTGCCGGCCGATCTCTCCATCGTCTTCGAGCTGCCGCCCGAAGAGCGCCTTGCTGCCGCCATGCAGTTGCTGGGGATCGATTTTGCCATGCTGTCCGACGTCGCCGGCCACGCGTGAGTACCGTTATCTGCTTCGACTTCGGTCTGGCACGCATCGGCATCGCGGTGGGTGAAACGGAAACGGGCCATGCCCATCCGCTCACGGCGATCACCGAGGAAGCCAACACTGCCCGCTTTGCGGCCATCGAAAAAATCTTCGCCGAATGGAAACCGGCCTTGCTCGTGGTCGGCCTGCCGACCCACATGGATGGCTCCGAGCACGCCATGACCGTGCGCTGCCGCCGCTTTGCCAACCAGCTCCATGGCCGCTACGGCCTGCCTGTGACGCTGGTGGATGAACGTCTTTCCTCCGCGGAGGCCGAAGACCGCCTCAACGACGCCGGCCTCCAGGGCTGGCGCAAGCAAAAGCCCCGGCTGGATTCCGCAGCCGCCCAGATTCTCCTGCTCCAGTACTTCGAAAGTGCCAAAAATGCAGCTTCCTGACGCCGAACAGCTCATCGCCGTGTTGGCCGAATCGATGCGCCCCAAGGTCACTGCCAACACCTGCCTGGTGGGTATCCACACCGGTGGCGTATGGCTGGCCGAGCGCCTCCACGCCCTGCTCGGCCTGTCCCAGCCGCTGGGCACCATCGACGTAAGCTTCTACCGGGACGACTACTCGGCCAAGGGCCTACATCCGCAGCCTCAGGGTTCGAAGATCCCTTTTGACGTGGAAGGCGCCCACATCGTCATCGTGGACGACGTCCTCTACACCGGCCGCACCACGCGTGCAGCCCTCAACGAACTGTTCGACTACGGCCGCCCGGCGCAGGTAGACCTGGCCGTCCTTATCGACCGCGGCGGGCGTGAACTGCCCATCGGGGCCAGCTTCTGCGCCCTCACCCTGCCCGAGCCCCTGGCGGCCGGACAGAACCTCCAACTTGAGCGCGACGACTCCGGCGCCCTCACCATGAGGCTGATCCATGCGTAATCCCCAACTCAACAAACACGGCGAGCTACAGCACCTGCTCACCATCGACGGTCTGCCGAAGGGCATCATCACGCAAATCCTCGACATCGCCGCACCCTTCACCGAAGTGGCCGAGCGCGAGGTCAAGAAGCTGCCGCTCTTGCGTGGCAAGAGCGTCTTCAACCTGTTCTTCGAGAACAGCACGCGCACCCGCACCACCTTCGAGATCGCCGCCAAGCGCCTGTCGGCCGATGTCATCAACCTCAACGTCGCCACCTCGTCCACCAAGAAGGGCGAAACCCTGCTCGACACCGTGGACAACCTGTGTGCGATGCAGGCCGACATGTTCGTGGTGCGCCATGAATCCAGCGGCGCCCCGCACCTGATCGCCCAGCACCTCGAAAACACCGGTCGCGACCACATTCACGTGGTCAATGCCGGCGATGGTCGCCATGCCCACCCCACCCAGGGCTTGCTGGACATGTACACCATCCGGCACTACAAGAAAGAATTCCACAACCTCACCGTGGCCATCGTCGGCGACGTGCTGCACTCCCGCGTGGCCCGCTCGCAGATCGCCGCGCTAACCACCCTCGGCGTGCCCGAAGTGCGCGTCATCGGCCCCAAGACCCTGCTTCCCACTGATGTGGAAAAGATGGGCGTGCGCTACTTCGCCAGCATGGAAGAAGGCCTCAAGGGCGTCGACGTGGTGATGATGCTGCGCCTGCAAAACGAACGCATGAACGGCGCCCTGCTGCCCAGCCCGCAGGAATTCTTCAAGGTGTGGGGCCTCACCGCCGAAAAGCTGGCCCTGGCCAAGCCGGACGCCATCGTGATGCACCCGGGCCCGATGAACCGCGGCGTCGAGATCGACTCGGCCGTGGCCGACGGCAACCAGGCCGTCATCCTGCCCCAGGTCACCTTCGGCATCGCGGTCCGCATGGCCGTGATGAGCATGCTCGGCAGCCATTGAGACTCGAACGATGAACATCCACATCCAGAACGGCCGCCTGATCGACCCGGCCAACCGCATCGACGCCCAGCACGACCTCTTCATCGCCGACGGCAAGATCGTCGGCGTCGGCACGGCCCCCGACGGTTTCACCGCCACGCGCACCCTCGACGCCAGCGGCCTCGTCGTCGCCCCCGGCCTCATCGACCTGGCAGCGCGCCTGCGCGAGCCCGGCTTCGAATACAAGGCCACCCTCGAATCCGAGATGGACGCGGCCATGGCCGGCGGCATCACCAGCCTGGCCATTCCGCCCGACACCGACCCGGTGCTCGACGAACCGGGCCTCGTCGAAATGCTGTGCTACCGGGCCAAGAAGCTCAACCGCGCCCACGTGTACCCGATCGGCGCGCTGACCATCGGCCTCAAGGGCGAACACCTGTCCGAGATGGCCGAGCTGGTCGAAGCCGGCTGTGTCGCCTTCAGCCAGGCCAACACGCCCATCCTCGACACCCGCGTGCTCGGCCGCGCCATGCAGTACGCCAGCACCTTCGGCTTCCGCGTGTGGCTGCAGCCCCTTGATCCCTACCTGGCCAAGGGCGGCGTCGCCCACGACGGCGAAGTCGCCTCGCGCCTCGGCCTGCCCGGCATTCCGGCCAGCGCCGAGATCGTCGCCCTGTTCACCTACCTGCGCCTGGCCCGCCAGACCGGCGCCAAGCTGCACATCACCCGCCTGTCCAGCGGCGAGAGCCTCGATCTGATCGAACAGGCCCGCAAGGACGGCGTCGATGTGACCTGCGACGTAGCCGCCCACCACCTGCACCTGTGCGACATGGACATCGGCTATTTCAACCCCCACTGTCACGTAGTACCCCCCCTGCGCAGCCAGCGCGACCGTGCGGCCCTGTCGAAGGCACTGGCTGATGGCCGCATCAACGCCATCTGTTCCGACCACACGCCGGTCGATGACGACGCCAAGCAGGCACCCTTCAGCGAATCCGAGCCCGGCACCACCGGCCTCGAACTGCTCCTGCCCCTGACCCTCAAATGGGCCCAGGAGCACAAGTTGCCGCTGCTCGACGCGCTGGCCCGCATCACCTCCGAAGCCGCAAAAATCGCTGGCATTGCCAAGGGCGGTCACCTGTCGGTTGGTGCCCGTGCCGACATCTGCATCTTCGACCCGGATACCCACCAGCTCATCACCCGCAGCATGCTGAAAAGCCAGGGCAAGAACACACCTTTCCTGGGCCTCGAACTGCCGGGCCGCGTGCATTACACGCTGGTCGAAGGCTCCCTGATGTACGAAGCCGGGAACCTCACCAAGCGCTGAACCTCCGCGCGGGGTGTATTAAAAAGGCCCGGAGCTTTCACTCCGGGCCTTTTTCACGTCATTCAGGGGGCCTGTTACTTCTTGTCACCCTGCAAGGCCTTTTCGAGGGCCTTGACAGCATCATCCTCCGGTACGGCAGGAATGGCGTCATCGGCAGGTTTCGCGGCTTCATCCTTGGGTTCGTTGCCGAACTGAATCGGCGTGTCGTCCTGGGCCTCGCCTTCCGGCACGACAATCTCCACCGTATCGGTATCGACGGTCGCCTGCTTGTCGAGCCCCATCGTCACCAGTTGCGGGAACAGGATGATGATCGCCACCATAATGATCTGGATGATGACGAAAGGCACCGCCCCCCAGTAAATCTGGGTCGTCTTGATGGATGGCGGCGCCACCGAGCGCAGGTAGAACAGCGCGAAACCAAAGGGCGGATGCATGAAGGAAGTCTGCATGTTCACCCCGAGCAGCACGCCGAACCAGATCAGATCGATACCCAGTTTCTCGGCCACCGGCGCCAACAGCGGCACCACGATGAAGGCCAGCTCAAAGAAATCGAGGAAGAAGGCCAGCAGGAAGATCAGGATGTTCACCACGATCAGGAAACCAAGCTGACCACCGGGCAGTCCGGCCAGCAGATGCTCGACCCACAGATGCCCCTCCACGCCATAGAAGGTCAGCGAAAACACCCGCGCGCCCACCAGAATGAAGACCACGAAGGTAGTCAGCTTGGCAGTGGTTTCCATAGCCTGCTTGAGCAAGGAAATGTCGAGGCGCTTGCGCATGAAGGCCATCATCAGGGCGCCAAAAGCCCCCATCGCACCACCTTCGGTAGGCGTCGCAATACCCAGGAAGATGGTGCCGAGAACCAGGAAAATCAGCAGCAGCGGCGGCACCAGGCTTGTCAGCACACGCAGGAACAGCTTGGCGCCGCGCAGGGTCCGCGCTTCGGGCGGCAGGGCCGGCGCCATGGCGGGCTTGAAGACTGCCACCAAGCCCACATAGCCAACATACAGAGCCGTCAGCACAAGGCCCGGAATCAGCGCCCCCTGGTACATGTCGCCCACCGAACGACCGAGCTGATCGGCCATGATGATCAGCACGAGGGACGGCGGAATGATCTGCGCCAGTGTGCCGGAGGCCGCGATCACGCCCGTGGCGAGGCGCTGGTCATAGCCGTAGCGCATCATGATCGGCAACGAGATGAGGCCCATGGAGATCACCGAAGCGGCCACCACGCCGGTCGTCGCCGCAAGAATCGCACCAACGAAAATCACCGCAAAAGCCAGGCCGCCGCGCACCGGGCCGAAGAGCTGGCCGATGGTATCGAGGAGATCCTCGGCCATGCCTGATCGTTCGAGGACCAGGCCCATGAAGGTGAAAAAGGGAATGGCGAGCAGGGTGTCGTTGGACATCACCCCGAAGATACGGTCAGGCAGCGCCTGGAACAGGGCCGGGGTAAGCAGGCCCAATTCGATGCCGATAAGGCCGAAGACGACGCCATTGGCGGCCAGGGCGAAAGCCACTGGATAGCCGAACAACAAGAAGATGACCAGCGACCCGAACATCAGGGGCGCCATGTTGGCAGCAATGAACTCCATTTAAACGGTCTCCCCGCGCTGTTGCTTGATGGCCCTGGCCAGCTCCTCTTCGGGAGTCGGAACATGCTGCTTGGCGTTGGGATCGCTGATCAGGCCCTTGAGGAAGGCAATACGCTTGATCAGTTCGGAGAACCCCTGAAGGATCAGCAGGAAGAAACCCACCGGAACCAGCGCGCGCACCGGCCAGACAATCAGGCCGCCGGCGTTGGACGAGTACTCGTTATTAAGGAAGGAGTTAACGAAGATCGGCCACGACAGGTAGAGCACCGCCACCGCCATCGGCGCCAGAAAGAAGAGCGTGCCAACGATGTCGATCCACGCCAGGACCTGGGGTGAAAAATGACTCGACACCACATCGATGCGTACGTGCTCGTTGCGCATCAGGGTGTAGCCGGCGCACAAAAGAAAGATCGCCGAAAAGAGGTACCACTGGATCTCCAGCAAACCATTGGAGCTGTAATTGACGGCGTAACGCACAAAGGCATTGATGGCACTGATCAGGGTAACGATCAGGACCAGCCAGATCGTCGCCTTGCCGACGCGTTCGGTAAGCGCATCAATGGCGCGCGATATCTTGAGCAGGGCTTGCACGTCCCGCACCTCCTTTGATTGTAAGAATCTCTGACTGCCAAGTGATGCAGCAGCATTTTATGGGGTCGGATTATCGGCGAGATTGGGCAGGCAACAATCAGGGATTACGCCTACCGTAGCGTCACGCTCCTGAAAACCCGGCAGCGGCGCGGCATCCCTCCGCCTTCACTACCCGGCTCATGAGATACTTTTGGTCCTTTTTCCCGATACCGTATCGCAACAATGTCTACCCGCATCTGCCTGGTTCGCCACGGTGAAACGGCCTGGAATGCCGAACGACGCCTCCAGGGCCACATCGACATCCCCCTCAACGAAACCGGCCTCGCCCAGGCGCGCGCTACCGCAACCAGCCTTGCCAGCGAGCGCTTCGACGCCGCCTACTGCTCGGACCTCACCCGCGCCCGCCAGACCGCTGCCGCCATTGCCACCCACTGCGGCCTGACGCCCGGCTTTGATGCCGGCCTGCGCGAGCGTCACTATGGCGGCTTTCAGGCCCTCACCTACGACGAAGCCCGAACCCGCTTCCCCGTGGACTATCGGCGCTTCGAAACTCGCGACCCGGACTTCGTCTTTCCCGAGGGCGGCGAGAGCCTGCGCGAGTTCGCCGGCCGCATCCACACGGCCCTCGAACACATCGCCAAGATACATCAGGGCGGCACGGTGCTGGTCGTCACCCACGGCGGTGTACTCGACATCGCCCATCGCCTCGCCACCGGCAAGCACCTGGAGGCGCCCCGGGATTTCACCATTCCCAACGCCGCACTGAACTGGATCGGCCACGACGGCGAAAACTGGTCACTGATCGCCTGGGCCGAACAACGCCATCTGGCTGGCGCCCTCGACGAACTGCCTAACGCATGATGCAAGCGTCGAATATCACCTTTCGCTAAAGTTTCCGGGAGACCAGCCGTTTCTCCGGTTCGTCACTTGCCATTATGGCAAAACCGGCCGGAGCCCCGTCATGCTGAATCTCAATCGCTTTTCCCTCGTTCACCAGATCGCTCTGGCTGCAACAATCGTCAGCATTGCCATATTTACTGCGCTGATTGCGTTTACTACCTACTTTGCCGAACACGCTGCCGTGGCAAAGACCGAGGAGGAGCTCAACAACCAGATCAAGGGCGTGGTCCGCATGCTCGAACTGAGCCATGACAACGCCGTCGCCCATGCCGGCAAGGGTGTGACACGCCTTAAAGACAACCTTGGAAAACTGCGCATTGGCCCCGACATGGCCGCCTCGGGCACTTATCAGATTCCCGTCGTCCGCAGTGGAGACCGGATTGTTAACGGCAATATCCCCTTGCTGGAAACCCTGCGTCAGCAAATCGACGCTGACCCGGCCCTGCTCCTGCGCATCGGCGACGAATTCATTCGTGCCGCCACGCTCCTCAAGAGCAAGGATGGCAAAAGCACGGAAGGAACCCCGATTCCCCAGAACAGCAATGAAGTGCGGGCCCTCCTTTCCGGCAAAAGCTATGTCGGTGTCGTCAAGCGGTCCGGCAAATACTATATCTCTGCGATAGACCCCATTACCGATGATAGTGGCAAGGTTGTCGGCGCCCTCGCCGCACGCGTTGCCATCCAGGGCGACATGGAGCGCCTCTTCAAGTCCCTCGCCGACATCAAGTCCGGCAGCAGCGGCTACGCTTATGTGCTGGCGCCAAACGAAGACATCGCCAAGACCGAACTCATCTACCATCCAACCCTCGGGGGCAAGCTGCTCGGCGAAATCAACAATCCGGGCCTGACCCGTATCGTGGAAGAGCAAGTCCGGCGCAAGCAGGGCATGATGACCTACAACTGGAGCCGCACTCCCGGCGGGCCTGAGACCGAGCCCAAGATGGTCGTTTTCGAAAATGCGCCCTCGTGGGGCTGGATTGTCGCCACAGGCAGCTTCATCGACGAATTCACCGTTGAAGCCCGCAGCCTGCGCAACACCCTGATTGCCCTGTGCCTGGGTGGCGCCCTGCTGCTGACGCTGGTTCTGTACCTCATCACCCGCAATCGCCTGTCGCCCATTCGCGGCCTGCTCGATGCCACCCAGCGCATCGGCCAGGGAGACCTGACCGTGCGCTTCCCCGATACGCCTGCCAGCAGCAGCAACGAACTTCATCTGATTACCCGCTCGCTGGACACCACCACCCGCCAGATCGGAACCTTGATCAGCGATGTCGTCCGGACATCCAATGCCGTCAAGGCCGCCGCCCGTGAAGTCCGCCTCGGCTCCGACAACGTGGTCAGTGCCACCTCGATCCAGAGCGAAGCGGCGTCGGGCCTCGCCTCCGCCATTGAAGAACTGTCGGTCAGCATCACCCACGTATCCGACAGTGCCGCCCTCGCCCACGACATCACCCAGCGGGCCCAGGCCCATACGGACGACGGTGGCGCCAAGGTACGTGACATGATCGGCGGCATGGACCGGATCGCCAGCGAGATCGACAAGGCCGGCGAAGCGGTAAATCTGCTTTCGGAACGTTCAGCGCGCATCTCCAACATCGGCAAGATCATCAACGAGATCGCTGACCAAACCAACCTGCTGGCCCTTAACGCAGCCATCGAGGCGGCCCGGGCCGGCGAGAGTGGCCGTGGCTTCGCGGTGGTCGCCGACGAAGTACGCAAACTGGCGGAGCGGACAGCCAGCTCAACCCGCGAAATTTCGGCCACGGTGGCAGAAGTGCAAAGTGAAGCCAACCGGGTTGTCGCCATGATTCACGGTGTCACCGGCGGCGTGCGCAACGGCGTTCAACTGGCCACCGATTCCGGCTCCGTGCTTGAGAGCATCCGCAACGAAAGCGCCCGCACCACCAGTGCCGTCAATGACATTGCCAATGCCACGCGTGAGCAGAGCGCAGCCAGTCAGGAGGTGGCTCGCGGCGTCGAGCACATCGCCCAGATGGCCGAACAGAACAATCAGGTCACCCGTCACACTCACGAGCAAACAGCCTTGCTTGAACAAATGGCCTCCGAACTGGAGGCGAAGGTCAGCCACTTCCGCGTTTGAACCGCCAATCCGGCAAGACCTGCCGCCCTTTCAAGGGCAGCAGGTTGATTGTCGCTTTCGGCAAGCCTTAAGTGCCGTGTTAAACTCTCTTTTTGACTCAAGCCCACCTGGATCGCCATGTTTTCCAAGCAAAATACCCTCGCCAAAGTTGACCCCGAACTGTGGCAGGCCATTGAGGCCGAAAACCGTCGTCAGGAAGATCACATCGAACTGATCGCCTCCGAGAACTACGTCAGTGCAGCTGTCATGGAAGCCCAGGGCTCCCAGCTCACCAACAAGTACGCGGAAGGTTATCCGGGCAAGCGCTATTACGGCGGCTGTGAGTTCGTCGATCTGGCCGAGCAGCTCGCCATTGATCGCCTCAAGACCCTGTTTGGCGCCGAAGCAGCCAATGTCCAGCCGAACTCCGGCTCCCAGGCCAACCAGGCCGTGCTGATGGCATTCGCCAAGCCCGGCGACACCATCATGGGCATGAGCCTGGCCGAAGGCGGCCACCTCACCCACGGCATGCCGCTGAACATGTCCGGCAAGTGGTTCAACGTCGTCGCCTACGGCCTCGACAAGAACGAAGAGATCGACTACGACAAGATGGAAGCGCTGGCCCGCGAGCACAAGCCGCGCATCATCATTGCCGGCGCCTCCGCCTACGCCCTGCGCATCGACTTCGAGCGCTTCGCCAAGATCGCCAAGGAAATCGGCGCGATCTTCTGGGTGGACATGGCCCACTACGCCGGCCTCATCGCCGCAGGTTACTACCCCAACCCGGTGCCCCACGCCGACGTGGTCACCTCCACCACCCACAAAACGCTCCGCGGCCCGCGCGGCGGCATCATCCTGATGAAGGCCGAGCACGAGAAGGCCCTCAACTCGGCCATCTTCCCGGGCCTCCAGGGTGGACCGCTGATGCACGTCATCGCCGCCAAGGCGGTGGCCTTCAAGGAAGCAGCCGAGCCCGAGTTCAAGCGCTACCAGGAACAGGTTCTTGCCAATGCCCGCGTGATGGCGCGCGTGCTGGGTGAAGAGCGTGGCCTGCGCATCGTCTCCGGCCGCACCGAAAGCCACGTGTTCCTGGTCGACCTCCAGTCCAAGAACATCACCGGCAAGGAAGCCGAAGCAGCCCTCGGCCGTGCCCACATCACCGTCAACAAAAACTCGATCCCCAACGATCCGCAGAAGCCTTTCGTGACTTCCGGCATCCGCCTCGGCTCACCGGCGATGACCACCCGCGGCTTCACCGAAATCGAGGCCGAGCGCATCGCACACCTCATCGCCGACGTGCTCGACAATCCCAACGACGAAGCCATCACCGAAAACGTGCGCGCCAAGGTAGCCGAGCTGTGCCGCAAGTTCCCGGTGTACGGCGCGTAATCGACGTAAACAGGCAGGCACGCGCACTCGCCCATGCATTGCCCTTTCTGCGGCGCCGACAACACCCAGGTCACCGACACCCGTGAAAACGAGGACGGTGACACCGTTCGGCGCCGCCGTCGCTGCCTCTCCTGCGACAAGCGCTTCACGACTTATGAGCGCATCGACCTCAAGATGCCGCAAGTGGTCAAAAAGAATGGCAGTCGTACCGACTACAGCCACGACAAGCTCCTCGGCAGCCTGAGTCTGGCCCTGCGCAAGCGCCCGGTCACCGCCGAAAGCGTCGATGCCGCCGTCGATCGCATCGAAGCCAAGCTCCTTTCCCTCGGTGAACGCGAAGTCGGCTCCGAACGCATTGGCGAACTCGTCATGCGCGAGCTCAAGAAGCTCGACAAGGTCGCCTACATCCGTTTTGCCTCTGTCTATCGCGCCTTCGAGGACGTGGACGAATTCTCGGAAGTCATCCGGGAAGTCACCACCAAACCCCGCGGCCGTCCTCCCAAGGCCTCCTGAAGATTCTGTCCATGAGCGCCACCGCCGACGATTACCGGTGGATGGCCCGCGCCCTCGAACTTGCCGAGCGCGGGCTGTACACCACTACGCCCAATCCCCGTGTCGGCTGCGTCATTGTCCGTGACGGCCAGATGGTCGGCGAAGGCTGGCACATTCGCGCTGGCGAACCCCACGCGGAAGTCCATGCCCTCGCCATGGCCGGCGAGCAAGCTCGTGGCGCCACCGCCTACGTCACCCTGGAGCCCTGCTCCCACCACGGCCGCACCCCACCCTGTGCCGAAGCCCTGGTCAACGCCGGCCTCAGCCGGGTCGTCGTGGCGATGGAAGACCCGAATCCGCTGGTGGCCGGCAAAGGCCTCACCCGCCTGCGCGACAGCGGCATCGAGGTACTGTCCGGCATCCAGGAAGCCGAAGCCCGCGAACTCAATATCGGCTTTATCTCACGCATGACCCGCGGCCGACCGTGGCTACGCCTCAAGGCTGCCGCCACCCTGGATGGCAAGACCGCCCTCAACAACGGGGTCTCCCAGTGGATCACCGGCGATGATGCCCGGCGCGACGCCCACCGCTGGCGGGCCCGCTCCTGTGCGGTACTGACCGGCATAGGCACCGTGCGTGACGACGACCCGCAACTCACCGTCCGCGCCATTCCCACCGAACGGCAGCCCCTGCGCATCGTGGTCGATGCCCGCCTCGAAACCCCCCTCAGCGCCAAAATCCTCGACGGCAGCCCGGTGCTGATCGCCGGGGCCGTAGACGACGCAGAGCGCATCGCAGCTCTCAAGCGGCGCGGCGCCGACGTACTGATTCTTCCCAACACCGGCGGCAAGGTCGATTTGCCTGCCCTGATGACCGAACTTGGGCAGCGGGGCATCAACGAAGTCATGGCGGAAAGCGGCTTCAAGCTCAACGGCTCGCTGCTGCGCGAAGGCTGCGTGGACGAGCTGATCCTCTACTTCGCCCCCGCGCTGGTGGGCGACGCTGCCGGCGGCCTCTTCAATCTCCCAGCCCTCACCAGCCTCACCGACAAACGGCAGCTCGTCTTCCGCGACGTCCGCCTGGTCGGTCACGACCTGCGCATCCTTGCCCGCCCGGCCTGAAGCGGCGCCTCTCCGGAAATCTGCAAACCTTTGACATAAGTCAGCCTCGGGGGTCAACGTGGCCCATGCCGGGCCGTTAAGCGCTACTTGTTCGCCACCCCGCCCAGTCCATGAAGCTCCCGCACCTGATCGGCCTCCTCGCCTCCGCCTTCCTGTCGATCTACGCCCACGCGGAAACCGCCATCGTTCTCAATTCGGTCGACGAGAACGTCAGCTTTATCGACACCAAAACCTACAAGGAAACCGGTAAATCGCCAGCCTGCAAGGAGCCCCATCACCTGATCGCCACGCCGGACGACACATCGGTGATCGTCGCCTGTGCGATCTCGAATGAACTGGTCTTCTTCGACGCGAAGACCGGCAAGGAACAGAAGCGCATCAAGAACATCTCCGATCCTTATCAGCTCGGCTTCTCGCCGGACAACAGGTGGTTCGTGGCCAACTCTCTGCGCCTTGACCGGGTCGATCTCTACAGCGCCACCGACTACAAGCTGGTCACCCGCATCCCTGCAGCCAAAACACCGTCCCACATGGCCTTCGACAAGGCCAGCCAGTTCGTCTTCATCACACTGCAGGACTCCAACGAAATCCTCGCCATCGACCTCAAGACCCAGCAACCCCTGTGGAAGCTGCCGGTTGGCCCCACACCTGCCGGCATCCACATGACGCCGGACGACAAATACCTGCTGGTCGGCATCATGGGTGCGGATTACGTGGAAGTCATCGACTGGCGCGCCCGCAAGACCATCAAGAAAATCGTTACCGCAAAAGCGGCCCATAACTTTCTCGCCCGGGGTGACGGCCGGCACGTCTTTGTATCCAACCGCACCGTGAATGGCAGCATCTCCCTGGTGGACATGCAGACACTGACCGAAGTGGAGAAATACGATGTGCCCGGCGGCCCCGACGACATGGAAATCCGTGCCGACGGCAAGGAGCTGTGGGCCACCGCCCGCTTCGCACGCAAGGTGCAGGTGATCGACCTGGAGCAGAAGAAGGTTTCCTACTCGATTCCCGTGGGCCGCTCACCCCACGGCGTGTCCTTCATCAATCACGCGGCACGGCAGTGATGACCGGGGTCATCCGCGGCACGCTCGCCGCCTGCCTGATCGCCATCGCCAGCCTCGCCCACGGGGCAGATCCCATCTGCAAGGGCACGCTATACCTGACCCTCGACACCGGCAACATGCGCCACGCCGAGGCCATCGCCCAGATCCTCGGGAAACATCAGGTCAAGGCCACCTTTTTTGTCGCCCAGGAAAAAACCCTGCGTGGCGACATGGCTCTCGACCCCTCGTGGGCCGAGTTCTGGAGGGCGCGCGTCGCCGAAGGGCACGCCTTTGGCAGCCACACCTGGCGCCACGGGTCCTTCCGCAAGGATGATACTGGTGGCAAGGTCAACTACCGCCTGCCCGACGGCAGCCAGACGCAGCTAGACGTCGAACAGATCTGCACCGAGCTGAAAAAGCCGGATATCCGCTTTGCCGAACTCACCGGTCGCAAGCTCGACCCCCTGTGGCGCGCTCCGGGTGGCCGCACCACACCCCTCACACTGAAAGCAGCCGAAGCCTGCGGCTACCGGCATGTGGGCTGGGCACCGGCCGGCTTTCTCGGCGATGAACTGCCTTCGGAAATCTCCCCCAACGAGATTCTGCTGAAGCGTGCGCTCGCCAACCTGAAGGGCGGAGACATCCTGATGGCTCATCTGGGCATCTGGTCACGCAAGGATCCCTTCGCCCCCATGCTGGACCCACTCATTGGCAGTCTGAAAAGCAAGGGTTTCTGTTTCGCCACGATCCCGACACAATGACGCAGTATCTGACCGATTATTTCGTCATCCTGCAAGGGTGGCTGTTCGACACACTGGTCCAGCCGGTGCTGTTCGCCCTCGGTCTTGCCAGTTACGTGGAAATGGGCTTCGACGGCATCGAGTTCGTCCTGCAGGGAGGCATCGAACTGGCCATTGCCTATGTCCTGATGCGTCCGCTGGAAGCCCTGTGGCCCGCTGAACGATGGACACAACGCCGGGCCGTACGGGTTGATGTGTTGTACACGCTGCTCAACCGCCTGGGCATGGTGCCGCTGACCGTTTTTACCCTGCTCGCGCCCCTTTTCATGGAGCTGGAAAGCTGGCTGCGCTTCAACGACATCATTCCGCGCCAACTGGAAGACTGGCTCCCCGGCCTCGACAACCATCCGCTGGCCAGCTTCTTGATTTACCTGGTGATCCTCGATTTTGCCGAGTACTGGCGGCACCGGCTGTCGCACACCTGCGGCTGGTGGTGGGCACTCCACGGCATTCACCATTCGCAGCGCCAGATGTCTTTCTGGACCGACTCCCGCAATCATCTGGCAGACGATCTGATTGCCGGCCTGTGGTTCGCCTGCCTGTCGCTGCTGATCGGCGTTCCACCGGGCCACTTCATCGGCTTGCTGATCGCCCTGCGGCTGGTGGAAAACCTCTCTCACACCAACACCCGGCTCGCTTTCGGGCCGATCGGTGATTATCTGATTGTCGGACCACGCTACCATCGCTGGCACCATGCCCTCGAGTTGCCGGCTGATAGGCATTGTCGCTACGGCTGCAACTTCGCCATCCTTTTCCCGGTGTGGGACATCCTCTTCGGCACGCTCTATCTCAAGGAGTCCCTGCCTCCCACCGGCATCCACGAAGGCAGCCCGGAAGAAATCGCCGCACGAGACAGCTTCTGGGCCCAGCAGAAACTCGGCTTGATATTGCTCTGGAAAGCGCTGACGAGCAGGAACCGGCAATCGCCTTCAGCGTGAGGCGCATACCGCGCAAGCCAGGTCACGCCCCAGCCGGATTGTCCGCCAGTCCATCGCCAGCGCATCCAGCAGGAGCAGGCGACCAGTCAACGCGTCGCCACAGCCCGCCAGCAACTTGAGGGCCTCGGCGGCCTGTACGGCACCCACGATACCGGTGATCGGCGCAAAAACGCCCATCACGGCACAACGCACCTCCTCCACATCCTCCCCCTCCGGAAACAGGCAGTGATAGCAGGGGCTGTCGGCATGGCGCAGATCGAAGACCGACAACTGCCCGTCAAAACGGACCGCGGCCCCCGAAACCAGCGGCTTGCGGTGGGCCACGCAAGCCCGGTTGATGGCATGGCGGGTCGCGAAGTTGTCCGAACAGTCCAGCACCACATCGGCAAGCGCGACTTCTGCCTCCAGCTCGGCGCCTTCAAGGCGTCGACCAAGCGGAATAACGCGGGTCTCGGGATTGAGTCGTGCCAGCGTATCGCGGCCCGAGTCGACCTTGAGCCGCCCGACGCTCTCCTGGCTGTGCAGGATCTGGCGCTGCAGATTGGTCAGATCAACCGTGTCACCGTCGGCCAGAACCAGCGTCCCCACCCCGGCTGCCGCCAGGTACATCGCCGCGGGCGAACCCAGCCCCCCGGCACCGACCATCAATACACGGGCAGCAAGGATGGCCGACTGCCCCTCGATACCGATCTGGGGCAGAAGGATGTGGCGCGAATAGCGAAGAAGCTGATCGTCGTTCATGGGAGGAGAAAAGAAAGAAAACGGCCGCCAGACGGCGGCCGGTAAAAAGTCTATTTATATTCGCGCAGGTCCGGGGGCGTATCGTCGTGATCGCCGTGAGGATGAGCCGCGTAGGCCTTGATATAGACTTCGTGGGATTGTTTGATGAGCCGCTCCGGGGAGCGCAGGTTATGGACCTGCGTGTCCTCCACATAATAAATCAGCGCCCGGTGCAAACGGATCAGCAGTGTCCGGTCGAGGTGAAAGCCAGCATCGATCAGGCAGCTTTCCAGCAACTCAAGGGTGTAGTCGAGAACGTTGTAACGCACCAGCAGGGATGAGTCGTCACGCCCGGGCTCCACTTGCACCCCTCGCAAGGCCGCCAGCGAACGCCGCGCCTGCGCGGCCTGCCCAGGCGGAAAATCCTTGAAGCGGATCTCGCGAACCTTGGCAATACCGCTACCCGCATGATGCAAGGTGCTTTCGTGCTTGCGTCCAGCCAGCTTGTAAGCGGTCTCGCGGCGCATGGCTCAACCCTCCGGTATGTTGGTTACTTGCCGCTATTCTGGAGGATTTGCAGACCCTTGAGCAAATTCACGGCTTGCGACAACTGGTAGTCATCCTTGCCGGAGATTTCGAAAGCCGGCTTCATCTCGTCAGCCTCGTCCTTTGGCTTGTCCTTGCCCTTCGATGCGCCATCTTTCTTGGGCGTGACATCGGCCTTGGACACTTCCGGCTCCTTGCCATTGCCGAGGTGACGATCGAGGTCAGCCTCGCGCAGACGCTCGCGGGACGCCCCGCCGGGTGTTTCCTCAACTACGATATCGGGGACGATGCCCTTGGCCTGGATGGAGCGGCCGTTCGGCGTGAAATAACGCGCGGTGGTCAGCTTGATGGCGGCATTGCTGTTGAGAGGGAGGATAGTCTGCACCGACCCCTTGCCGAAGCTCTGGGTACCCATCACCACGGCACGCTTGTGATCCTGAAGCGCGCCGGCAACAATCTCGGACGCGGAGGCGGAACCGCCATTCACCAGAACCACCATCGGTACCGTCTTGATGGAGGCCGGTATGCTCTTGATGTAGTCGTCGCGGGAACCGCGCAGATAATCCTCCGGCACAGCCAGATACTTGCGTTTCGCGTCGTCGGCGCGCCCGTCGGTGGATACCACCAGCGCCTTCGGAGGCAGGAAAGCGGCCGATACGCCGACCGCACCATTCAGCAGACCACCCGGATCATTGCGCAGATCGAGCACAAGCCCCTTCAGTTCGCCCTGCTTGACCAGCTTGTCCAGATGCTGCGCGAGGGACGCCGCGGTCTGCTCCTGGAACTGGACCACGCGCACGTATCCATAGCCCGACTCGATCACCTTGGACTTGACGCTCTGCACCTTGATGACTTCCCGCATCAGGGTCACGACAATCGGCTTGGCCTCGCCCTTGCGGGCAATGGTGAGGACGATATTGGTCTTGGGCTTGCCGCGCATGCGCTTGACGGCGTCGTTGAGGGTCATGCCCTTCACCGGCGTATCGTCGAGCTTGATGATCAGGTCGCCGGCCTTGATGCCCGCACGGAAGGCCGGGGTATCTTCGATGGGCGAAATGACCTTGACGTAACCGTCTTCCGAACCAACCTCGATGCCGAGCCCCCCGAACTCGCCCTGGGTGCCGACCTGAAGCTCCTTGAACGCTTCGGCGTCCAGGTAGGACGAATGCGGATCGAGGTTCGACAGCATGCCGCTGATCGCGTGAGTGATCAGCTTCTTGTCGTCTACGGGCTCGACATACCCCTGCTTGATGGCGTTGAAGACGTCAGCCAAGTTGCGCAACTCTTCCACGGGCAAGGGAGCCAGGCTCGATTTGTCCGCATTGGCCGAGAAATTGAGACTGATAAGAACCCCGGCACAAAGCCCGGTGAATACCAGGCCGGCTTGTTGCAGTTTGCTGCGCATAAAGTCTCCGTCTGGGCGCCCGGGGCTTATGGAGCCCTGCAAACGCCATCGCATGCCCGAAGTCGGGCTCGTCCTGAATAGCAAGATGAGTATAAACCGGAAAGGTTCCCCGGCCGCCCCAGGCGGGCGCTGCGGCATGCCTGAAACTTGATCCAGGCCAGGAAAGCGGAAGCAAGACCCGCACCGGGCCATCCGCACCGAAGTGCGAAAAAATGGTATTTTATAATATTAAAGCGCCTCAAAAACCCGCTCATTTCGTGAAAACAGCTTCAGTCAACCTTATCGTCAAGCAGGAACACATTGAGACCGCCGCGCGGGCCCTCAAGGCGATCTCCCACCCTCTTCGCCTCAAGATCCTCTGCATCATTGGCAGCGAGGAGGTGTGCGTACAGGAAATCGTGGAGGCAGTCGGAACGTCTCAAAGCAATATTTCCCAGCATCTCGCCATTCTTCGCGACAAGGGTGTCCTGCTGACCCGTAAAGATGCCAACCGGGTGTATTACCGGGTCGGCGATCCCCGTACCCTGCAACTGATTGCGATGATGCGCGAAGTCTTCTGTTCAGAAGGCGCGGAGTAATTCTTCAGCAAATCCTTCCTTTCCCCGATCTGGAGTACTTTTAGTGGAATTCATCCAGCAAAACTGGAACTGGGCCTGGGCTGCGCTAGCTCTCGTCAGCGGCTCCCTGCTCATCGTCTCATCCCTGCGCGGCGGCAGTCGCGGCATTTCTCCGGCCCAGGCAACCACACTCATCAACCGGGAAGACGCCACCGTCATCGACGTCCGCGAGGCCGCCGAGTTTGCTTCCGGCCACCTCCTCAACGCTCGCCACATCCCTCTGGGCGACCTTGAGAAGCGCCTCGGCGAACTCGAAAAACTCAAGGACAAGCCTGTTATCCTCAACTGTCAGAGTGGTGGTCGCTCGTCCTCTGCGTGCGGCATCCTGCGCAAGGCCGGCTTCACCAACGTCCACAACCTGGAAGGTGGTGTCGCAGCCTGGGAACAGGCCGGCATGCCGATCAGCCGCAAGAAGAAATAATCATGCAACCCAAGATCCTGATGTACTCCACTGCCGTCTGCCCCTACTGCGTTCGCGCGGAAGGGCTGCTGCGCCGCAAGGGCGTCACCGAGATTGAAAAGGTGCGCATCGATCTCGACCCGGCTCGCCGGGACGAAATGATGACGCGCACCGGCCTGCGTACCGTGCCGCAGATCTATATCGGCGACTACCACGTGGGCGGCTGCGACGACCTGTTCGCTCTTGACCACCAGGGCAAGCTCGACCCGCTGCTGCGCGGCGAGCCGGCCTGAAACCAGACATTGCCTCTTTCTCAACCGGAAAAACCCACCATGTCCGAAACCGCACAACAACCCGTCTTCTCCATCGAAAAGCTTTACGTCAAGGATCTGTCCCTGGAAGTGCCCAACGCACCGCAGATCTACCTTGAGCGCGAAGCCCCCCAGATCGCCGTGCAACTGCGCACTGAAGGCAATGTGGTCGACGAAGGCGTCTTCGAAGTGAACCTTACCGTGACGGTCACGGCCAAGCTGCCCGACGAGAAGACCGTTTTCCTGGTTGAAGTCGCCCAGGCCGGCATCTTCCAGATCCGCAATGTGCCCCAGGAAGACCTGGAGCCGATCATGATGATCGGTTGCGCCAACATCCTCTTCCCGTACGCCCGCGAAGCCGTGTCCGACGCCGTGTCCCGCGCCGGCTTCCAGCCGGTTGTGCTCGCCCCGGTCAATTTCGAGGCCCTGTACCAGCAGAACCGCCAGCAGGCTGCAGCCCAGGCCGGCACCGACGTGCCCATCCAGTAATGAAAATGCGCCGCCTTATCGCCGCGGCGCTGCTCGGCCTGCCGCTCGCCCTCGCGGCAGCGCAGGCCGGGGCCTCGGACTTCCGCTCCCTGGCCGAGCCGGCCATTCTCTACGATGCGCCGTCGAAGCAGGGCAAGCCGCTTTTCGTGATCCAGCGCTACACGCCCGTCGAAATGGTCGTGAACATCGATCGCTGGGTAAAGGTACGCGAGCCGGCCGGCAGCCTCCTGTGGCTAGAGCGCCGTCAGCTTTCCGAGAAGCGCACCGCGATCATCACCGCCGCCCGCGCCGACATCCGTCAGAAACCCGATGCAGGCGCACCGCTGGCCTTCGAAGCCGTCAAGGACGTGGTCCTGGAGCTCACCGACAAACCCGCCGACGGCTGGGTCCGGGTAAAGCATCGGGACGGCACCAGCGGCTTCATCCGCATCAACCAGATCTGGGGGCTGTAAGCACCATGCGCATCGCCGTTTTCGGGGCCGGTGCCTGGGGCACCGCCCTCGCCCTCGCCTTCAGCCGTGGTCACGAAGTTGTCCTGTGGAGCCGCGAGGCCGCGGAAATCGCCGCCATGCGCAGCGACGGCGAAAATCGTCGCTACCTGCCCGGCATCCCGCTGCCAGCCAACCTGCAACTGACCGACGACCTGCAGGAAGCCGCCCGCGCCGACCTGCATCTGGTGGTCACGCCGCTGGCCGGCCTGCGCAGCACCGCCCGTGCGCTGCAGGCCGCAGCGCCTGACACACCGCTGCTGTGGGCCTGCAAGGGCCTTGAGGCAGGCACCGCCAAGCTGCCTCATCAGATCGTCGCCGAAGAACTCGGCCCCGATGCGGCCTGCGGCGTGCTGACCGGCCCGAGCTTCGCCGCAGAAGTCGCCCAGGGACTGCCTGCCGCGGTAACGATTGCGTCCAGCGATATCGAGTTCGCCCGCTACTGGGTGCAAGCCCTGCACAACAACCGCCTGCGCCTCTACGCCAACGACGACCTCGTCGGTGCCGAAGTGGGGGGTGCGGTCAAGAACGTCATGGCGATTGCTGCCGGTGTTGCCGACGGCATGGGTTTCGGACTCAACGCCCGGGCCGCCCTGATTACCCGCGGCCTGGCCGAAATCACCCGTCTGGGCATCGCCCTCGGCGGGCGCCGCGACACCTTCATGGGCCTTGCCGGGCTAGGCGACCTGGTGCTGACCTGCACCGGCGACCTGTCACGCAACCGCCGCGTCGGCCTGCTGCTGGCCGAAGGCAAAACCCTGCCGGACATTCTCGAAGCGCTCGGTCACGTGGCCGAAGGGGTCAGCACGACCCGCGAAGTCGCCGCCCTGTCGGCCAAACTGGGCGTGGACATGCCTATCACCAACGCAGTGGATGGCGTCCTGAACGGCACCCTGTCAGCCCGCGAGGCCGTAGAGCAACTCCTCGCCCGCGACCCCAAGCAGGAATAAGCAGCGCCGTCAGGTGCCGCCGGCAAAGCCGTTCTGCCGCCAGGCCTCGTAAACCACCACCGCAGCGGCGTTTGACAGATTGAGGCTGCGGTTGTCGGGCCGCATCGGAATGCGCAAACGTCGCTCGTCGCCGAATTCCGCATGGAGCTCGGGTGGCAAGCCACGGGATTCCGAGCCGAACACGAACACATCGCCCGGCTGAAAAGCCACTTCGCCATAGCTGCGCCCGCCATGAGACGTCAGGGCAAAGATGCGCTGACCGGCAAAGCCGGCGCGGCAGCTCGGCCAGTCTTCATGCACGGTGACCACTGCCATGTCACGATAATCCAGGCCGGCACGCACCAGCTGTTTCTCTTCCAGCGTGAAGCCAAGGGGTTTGACGAGGTGCAGACGCGCGCCGCTATTGGCGCACATCCGCATGATGTTGCCGGTATTCGGAGGAATTTCCGGCTGATGGAGGACGACGTGGAACATGGGCGCGGATTGTGCACGGCCCGCCCTCCCGGATCAACCCGGCCGTGGCGTCCGGGCCACGACCCGGTTCTCGACACGGAGCGCACCGACCCCCTTCAGCGTCCGCGCCAGCTCGGCAATGGTCTCCCCGGTGGTCATCACGTCATCAACCACCACGACCCGCAAATCTTGCACGCTCCCGCACACCCGAAAAGCCCCCTGCACGTTGGCACTCCGCTCCTTCCACGGCAAGCCCGCCTGGGGCTGGGTATCCACATCGCGCACAACGCTGTCGAGCAAAATCGGCAAGCCCCACGCCCTGGCCAGCGGCCGCGCCAGCTCGGCGGCCTGATTGAAGCCCCGCGCGCGCAAACGTGCAGGATGGAGCGGCATCGGAATCACGACGTCAGCAGCGGGAACCGGCTGCGCCAACATCAAGTCCACGAACAGGCGCGTCATTGCCAGGCGATGGCCGTATTTCAGCGCATGCACCAACTTGTCCAGCGGGAAACCGTAGTCGAGAGCCGCCCGGGTTGCATCAAAGGGCGGCGGATTGCGCAGGCACGCGCCACACACGGTGCCGGTCGGCAGGAAAATTCCGCACACCGCACACCGCGCCAGACCCCGCCCCGGCAAGCTGTCCATACAGACGGCACACAACACATCGCAGCCACTCGCCGCACCGCAGGCGAAGCATTGCTGGGGGAAAACAACCTGCACCACGGCATCGGCCACATGGCGCCATCCAAGCGCTTGATTTGACAAGTCCGGACCCCTTCAGGGAAACTGGAGAGCTTCGTAATTCAAAATTACAGCCTATAAAAGGGTGCATGACAATGACCGCCACCGTCGCCCACGCAGAGACCGCCCAGAACCAAGCCGCCGCTCCCGCCCGCAAGCGCTGGAGTGTCGCCGAGATCGAAGCCCTGTTCGCCCTGCCTTTCAATGACCTCCTGTTCCGCGCCCAGCAGGTGCACCGGGAGAATTTCGACCCTAACGGCGTCCAGCGTTCCACGCTGCTGTCCATCAAGACCGGCGGCTGCTCGGAAGACTGTGGCTACTGCTCCCAGTCCTCCCGCTACGATACCGGCCTCGAGAAGGAAGCCCTCCTCCCGCTCAACGAAGTGCTGGAAAACGCCCGCGCCGCCAAGGCCAAGGGTGCCTCCCGCTTCTGCATGGGCGCAGCCTGGCGCGGCCCCAAGGAGAAGGATCTCGCCCCGGTCCTCGACATGGTCCGCGAGGTCAAGAAACTCGGCCTCGAAACCTGCGTTACCCTCGGCATGCTGAAAGAAGGTCAGGCTGGTCAGCTCAAGGAAGCCGGCCTCGACTACTACAACCACAACATTGACACCTCGCCCGAATTCTACGGCCAGATCATCACCACCCACACCCTGCAGGATCGCCTCGACACCCTCGACAAGGTGCGTGACGCCGGCATCAACGTGTGTTGCGGCGGCATCGTCGGCCTGGGTGAAACCAAGAAGAGCCGCGCCGCGCTGCTAGCCGAACTGGCCAACATGAATCCGCCGCCGGATTCGGTGCCCATCAACAATCTGGTGCAGGTGGAAGGCACCCCGCTGGGCAAGACCGAAGCCATTGATCCCTTCGACTTCGTGCGCATGATCGCCGCCGCCCGCATCACCATGCCGGCAAGCTACGTTCGCCTGTCCGCCGGTCGCCAGGAGTTCGGCGATGGCATCCAGGCCCTGTGCTTCCTTGCCGGCGCCAACTCCATTTTCTACGGCGAGCGCCTGCTCACCACCGACAATCCGGACTCCGACGCCGACGACGCGCTCTTCGCCCGTCTTGGCCTGAAGTCCATCTAAGGCCAAGCGCGACCCGATGACGATGCCGGATTTCCAGCTCGACCCGCGCCTTGTGCGGCGCCGGGCCGGGCGGGCCGCTTCCGGCTACGCCACCGTCGACACCCTGGCCCGGGAAATCTCCCGGCGCATGGCCGAGCGCCTCGACTACATCCGTATCGAGCCGAAGCGCATCCTCGACCTGGGCTGCGGTCCGGGTGCCGACCTGGCCACCTTTGCCGAACGCTATCCGGGCGTGGCGCGCATCGCCATCGACAGCGCCCCGGCCATGCTCACCCAGGCCCGTGGCGAGAAAAGCCTGCTCAAACGCCTGATGCGCTTCGGCAAGCCCGCCGAGCCGGACTTCATCTGCGCCGACGCCACCGCTCTGCCCCTGGCCCGCGGCAGCATCTCTCTAGCCTGGTCGAACCTGATGCTGCAGTGGCTGCATGATCCGCTGCCGGCCCTCAAGGAAATTCACCGGACCCTCGAAGTTGGTGGTCTGGTGATGTTCTCCACTTTTGGCCCGGACACCCTCAAGGAACTCCGCGCGTCCCTGCCGCCTTCACAAGCCGAGCACCTGCACCGCTTCATCGACATGCACGACCTGGGCGACGCCCTCGTCGGCGCTGGTTTTTCCGATCCGGTGATGGACATGGAAATCCTCACCGTCACCTACACCAAGCTCGACGACCTCTTCCACGACCTGCGCACCAGCGGCTCCACCAACGCCGCCCTCAGTCGCCCACGTGGCCTGGTGGGCAAGAAGCACTGGGAAGAACTGCGCAGCAACTACGAAACCCTGCGTCGCGACGGACGTCTGCCGGCCACCGTCGAAGTAGTCTACGGCCACGCTTGGAAGGCCGCGCCCAAGGTACTCGACGACGGCCGCGCCATCGTGCGCTTCGAACGCAAGCCAGGCTGAGCCATGTCGCCGATCTGGCTGTTCGACCTCGACAACACGCTGCACAACGCCAGTCCGCACATCTTCCCGCACATCAACCGGAGCATGACGGCCTACCTCATGCAACACCTGGGGCTGGACGAGCGCGCCGCCAACCGGCTGCGCATGGACTACTGGAAACGCTACGGCGCCACACTCACGGGCCTGATGCGCCACCACGGCACCGACCCACAACACTTCCTGCACAACACCCACCAGTTCCCCGACCTGCCGCGCATGGTCGTTTTCGACAGCGCCCTGCGTCACATGCTGCGCCGCCTGCCCGGCCGCAAAATTGTTTTCTCCAACGGCCCCCAGCGCTACGCCGAAAAGGTGCTCGACATCATGGGCATCCGCCATCACTTCGATGCGGTGTATTCCGTCGAGAAAATGCGCTTTCATCCCAAGCCCAAACTGCGCGGCTTTCTTCACCTGCTCAAGGATCACCACCTCGATCCGGCACGCTGCATTCTGGTGGAGGACAGCGCCGAAAACCTGCGCACCGCCAAGCGCCTCGGCATGAAGACGGTATGGATCAGCCGCAGCCTGCGCCAGCCCGATTACGTCGACTGCCAGCTCCCATCAGTATTGGGTCTGGCGCGCCATGCCATCCGGAGCAGCGCTTCGGGTTAAAATAACCGATTCCGCTTTTTCGAACGCGAGACCGCCATGCCCTTCGCCCAGACCGAAAACCTGAACATCGCGGCCTTCGACCGCATGCCGTCCCCCGAGGAAATCACCGCCCACGTCCCGCTGACGGACACGGCCGCCAAGGTTGTCCTCGAAGGCCGCCAGACCCTGCAAGCCATTCTCGACCGCAAGGACCCACGGATTTTCGTGGTCGTCGGCCCCTGCTCGATCCACGATCCGGTCGCCGGGCTCGACTACGCCCGCCGCCTCAAGAAGCTGGCTGACGAAGTTTCCGACACCCTTGTGCTGATCATGCGCGTGTATTTCGAAAAGCCCCGCACCTCCACCGGCTGGAAGGGCTATATCAACGATCCGCACATGGACGACTCCTTCCGCATCGACGAAGGCATGGAAAAAGCCCGTCGCTTCCTGCTGGACGTCAATGAAGCCGGCCTGCCCGCCGGCACCGAAGCCCTCGACCCGATCGCCCCGCAATACTACGGCGACCTGATCAGCTGGACCGCCATCGGCGCGCGCACTTCCGAATCGCAAACCCACCGCGAAATGGCCTCCGGCCTGTCCACCCCGGTCGGCTTCAAGAACGGCACCGACGGCTCGCTCGACGCCGCAGTGAACGGCATCCTGTCCGCCTCCCACCCGCACAGCTTTCTCGGCATCAACGCCCAAGGCCAGTCGTCGGTCATCCGCACCCGCGGCAACGCCTACGGCCACGTGGTCCTGCGTGGCGGTGGCGGCCGGCCGAATTACGACACCGTATCGGTATCCCTGGCTGAAAAGGCGCTCACCAAGGCCAAGCTGCCCGCCAACATCGTCATTGACTGCTCCCACGCCAACTCCTGGAAAAACCCGGAGTACCAGCCCCTGGTGATGCGCGACGTGGCCCACCAGATCCGCGAAGGCAACCAGACCATCGTCGGCCTGATGATCGAGAGCAATATCGAGGCCGGCAGCCAGCCGATCCCCGAAGACCTCTCCCAGCTGCGCTACGGCTGCTCGGTGACCGACGCCTGCGTCGACTGGAGCACCACCGAAAACATGATCCGCGCCACTCGCGACATTCTCCGGGACGTGCTCCCCAAGCGGAGCGCGGCCTGATGAATCTGGTTGTCCAGGGCCAGAAAGTCGAAACCCGTGCCCTGAAAGATCTGGCCACCCTGACGGCTTCGGAAGGCGTAGGACGCCTCGGCAACAATGCCTTCCGCCTGCTCAAGGCCCAACCGAGCGATGAGCTGGCGACCTACTGCGAAGCCCGCCAGCTCGACTACGCCTTCGTACCCGAAGAACGGCGCCTGAAGGATTTTCGCCTGTTCGTCACCGACATGGACTCGACGCTGATCAACATCGAGTGCATCGACGAAATCGCCGACATGCAGGGACTGAAAGCCGAAGTCGCGGCGATCACCGAAGCGGCCATGCGCGGCGAGCTCGACTTCCGCGAATCGCTCACCCGGCGTGTCGCGCTGCTCGAGGGGCTACCCGAAGAAGCCCTGGCACGGGTCTTCAACGAACGCCTGCAACTGAACCCGGGCGCCGAAGCCCTGATCGCCGGGCTCAAGCAGGCCGGCATCGTCACGGTGCTGGTTTCGGGGGGTTTTACCTACTTCACCGAACGCCTGCAAAAGCAGCTCGGCTTCGACTACGCGGTGGCGAACCAACTGGACATCCGCAACGGCAAACTGACCGGCAAGGTCAAGGGCGACGTGGTGGACGGAGAGGCCAAGCGCCACACGCTGCAACTCGTGCGCAAGCTCCACAGCTTTGCGCCCGCAACAGTCATCGCCGCCGGTGACGGTGCCAACGACCTGCCTATGCTCACCGAAGCCGGCGTGGGGATTGCCTATCACGCCAAGCCGGTCGTCCGCGAAAAAGCCACCTACGCGCTCAACCACAGCGGGCTCGACGGCATCCTCAACCTGTTTGCCTGACACCGAAAGGGCCTCTTTTGTCGACATTCTTTACACTTATTCCCGTATTAGGTATAGTGATTTGATGCCTATCAAAAAGACGGTCCTCGGCTTTTTTGTAGCGATCGCGTGTTCCGGCGCGGTCCTTGCGTCGGAGCCCCCAACCAGTGCCATGGATGAAACGCCGCCCGCGTCCGTCTTTGAGCGTTATTCCGATTCGATTCGCTCCCTCGTTGATCGCAGCCTGAACTTCCTTGGCGTGCCTTATCGCTTCGGAGGCACGAGTCCGCTTACCGGTTTCGACTGCAGTGGCTTTGTCGGCAAGGTTTTCGCCGATGCGCTCGGTTTCGGCATGCCCCGTACCGCAGCCGAAATGGCCCAGATGGGCGAACAGGTCAATCGCGCCGAGCTCAAGCCGGGCGATCTGGTGTTTTTCAACACCATGCGCCGCGCCTTCTCCCACGTGGGCATTTACCTCGGCAACAACCAGTTCGTACATGCCCCCTCGTCCGGCGGCGTCGTTCGCGTCGAGGACATGCGCATCAACTACTGGGCCGCCCGCTACGACGGCGCCCGGCGTGTTCTGCCCAATTCCCAACTGCGCCAGACCAACTGATCGAGCGCCATCCTGTCCGGGTCCGGCCACCGACGGCCATTTCCTCCTGACCCGACATGATTCCCTGGCTCGGCAACCACCCCGCCTTCCCCCCTGTTTCACGCGCCTTGCGCCAGCCCAACGGCCTGCTTGCCGCCGGCGGCGCGCTGACGCCTGACTGGCTGCTTGCCGCCTACCGGCGCGGCATCTTCCCCTGGTTCAACGATGGCGAGCCCATCCTGTGGTGGAGCCCCGATCCGCGCATGGTCGTTTTTCCCGACCAGATCCGCATCACCCGCTCGCTGCGCAAGACACTCCGCAACGCGGCATACGAAGTCCGCCTCGATCACGACTTTGCGGCCGTCATCCGCGCCTGTGCCGAGCCCCGCGAGCCAGGCGGTGGAACCTGGATCACACCCGCCATCCAGGCCGCCTACATTCGCATGCACGACATGGGCTACGCCCACTCCGTCGAAACGTACATGGATGGCGAACTCGTCGGCGGCCTGTACGGCATGGCGCTCGGCCAGGCCTTCTACGGCGAATCCATGTTCAGTCGACGCACCGATGCCTCCAAGATTGCCTTCGTTCATCTGGCGCGCTTCCTTGAACAACGGGATTTTCGCGTGCTAGATTGTCAAATGACCACTGCCCATCTGGCGTCGCTGGGCGGCCAGGAAATTCCCCGCGCGGTTTTCGTGAAGATGCTCGAAACGCTCACTCGCGAAGAAATGCCCCCCGCCCGCTGGCCGCAGAACGGAGCCCAAGCCCCCTGGAACTGAACTGGCAATGCTCAAGGACTATCCCTACTCCCTGCTGCAGTTCTACGCCACCGCGCCCTACGCGTGCTCCTACCTGCCCGACCGCCAGGCACGCTCCCAGGTCGCCACCCCCAGCCACCTGATCGACACCCCGCTGTACAGCGAACTGGTGCGCACGGGCTTTCGCCGCAGCGGCATATTCACCTACCGGCCCCACTGCGACGCCTGCCGTGCCTGTATTCCGGTGCGCATTCCGGTCGCCAGCTTCCAGCCCAAACGCAGCCAGCGCCGCGCCTGGAGCACCCACGCCAACCTCCAGCCGCGGGAAATGCCCCTCGAGTTCATCGAGGAGCACTACGTCCTCTACCAGCGCTACCAGGCCAGCCGCCACGCCGGCGGCGGCATGGACCAGGACAACCGGGAGCAATACGCCCACTTCCTGCTGCAAAGCCACGTAGACAGCCGACTCCTCGAATTCCGCGAGAACGGCATCCTGCGCATGGTCAGCGTCATCGACTGCCTCACTGACGGGCTGTCCAGCGTTTACACCTTCTACGACCCGGACATCCCCGGCGGCAGCCTCGGCACCTTCGGCGTACTGTGGCAGATCGAAGTCTGCCGCGAACTCGGCCTGCCCTATCTCTACCTTGGCTACTGGATCCGCGAAAGCCGCAAGATGGCCTACAAGGCCCGCTTCCGCCCGATCGAAGGGCGCGTCGGTGGGCAGTGGCAAACCCTGTCCGACAGCGACCTCTCCACACTCGACTGAACCTCCCATGCACACCACTCTCCGGACGCTGTGCTCGGTGCCGCTTCTCGCCTGCGCCTTGACAGCCCATGCCGCTCCCACCCTCGACGACTTCAGCACTGCAGCGCACCGGGACTGGCTAACGCTGTCCGGCGTCTCCCACCACTTCCAGCCCGAGCGTCGTGACTGGCGGGAATCCAATCCGGGCATCGGCCTCGAACGCGAATTCACCGGCACGCCGTGGGTCGCCAGCGCCGGCTACTTCCGCAACAGCTACGACCGCAACACCTTCTACGTCGGCGGACGCTGGATGCCCCTCGAAGCCGGCCCCTTCCGCTTCGGCGCCTTTGGCCTGCTCGCCACCGGCTACCCGTCACCCATCCTCATCCTGCCCGCCGTATCGGCACAGGTCGGCCGGGTCGGCGCCAATCTCATCGCTCTGCCCAATCTACCCGGCTATAGCGGTTATCTGGGCCTGCAGATCCGCCTGGCGCTCGACTGAGCGAACAAAGAGCGCGAAGAAACAGCACTTTGTCGCACTGCGGTAGAATGCCGGATGCTCTACGAACTCGCCCGCCCCGTCCTTTTCTCCCTTGATCCGGAGACCGCCCACGAAACCGCCCTGGCCGGCCTGAACCTTGCCGGGCGCCTGCTGCCCGCCGGCAAGCCGCTGCCCGCCAGGCCCGTCGAAGTGATGGGCCTGCAGTTTCCCAACCGTATCGGCATGGCTGCCGGCCTCGACAAGAACGGCGAAGTGATCGACGGCCTCGCGCGCCTCGGCTTCGGCTTCATCGAAATCGGCACCATCACCCCGCGCGCACAGCCCGGCAATCCCAAGCCGCGCATGTTCCGGCTGCCGGAAGTCAAGGGCATCATCAACCGCATGGGTTTCAACAACCACGGCATCGATGCGCTGATCGGCAACGTGGAAGCCATGAAGTACAAGGGAATCCTCGGCATCAACATCGGCAAGAACGCCGACACCCCGATCGAAAAGGCAGCCGACGACTACCTGTTGTGTCTCGACAAGGCCTATCCGCTGGCCAGCTACGTCACCGTCAACATATCCTCGCCCAACACCAAGAACCTGCGCCAGCTGCAGGGCGAATCCGAACTCGACGCCCTCCTCGGCCAACTCAAGGCGCGCCAGACAGCCCTGGCCGACAAGCACGGCCGCTACGTGCCAATCACCCTCAAGATCGCCCCCGATCTCGACGACGCCCAGATCGTCAACATCGCCGACGCCCTGCGCCGCCACCGCATCGACGGTGTCATCGCCACCAACACCACGCTGGCCCGCGACAAGGTGCAGGGCATTCCCTTCGGCGACCAGCAGGGCGGCCTGTCCGGCGCGCCCTTGTTCGAAGCGTCCACCGCCGTTGTCGCCGCACTCGCCAAGGCCTTGCAGAACGAGCTGCCGATCATCGCTGCCGGTGGTGTTTTCGACGGCCGCCAGGCCCGCGCCAAGCTCGACGCCGGCGCCAGGCTGGTCCAGGTCTACAGCGGCTTCATCTACCGCGGCCCGGCCCTGGTCCGCGAGGCCGTCACCGAAACCCGCGACTACGCCTGATGCATTTCACCCGGGTCATCGCCCTGCTCACAGCAGGCTTGAGCCAAAACCTGCCGGGACGGAATAATCCCGGCCTTGCCCTTCTCCAACTCCGGCAGCCATGACCAGCTACCTTTTCGTGATTCTCGGCGCTGTTCTGGTGAACAACGTCGTTCTTGTCCGGATTCTCGGCCTGTGCCCCTTCATGGGCGTCTCCAGAAAACTGGAAACAGCCGCCGGCATGGGCGCCGCGACAACCTTCGTACTCACCCTCGGCTGCGGCACCAGCTACCTGGTGGATCACTACGTACTGATGCCCGCCGGCGTCGAATACCTGCGCACGCTGGCCTTCATCGTCATCATCGCGGCCATCGTGCAGGTCACCGAACTGGTCATCCAGAAGACCAGCCCGGTGCTGCACCAGGTGCTCGGCATCTACCTGCCACTGATCACCACCAACTGCGCAGTGCTCGGCGTGCCGCTCATCAACGTCGCCCTGCACCACGACCTGCTCGAATCGCTGCTCTTCGGCTTCGGCAGCTCGGTCGGCTTCTCCCTGGTCCTCGTCCTCTTCGCCGGCATCCGCGAGCGCCTCGACGGGGCCGACATCCCCGTTCCCTTCAAGGGCACCGCCATCGCCATGGTCACCGCCGGCCTCATGAGCCTGGCCTTCATGGGCTTCGCCGGCCTCGACAAGTACCACTGAGCCCCGCGCTCCCCGGAAAGAACCATGTTCACCGCACTCTTCGTCATGACCGGCATCGCCCTCGTCCTCGGGGCCGGGCTCGGTTTCGCCGCCATCAAGTTCAAGGTCGAAGGCGACCCGCTGGTCGACAAGATCGACGCCATCCTTCCGCAAACCCAGTGCGGCCAGTGCGGCTTTCCCGGCTGCCGACCTTACGCCACCGCCATTGCCGGCGGCGAGGCGGAGATCAACCAGTGCCCGCCGGGCGGCGAGGAAGGCATCCGCAAGCTGGCCGACCTGCTCGGCCGCGAGTTCAAGCCCCTCTCCGAAGAGCACGGCGTCGAAAAGCCCAAGTCCGTCGCCATCATCGACGAGAACACCTGCATCGGCTGCACCCTGTGCATCCAGGCCTGCCCGGTGGATGCCATCGTCGGTGCTGCCAAGCAGATGCACACCATCGTCGCCGCCGAATGCACCGGCTGCGAGCTATGCCTTGCCCCCTGCCCGGTGGACTGCATCACCATGGAACCCATCGCTGAAACCGTAGACACCTGGAAATGGCGCTACCCGGTTTTCCAGATCGCCCCGGCCGCCCTCGGCACCGCCCGGCAAGAGGCCTGACATGCTGCGCAAACTCTTCAAGTTCCACGGCGGGGTCAAGCCCCAGACCAACAAGGAACGCTCCACCACCGCCCCGATCGCCGCCGTCCCGCTGCCCGATCGCCTTGTGATCCCGCTGCACCAGGCGGTCGGCGGCCATCCGCGCCCGCTGGTCCAGCCCGGCGACCGCGTCTTCAAGGGCCAGCGCATCGGCGGCGCCGACGGCAACCTGTCGTCGGCGGTGCACGCCTCCACATCCGGCCTGGTGCGCGACGTCGCCCCCGCCGTGATGCCGCACACCTCCGGCCTGACCACCCTGTCGGTAATCATCGAACCCGACGGAGAAGACCGCTGGGGCGAACTCGACAAGGTCAATTACCGCAGCACGCCCCCCGACGAACTGCGCGACTTCCTGCGCGACGCCGGTGTGGTCGGCCTTGGCGGTGCCGTTTTCCCCAGCTACCTCAAGCTCAAGCCCGGAAAAGAAGGCAAGCTCAAGACCCTCGTCATCAACGGCGCCGAGTGCGAGCCCTTCATCACCTGCGACGACATGCTGATGCGCGAGCGCGCCGGCGACATGCTCAAGGGCATCCTGGCGATGCGCCACATGCTGCAGGCTGAAGAAGTCCTGATCGGCATCGAGGACAACAAGCCCCAAGCCGTCGCCGCCGTGCAGGCCGCCATCGCCGCCAGCGGCCAGAGCGGCATCGAAGCCGTCGCCATTCCCACCCGCTATCCGGCCGGTGGCGCCAAGCAGTTGATCCGCGTCCTCACCGGCATCGAAGTGCCCCACGGCCGGCGCTCCACCGACTTCGGCGTGCAGTGCTTCAACGTGGGCACCGCCTTCAGCATTTACGAAGCCCTCGAACTGGGCCGTCCGCTGATCTCCCGCCTCGTTACCGTTGCCGGCAACGTGGATGCCCCGCGCAACTACGACGTGCTCATCGGCACCCCGATGGATCACCTGGTACGCCTGGCCGGCCCGCGTGCCGACACCGACCGCTACATCATGGGCGGTCCGATGATGGGCGTGCGCCTGCCGGCCTTCGACGTGCCGGTGGTCAAGGCCACCAACTGCATCCTGGTCGGTAGCGAGGCCATGTTCCCCGCGCCGGCGCCCGAAATGCCGTGCATCCGCTGCGGCGAATGCGCCAAGGCCTGCCCGGCCGACCTGGCGCCCTTCGAGCTGTACTGGTTCTCGCGCTCGAAGAACTTCGGCAAGGCCCAGGAATATCACCTCTTCGACTGCATCGAATGCGGCTGCTGCAGCTTCGTGTGCCCCTCGCACATTCCGCTGGTCGATTACTACCGCTTCTCCAAGAGCGAAATCTGGGCCCGCGAACGCGAAAAGGAAGCCGCCGACGCGGCCCGCGACCGCTTCGAGTTCAAGAATCACCGCCAGGAACGCGAAAAGCTCGAAAAGGCCGAAAAGCTAGCCGCCAAAGCCGCTGCCACCCGCGAGAAAGTCGCCGCCGACGGCGCCACCGCACCCGCAGCAGGCAGCGATGCCGCCCCGGCTGCCAAACCCGCCCCCGACGCCGCCAAGCGCGCCCTGATCGAGGCCGCCATGGAAAAGGCCCGCCAGCAAAAGGCCCAGGCCGCCCCCAGGAACACAGAGCAACTGAGCCCTGACGTGCAGGCCGAAATCGCCGACATCGAGGCCCGCCGCGAGATCGTAGCCAAGCCTGCCGCCTCTCCCCTGCCGCCCCAGGACGCCTGAGCCCTGTCGCCCACACACATCCGATGATCAATTCCCCCTTCGTTCGCAAAGCGGCCAGTGTCCAGAGCGTCATGCTCCAGGTGCTGCTCGCCCTCGTGCCCGGCATTGCCGCCTACGTGTGGTTCTTCGGCGCCGGCATCCTCGTCCAGATCGCCATCGCCTCGGCCGCCGCGCTGGCCGGTGAAGCGGCGATGCTGGCCATCCGCGGCAAGCCCAAGGCCATTTTCCTCACCGACCTGTCGGCCGTTGTCACTGCCTGGCTGATCGCCCTCACCTTTCCGCCCATCGCCCCCTGGTGGCTCACCGTCACCGGCACCCTGCTGGCCGTCGTAGTGGTCAAGCAGCTCTACGGCGGGCTCGGGCAGAACCCCTTCAACCCGGCCATGGCCGCCTTCTGCCTGATGATCGTCGCCTACCCGGCGCTCATGTCCCAGTGGCCGGCGGCCGGCCAGCTCGATTTCAAGACCCAGCTCGACCTGATCTTTGGCGGCCTGCGTCAGGTGGACGCGATCACCGGTGCCACTCCCCTCGATGCCCTGCGCACCGCCCTGCGCGCGGCCGCCAACCCCGACTCGCAAGTCCACGGTCTGCGTGCTGCCCAACTGATGGACGGCCCGGCCTTCGGCTTCCTCGGTGGCAAGGGCAGCGAGTGGATTGCCCTTGGCTACCTGGTCGGCGGCCTGTGGCTGATCCAGCGCAAGATCATCACCTGGCACATCCCGTTTGCCTTCTGTGCTGCCCTGCTGGTGACAGCCGGCCTGCTGTGGGGTGTGCGGCCGGATGCCTTCGCCTCCCCGGTCTTCCACCTGGCCTCCGGCGGCGCCATGCTGGGTGCCTTCTTCATCCTTACCGACCCGGTTTCGGGTGCCACCACGCCCCGCGGCAAGCTGCTCTTCGCTGCCGGTGCGGCCATCCTCACCTACGTGATCCGTACTTTCGGGGCCTACCCTGACGGCATCGCCTTCGCCACCCTGCTGATGAACATTCTCGTGCCGATCATCGACATGAAGACCCAGGCGCCGGTTTTCGGCCACAAGAAGGATTGAGGCTGCCATGAGCGAAACCACCGCCCTCGGCCTTTCCGCCCGCACCGGCGCCGTCATGGTGGGCTTCACCGTGATCTTCACCGCGGTCATGGCCTACACCTACGAGGCCACCAAGACGCAGATCGCCGCGTCGGCCTCGGAAGAAAAAATGAAGCTGCTCACCGAAGTGCTGCCGGCCTCTGCCTACGACAACGCCCTGCTCGACGACTACGTCCAGCTCGGCCCCACCGGCGAACTCGGCCTCGACGACGGCGGCCGCATCTACCGCGCCCGCAAGGCCGGCCAGCCCGTCGCCCTGCTCATCGAAAGCGTCGCCCCCGACGGCTACAGCGGCCGCATCGAGCTGATCGTGGCGGTGCGTGCCGATGGCAGCCTGTCCGGCGTGCGCGCCGTGGCCCACCGCGAAACCCCGGGCCTCGGCGACTACATCGACCCCAAGAAGGACAAGAACAAAAAGTCCCCGTGGATCACCCAGTTCGGCGAGCTAAAAGCCGCCGACATTCCCGGCTGCAAGGTCAAGAAGGACGGTGGTCAGATCACCTACCACACCGGCGCCACCATCAGCGCCCGTGCCGTCACCAATGCCGTAGCCCGCGCCGCCCGCTACGCCACCGAGCACCAGGACCGCCTGTTTGCCGCCAAGAGCGGCGGCCCCCTCTGACCGGATACCCGAGCCATGGACTTTCAAGCCTATCGTGACATCGCCTGGAACGGCGTCTGGAAGCAGAACACCGGGGTCGTCCAGATCCTCGGCCTGTGCCCGATCCTCGCGGTCAGCAACAACATCGTCAACGCCGTCAGCCTCGGGCTGGCCACCATCCTGGTCATGGCCCTGTCGAACCTGGCCATCTCGGCCCTGCGCAATTTCATTCCCTACGAAATCCGCATCCCGGTGTTCATCCTGATCATCGCGGCGCTCACCACCGTCGTTGACCTGACCTTCAACGCCTACCTCCACGAGCTCTACCTGGTGCTCGGCATCTTCATCCCGCTGATCGTCACCAACTGCATCGTGCTGGCCCGCGTCGAAGCCTTCGCCGCCAAAAATGAACCCGGCAGCTCGACCATCGACGGCATTGCCATGGGCATCGGCCTCACCCTGGTGCTTGCCGTGCTGGGCGCCATGCGTGAAGTCGTCGGCAGCGGCACCCTCTTGTCCGGCATCGACATGCTCTTCCCCGGCGCCCAGCCGATCAGCCTCTTCGGTGATGACTACCCCGGCTTCCTGGTGGCCATCCTCCCCCCCGGCGCCTTCATTGCCCTGGGCTGCCTGATCGCCGGCCGCAACTGGCTCGAAGCCCGCAAGCTGGCGCGTGCCCATCGCGCCGCCGCCATCGCCCCCGACACCCCCGCCGAGGCAGGCTGAAGCATGGCCGACATGCGCCTCGCCGCCGTGGCGGAAACCTTCCACCGCCTGCAGGGCGCCAACCCCACGCCGACCACCGAACTGGAATACGCCTCACCCTTCCAGCTCCTGGTGGCCGTCGTGCTGTCGGCCCAGTCCACCGACAAGGGCGTCAACATCGCCACCCGCAAGCTCTTCGCCCTGGCCCCCACCCCGGAAGCCATGGCCGACCTGGGTGAAGCCGGTATTGCCGAACAGATCAAGACCATCGGCCTGTTCCGCAACAAGGCCAAAAACACCGCCATGCTGTCGCGCCAGTTGCTCGAGCGCCACGCCGGCGAAGTCCCGAATGACCGGGCCGCCCTCGAAGCCCTGCCCGGCGTCGGCCGCAAAACCGCCAACGTGGTGCTCAACACCATCTTCGGCGAACCGACCATGGCCGTGGACACCCACATCTTCCGCCTCGCCAACCGCACCGGCCTGGCCCCTGGCAAGGACGTGGTCGAAGTCGAAAAACGCCTCGTGCGCCGCATCCCCAAGGAATACATGCGCGACGCCCATCACTGGCTCATCCTGCACGGCCGCTACGTGTGCACCGCCCGCAAGCCCAAATGCGGCGAATGCCTCATCCGCGACCTGTGCCTCTACCGCGACAAGACGGAATAAGACCAATCATGTTCGACCCCTCCCGAGAGCAGGCCCGGCAATTCTTCGTGGACGCCTGGCGCAAGCACAAGAACCGCGAAATCCTCACCCAGATGGAAGTGATCGGCGCCGACCTGGTCGCCCACCACCCGGAATACCATTCGCTGCTCGAAGCCACCGACAGCGTGCAGAAGGATTTCAGCCCCGAGGACGGCCAGGTCAATCCCTTCCTGCACCTGTCCCTGCATCTGGCCATCGAAGAGCAACTCTCGATCAACCAGCCTCCCGGCATCCGTGAAGCCTTCGAACAATGCCAGGCCAAACACGGCGACCGCCATGCGGCCCTCCACGATGTCCTCGAAGCCCTCGGCGAAACCATCTGGCGCGCCCAGCGTGACAAGGCGCCCCTTGATGGTCTGGCTTACGTCGAAGCCGTCAGGAAGAAAGCCGGGAGCTGAAACCACAGCCAGGCTCATGGCCGGCGTCAGGCGCTCGGCAGAAATCCTCCACACCGGGATGAAAATCATCGAGCGCTAGACAGCAATCATCAAGGCCTGCACACGCTTCATGCAGGCCTTGATGAAAATCACCGAGCCTCTGATGAGAGTCACTGAGTCCCTGATGAAAATCATCAAGGGCTGAGTGATAAGAATCAACCGCCTGACGCCATGCACTCAGGCCCTGATGATTTTCATCAAACCCCTGACAAGTATCGTCAGGAAGGGCATGCAAGGAGCTTGTGCGTCACTTTCTGGATCTGGCAGGCCGATGACAGTGCAGTTGCCAACACCTACCTTGATGAGAATGTCGACATCATCGACCGCCATCAACGCTCACCACGCACGATGCGCACAATCTCCCGGGCAATCCCTTCCGGCGACAGGACAAAGTCGATGCAGCCAGTGTTGATTGCGCTCTCCGGCATGTCCGGCTGGGTGGCCGTGTCGAGTTTCTGGGCAATGGTAATGCCGCCCGCTTCCTGAATGCCGCACAAGGCGGCGGCGCCGTCGCCGTCGTAACCCGAGACGATCACGGCAATCAGCTTGCCGTCCCAGCATTGGGTCAGCGAGCGCAGGAATACCGTGATGACATCCGGCCAGCCACGCGGCTTGGATATCGGGGTCAGATGAAAATCGCCGTCTTCCACGTGCAGATCCCGATTGGCCGGGATGATGAAGACCCGGTTTGGGGCGATCTGCAATTTTTCGGTGATCAGCGCCACCGGCATCGACGTAAAGCGGGGCAGAACCGTGTGGAGCTGGGTCGGCACCATCGTGATGTGATTGACGATGACGATGGCCACCCCCATGTCGGCTGGCAGGTTCTGCAGCAGCCGGACATAGGCGTCGAGACCGCCGGCCGAACCACCCACACACACGATCGGGAAGTTTTGCATGGCGATGGTCACCGGATAAGAATCAAGCCTGTGCGGAGTCTGCGTGTGCCAGCTGGTCGGCAAACTGGTGATTCACATCCCGGTGCTTGGCCTCATCGGCACGCACGGCAATGATGACCTCACGCAGGCGCGCATCGGCAGCCAGCTTCCAGTATTCAATGGCGATGGCGGGCGCCGGAACGTCCGGGTAGGTGCCCTGGGCCACGCCAGCCAGGTATTCGGTGTAGCTGTACACCGCCTCTTCCTCCAGGTAGCCGACGAGCCGATGGGCCGTTCCCGGCGAGAGGAGATAGAGCAGAAAGAAGAAGTTGTAGAAGGCCCCTTGCACCACCAGGATCAGCAGGCGTTCGATCCGCGACGGCTGGGCAATCTCGATGAAGGTCATCAAGTGCATGCGCTCGTTTTCGGCCTCGTCGAGGAGCACGCGAATCCAGCCGTGATCGCTCTCCATGCGGCGCAGGGCCCGCAGATGCTGCAGGGCCCCGCCGACTATGCCCGGCACGCCGGCGATCGTCTCCAGCACAACCGCGCGGTGGCCGTAACGTCGGGCAAAGAAGGTGTCCGCAAAAAAACGCAGGAACTTGACGAAGCCATAGGCCACCCGGTCACGGACATTCTGCGGATCGTGGTGTTGCCGCTGGGGAGGCGGGTCAGGCGTGGTGAGGGCGGAGGTCGGGAGCATGCTGCTCTTGTATTCCGCCGCATCGAACCCGTCGGTACGCCGGCGTACACAACGGCGCCCTCACTCGTGCCGCAGCGCCTCGATCGGGTCGAGCCGCGCAGCCCTTCGTGCCGGCACGTAACCAAACACCACGCCAATCGCCGCCGAGAAGCCGAAGGACAGCAGGTTGATGGCCGGGTTGAACAGGTAGGGCACGTGCATCAGGGCCGCACCGCCAATGGACGCCAGCGTGGCCAGCAGGATGCCGATGATGCCGCCCAGGGACGCCAGCGCCACCGCCTCGATCAGGAACTGCAGCAGCACCTCCCGCTCCAGCGCGCCGATGGCCAGGCGGATGCCGATCTCGCGGGTCCGTTCGGTGACCGACACCAGCATGATGTTCATGATGCCGATGCCGCCCACCAGCAGGCTCACTGCGGCCACCGCGCCGAGCAGGCCGGTCATCACCTTCGTGGTGCCCGACAGGGTCTCGGCGATCTGACGGGTGTCCATCACCGAAAAATCGTCGTTGTCGCCGGCGCCGATGTGGCGGCGCTCCCTCATCAGCCAGCTCACCTGATCCTTGGCAATGTCCATCGAGGCGTCGTCGCGCACCGAGATCATCAGCGAGGCCACGTCGATGGAGCCGGTGAGGCGGCGTTGCACGGTGCGCAGGGGCATCACCAGCAGGTCGTCCTGGTCGTTGCCCATTGTCGACTGGCCCTTGGAGGCCAGCAGGCCGATCACCTCGCAGGAGAACTGCTTGACGCGGATCTGCTGGCCCAGCGGGTCCTGGCTGCCGAAGAGTTCGCGGCGGATGGTTTCGCCGATCACGCAGGCGGCCGCGCCGGCCCGCTCTTCGGCTTCGTTGAAGATGCGCCCGCTGACAATCTGCCATTTGCCGGTGGCAAACCAGTCGCGCGTGGTGCCGGTGACGCCGGTGGACCAGTTGCGCGCCATGGCCACCAGGGTGACGCTCTTGTTGGTCACCGGCACCACGGCGGCAAGGCCGCTGACCTGCGTTTTCAGGGTCTCCACGTCGGCCACCTTGAAGGCGGCGGCGCCGGCCGAGTCGCGCCCGGGTCCCAGGTGCTGGCCGGGGCGGATGATCAGCAGGTTGCTGCCCAGGCTGGCGATCTGGTCCGACACGGCGCGGGTGGCCCCGTTGCCCAGGGTGACCATGGTAATCACCGCCGACACGCCGATGACGATGCCGAGGATGGTCAGGAAGGAGCGCATCAGGTTGCGGCGAATCTCGCGCAGGGCGAGCAGCAGGGCATTCCAGATCATCAATGGGCTCCCGGTACCACGCCGGCCGGGGCCGCGTTGCGGATGTCGCTCTCGACCTTGCCATCCACCAGCCGCACGATGCGCCGGGCGTAGGCGGCCATGTCCGATTCGTGGGTCACCATCACCACGGTGATGCCCTTGTCGCGGTTGAGGGCGACGAGCAGATCCATGATTTCGCGGCTGCGCTCGGTGTCCAGGTTGCCGGTGGGCTCATCAGCGAGCAGCAGGGACGGGTTGGTCACCAGTGCCCGGGCAATCGCCACCCGCTGCTGCTGGCCACCGGACAGCTCGGCCGGCGAATGATGGCCCCAGCCTTCCAGCCCCACCGCCGCCAGCGCGGCGCGGGCCGCGTCATGGCGGGCTTCGACAGTCTCGCCCCGGTACAGCAGGGGCAACTCGACGTTCTCCTGCGCCGAGGTGCGCGCCAGCAGGTTGAAGCCCTGGAAGACGAAGCCCAGCGCGTGGCGGCGCAGCAGGGCGCGCTGATCGCGGTTGAGGTCTTCGACACGCAGGCCGCGAAAGCGGTAGCTGCCGCCACTGGGCGTATCGAGGCAGCCGAGGATGTTCATCATCGACGACTTGCCGGAACCACTGGGCCCCATGATGGCGACGAACTCGCCCTCCTCTATCGTCAGATCGACGCCGCGCAGAGCCTGGAAGGCCGCCGCGCCGGTGCCGAAAGTACGGGTGACGCCCGACAGCACGATGAGCGGCTCGCTCACTTCTGCACCGCCAGCGCTTCGATGATCACCGGCGTGCCGGCCGGCAGGGCCGCGTCGCCATCGGCCGGACGCACTTCCGATACCTGCCCGTTGGTGCCCAGGATGCTCACCCGGACCGGCGCCGGCTGCCCGTCCTTCAGCACCCACAGGGTCTGGCTGCCATCCTTGGCAATCACCTCGGAGGCCACCTTGGGCTGGTTGCTGCTCGGCGGGCGCGGCATCAGGCTGGCCAGCAGGCTGCGCTTCTGCACATTTCCGGTGGCTGGCGGCGAGAAGCGCAGGGCCGTGTTGGGCACCAGCAGCACGTCCTTGCGCTGAGCGGTGGTGATCTCGGCAGTGGCCGTCATGCCGGGGCGCAGCAGCAGCTCGTCGTTGGTGACCCGCAGGATGGTCAGGTAGGAGACCACGCCATCCTTGGTCTGGGAGCCCCACCCGACCCGCGTCACCACCGCCGGAAACAGCTTGCCCGGCCAGGCGTCCACATGGAAGCGGGCACCCTGCCCGTCCTTCACCTTGCCCACGTCGGCCTCGTCCACGTCCACCTGCAACTCCATGCGGCGCAGGTCTTCGGCCAGGGTGAACAGCACCGGGGCGGTCATCGCCGCGGCCACGGTCTGGCCCGGTTCCACCTTGCGGGTCAGCACCACCCCGTCGATGGGCGAATGGATGGTGGCCTTCGACAGGCTGATCTCGTAGGTGCTGAGCAGTGCCCGGGACGAGGCCACTGCCGCTTCGGCGGCCCGCTGGTCGGCCACCGCCCGCAGGGCCGTCGCTTCACCGCCATCCAGCTCGGCCTTCGACGGCACCTTGCCGCCCGACAGGCGGGCGACTTCCTTCAGGCGGGCCAGGCTGGCGGCGCTTTCGGCCACGGTGGCTTCGGTCTGCCGCACCTTGGCCTGGGTCGCCGCCAGATCGGCCTTGGCCTGGCGCACCTGGTCACGCAGCTTGGAGGTATCGAGACGGGCCAGCACCTG
>NZ_SDKK01000016.1:137547-146905 GCF_008107625.1 Zoogloea oleivorans
CCAGCCCGGCCTGGGCGCGCCAGTCGGTGATCTGCAAGGTTTCGGACTGGCTTTCGAGGTTGTTGCGGGCAATCGCCAGACGCGCCTGGAAGGCACGCAGCTCCACGTAATTGAGGGCCACTTCGGCCACCAGACTGACGCGGGTGCTGCGCAGGTCGGCGAGGCTGGCGTCCAGGTCGGCGTCGGCGGCCTCCAGCGCCCGGCGGGTGCCGCCAAACACATCCGGCTCCCAGCTGGCGTCGAAGCCGGCCTGGTAGAGCGTCCGGGCTGCACCGAGGCTTGTGCTGCGGGTGACGCCGGAACTGGCGTTCACGGTGGGGAAGCGATTGGCCGAGGCCAGGTCACGGCTGGCGCGGGCGCCCCGCAATGCGGCAGCTGCGCTTTTCAGGTCCGGATTGGCGAGCAGGGCGTCATCGATGAGGGACGACAGCAGCGGGTCGGACAGTTGCTCCCACCAGCGGGACAGGTCGGCCGAACTACCGGCGAGCAGGCCGTCGAGGGGAACCGCCTGCCAGGCAGCCGGAGCGACGGAGGCCGGAGCCCGGTAATCCGGGCCGACGCTGGCGCAGCCCGCCAGCGCGGCAATCAGCAGCACGGGAAGCAGCCGCTTCGCCCGGAGGGGACGAGGCGTGGAAGAAAGTGAAGCCATCAGCAGGACCGGAAAGCTCTGCGCATGCCGCGCAGCGACAGGCCGATCATTCCTTTTCTGCGGGTAAACCGCGGTTAGCCGGGTGTAAAGCTGGGTTAAGACGCCCTGGCCCGGGTGAAATCCTCCGCACAAATGTAAAGCGGACCGCAAGGGTCCGCTTTGATGCAACGCACGTCAGGGAGAGTTGGGCCCGGCTCAGGGCCCAATTGGTCAGACCACTACGGTCTGCGCCTGCCCTTCAGCCCGGGCTTCGATGGTGCCCAGGTTGTAGACGGTTTCGCCGGCTGCACGCAGTTGCCCGGCGGCCGCGTCGGCATCTTCCTTCGCAACGATGACGACCATGCCGATGCCGCAGTTGAAGACCCGGTACATTTCCTGGGCATCCACGTTGCCGGCCTGTTGCAGCCACTGGAACAGGTGGGGCATTTCCCAGGCGTCTTTCTTGAGCACGGCGGTCAGGTTGTCGGCCAGCACGCGGGGCACGTTCTCGAGGAGGCCGCCACCGGTGATGTGAGCCATGCCCTTGACCAGGCCGGCACGCGTTTCCATCAGCGCGAGGAGCGACTTCACGTAAAGACGGGTCGGCTCCATGATCACGTCCTTCAGCTTGCGACCGTGGAAGTCGGCTTCCAGATCGGGCTTGCTGACTTCGATGATCTTGCGGATCAGCGAGTAGCCATTGGAGTGGGCGCCGCTGGACGCGAGACCGAGCACCACGTCGCCCGGGCGGATGGTCGAGCCGTCGATGATCTGCGACTTCTCGACTGCGCCGACGGCAAAGCCGGCCAGGTCGTATTCACCGTCCGGGTACATGCTGGGCATTTCGGCGGTTTCACCGCCGATCAGCGCACAACCGGACAGCTCGCAACCGCGGGCAATGCCTTCCACCACGGTGGCGGCGGTATCGACGTTGAGCTTGCCGCAGGCAAAGTAATCGAGGAAGAACAGCGGCTCGGCACCCTGCACGAGGATGTCGTTGACGCTCATGGCGACCAGATCCTGGCCGACGGTGTCGTGCTTGTTCAACTGGAAGGCCAGCTTGAGCTTGGTGCCCACGCCGTCGGTGCCGGACACCAGCACCGGCTCCTTGAACTTCTTGGAGATCTCGAACAAGGCCCCGAAACCGCCGATGCCGCCCATCACCTCCGGACGCATGGTGCGCTTGGCAAAGGGTTTGATTCGGTCTACCAGGGCATCGCCAGCATCAATATCCACACCGGCATCGCGATAAGTAAGGGAGCTCATGGGTTCTGTGATCTTCTCTTGAAGCGTCCGGACGCCATCGGAATGCGCTCATCGGGTTGAGCGCCCCGCCGTGACCGGCTACATTAACGGGCCTTGCACCACCGGCTGCCGGACGATTCCGCCAGCCGCGCGCAAACAAACCCGAATTTTAGCCGAAATGTCGCCGGCCCGCCCCTTCCGGGTGTGTGTTGGCGAGGCCACCCCGTGAAGCAACTCACTCTCGATCTGCACGCCGACGCACCACCGGTGCTGGAAAACTTCGTCGCAGCGGCCAATGCCGACCTGCTCGCCGCCCTGTACGAGGCGGTTCCGCTTTCCAATCCGCCCCAGCACCTCTTCCTGTGGGGCGATGCCGGCAGCGGTCGCAGCCACTTGCTGCGCAGCGTCGTCACCGCGGCGGCCCAGGCTGGCCGGCCGGCCTGCTACCTGCGCGCCGCCGACGTTCTCGACAGCCTGCCGCAGGCGCCCGGCCTGCTGCTGGCCATCGACGACGTGGAAGCCCTCGGCCCGGATGCCCAGATCGCCCTGTTCCGCGCCTTCAACGACGCCCGCAGCCAGCGCATGACGCTGATTACCAGCGGCGCGGCCGCGCCGCTCCACCTGCACCTGCGCGAAGATCTGCGCACACGCATCGGCCAGAGCCTGATCTTCGAGGTCAAGTCGCTCACCGACGAGGACCGCAACGCCATCCTCAACGCCCAGGCGGCCACCCGCGGCCTGCGCCTCGAACCGGAAATCGTGCAATACCTGCTGCGTCACGGCCGCCGCGACTTATCCAGCCTGCTGCGCACCCTCGACGCCCTCGATGCCGCCTCGCTGGAACGCAAGCGCCCGATCACCCTGCCCCTGCTGCGGGAAATCCTGCAGCGCGACCAAACTCTTTAAGACGCCATGGAACTCGTACTTTTCGACCTCGACAACACCCTTCTCGCCGGCGACTCCGACTTCGAGTGGGCCCAATACCTGATCTCCCGCGGCGTACTCGACAAGGAAGTCTACGAAGCCCGCAACCAGGAATTCTTCGACCAGTACAAGGCCGGTACGCTGGACATCTTCGCGTTCCTCGACTTCCAGCTGAAGCCCCTGGCCCGCCACAGCCGCGAACAGCTGGATGCCTGGCACCGGGAATTCCTGGAGACACGCATCCGCCCGATGATGACGCCGCAGTCCTGTGCGCTGGTGAAGAAGCATCTGGACGCCGGCGCCATCGTCGCCATCGTGACCGCCACCAACAGCTTCGTCACCTTCCCGATCGCCCGAGCCTTCGGCATTCCGCACCTGATCGCCACCATTCCGGCCCAGGAAGACGGCGCCTTCACCGGCAAGCCGCGCGGCATGCCGGCCTTCAAGACGGGAAAAATCGAACGTGTCGAAAGCTGGCTGGAAAGCCTCGGCCTGTGCTGGGGGAGCTTCACGCGCAGCTGGTTCTACAGCGATTCCCACAACGATCTGCCGCTGCTGGGCAAGGTCAGCGAGCCGGTGGCCGTCGACCCGGACGACACGCTCCGCGCCCACGCCACCGCCCAGGGCTGGCCGGTGATTTCGCTGCGGGACTAGGACCTACACACCGTTGGCGCGGAACCACGCCAGCAGGCGCTTCCAGCCATCGGCTGCTTCCTCGGCCCGGTAGCTGGGCCGATAGTCGGCATGAAAGGCGTGCCCGGCCTCCGGGTAAATCATGAACTCGCCTTTCTTGCCGGCCGCGGTCAGCGCCTCGCGCATGGCATCCACGTCGGAAACGGGAATTCCCTGATCCTTGGCGCCATATAGCCCCAGTACCGGCGCCTGGAGCGCACTGACCAGATCCAGCGGATGCTTCGGTGTCATCTCGCTGGATGCACCGCTCAGACGACCATACCAGGCAACCGCGGCTTTCAGTTTTGGATTGTGGGCTGCGTAAAGCCAGCTGATCCGCCCGCCCCAGCAAAAACCGGTAATACCCAGCCGGGCCGGATCGCCCCCATTGGCGGCGGCCCACTCGGCGCAGGCATCCAGATCGTGCATCACCTGAACATCCGGCACCCGACTGACGATGGTGGCGAGGATTTCCGGCACGCTGGCAATCCGGGACGGATCGCCCTGGCGCTGGAAAACATTGGGCGCAATCGCCTGATAGCCCTGCCGGGCCAGACGCCGGCAGACATCGCGAATGTATTCGTGAAGACCGAAGATTTCCTGCACCACCAGCACTGTCGGAAACGGACCCTTGCCAGCGGGCTGCACCCAGTAGGCCTTGACCGGAACCCCGTCCGGCGCCTTGATGGCGATGTCCCCGGCGACAAGTCCGTCTGCGGCAGTCTGGATGACGCTCTGCCCCAGCGCCGGGCGCACCGAAAGGGCAAAACCAGCCGCCAACGATGCACCGACGAAAGTCCGGCGACTGAGCGGCAAGCCGGGAACCAGGCTGTCGAAATCGGAGTCCTTGACCAGCATCGGACGTTCCTCATGAATGGAAAGGGCGCTAGGATACCCCAAGGACAGGCCAGGAAAATGCAGCAGGGAGCCGCCCTGCCGACGTGAAACTAGCCCCAGGCCGTCAGGCTGGCACCCGTTGCCGGTGCCGCACGCTCGAACCAGCCAGCATCCTGACGAAGCGGCCTGCGAGGGGCCGGCCGGGCGTTCCGATGCGCGTCTTCGGGCCCATGCTGGCGCACGAACTTTGCCATCAGGGTGACCTGCTTGCCATGCACATGGATCAAGCCGCCATCGGCGAGTTCGCGAAAAATCCGTGACAGGGTTTCCGGCGTAAAGCCCAGACGAGCGGCCAATACGTGCTTGGGAATTTCCAGCTCCAGCAGCACATCGGAAACCTGTCCGAGCGCCGGGCCGGCGAGGCGCACGAGGTAGTCCACCACCTTGGCCGTGCCGGACTGGAAGCAGTCGGCGGCAATGTCACGCTCAATCGACGACTGCCGTTCGGCCATCGCCCCAAGCATGCGACGCGAGACCCCCACATCCTGTTCAATGGCCCGGTACACACCATCGCGCCCCACAGCCAGCAGCACTACCGGTGTCACCGTTTCGACCGATGACATGTACGGCGCATCGCCAAACAGCTCGGCCACACCGAAGATTTGACGCGGCGAGAGAATCTCGATCACCTTCTCGCCACCATCCGGCGACGACACCGCCACCTTCAAATGGCCGGACATCACGTGATACAAGCCGCGAGGCCGATCACCAGCGGCGTAAATGACACTGCCCTTGGGCAGACTGAGGACCTGGGAGGAACGGGCGATGTCCCCCACGATGGCGGGCGACAAACCACGAAACAAGGCTATCTCGCCCAGCACCAATGAGAGATCATCAAGACTCGTTTGCATCATTTTCCTCGCAGAACTCAAGCCGGGAACGTGCCTGAAAAGAGTGGAGATCCCGTTGTATGGACTTTAGTCTAGGAGCCGAACCCGGGCCGGAATTTGATCTAGATCAGATGTGAAACGATACCCAAAACAAGCAAATTACCCCTTAAGAGGTATAGTCATAAACGCCGAAAAAGACACCCAATTTATTGTTTTATATAAGTTAATAAAAAAAATGACACCTTCCGAAAGATCGTCTGAAAAATCACCAGGAGCCTTTTCCCCTACTCCCTTTTTCCAGCGGTCCGAGCCCCTTTATGCAAGCCGCGGGCGCATTCACTGCCCCAGAATTGCGCCGCGGCCCATCGACAGACCTGGAGACCCAGATTGAGCACCCAGCACTCCACTGACAGCAACCCTCTCCCCTCCAGGCGCAAACCGGGCAGCCCGTCCGTCGTCGTCCGGCTCGGTGCGTGGATTGCGGCCATTGCGTGCCTTGCGGTGGTCTCCATCCTGGCCTCGATCACGGTTGCCGAACTGTCTTCGGGCGAAGCACGGGCAATCAACCTGGCGGGCTCCCTGCGCATGCAGTCCTACGTGATCCAGGCCGCCGTTGGGCAGCGCAGTGAAGGCCAGCAGGGGGTGCCCAATCTCGAGCAGGCCCTGGCCGATTTTGAAGTACGCTACCGCAGCCCGGCCCTGGTGCGGGCCATTCCGGCCGGCACCGGCGATCCGGTGCGCATCGCCTACACAGGCGTCGGTGAATTCTGGCGGGAACGCTTCCGCCCGGCAGCCCTGCAGGCCAGCGCCAATCCAGCCATGCCCCCGTCACTCCAGGCCGATACCGGGGAAATTGTCAGCCGCATCGACAGTCTGGTTGCACTGGTGGAACAAGGTCTGGAAGCCAAGCTGCAACTCCTGCGCCTCGTACAGGGCGTTTCACTGATCCTTCTGCTCATTGTGGGCGCCACCGCCGTCTTCCAGTTGAAGACTCACGTGCTGCGCCCCCTCGACGACCTCCTCGCCTCGGCGCGACGCGTCCGCCTGGGCGACTTCGGCGTGCGCGTCCCTCCCCGGGAACCGGACGAACTGGGGCAACTCGGCGAGGCCTTCAATTTCATGGTGGAAGATCTGTCACGGATCTACAGCCAGCTTGAAAGCCGGGTGCAGGAAAAGACCGAAGCACTGGCCCGCAGCAACCAGTCCCTGAAGCTGCTCTACCGCACCACCCGGGCCCTGTCGGAACGGGCCGTGACACGGGCGACCCTGCTGCAACTGCTGCAGGAAGTGGAACAGGTCATCGGCATTCGCGCCGGCGCCCTGTGCCTCCACAGAACCGGTGACGTGGATATCGCCGCCGTCACCGGTGCGCTGGATCCTGAGCAGGTGGAAGCTCTGTGTCAGGCCGGTTGCCGGGGCTGTGGCGAAAGCAGCGAGCCGCTCGAGGGTGTCACGACAACAGAAAGCCCGGGCGGGGAACGGACGATCACGGTTCCCCTCTTCGACGGCAACCGCAACCATGGCGCCATGGTCCTCATGCAGGCGGACAGCGAGAACCTCGAGGCATGGCAGATCGAGCTGCTCGAAACTGTCGGTCGCCACATCGGCGGGGCACTCGCCACCACCCAGCGCAACGAGGAACGCAACCGCCTGGCCCTCCTCGACGAACGCTCGGTGATCGCCCGCGAACTCCACGACTCCCTTGCCCAGTCCTTGTCGTACCTGAAAATCCAGGTCACCCGCCTGCAGAGCATGTTGAGCCGCAATCCGCCACCGGAACCGGTCAACGATGTGGTCCGCGAACTGCGCGACGGTCTCAACGAGGCCTATCGCCAGCTCCGCGAACTCCTCACCACCTTTCGGCTGCGCATCGACGGACGTGGCCTGCCGGCGGCCATCGACGACACCGTGCAGGAATTCCGCCGCCGCACCGGCATCACGCTCGTACTCGGCAACCACCTCAGTGGGGTTGAACTGGCACCGAGCCGCGAAATCCACGTCCTGCAGATCATCCGTGAAGCCCTCTCCAACATCGAACGCCACGCCCACGCCCGGCACGTTTCCGTTACCCTCGAAAACGATGGCGCCGGCCTGCACGTCACGGTCGAGGACGATGGCATCGGCATCGATGAGAATGCCATCCCGATGCACCGCTACGGCATCGTGATCATGCGCGATCGGGCCCAGAGCCTGGGCGGCGAACTCGCCATGCTGCCCGGCGCCAGTGGCGGCACCCGCGTCGAACTGCGCTTCCCTGCCTCCGCCCCCCTGCACGATACCAACCCGCCTGCCCAAGGAAGCACCCCATGAATACCCCGGCCCTCAGTACCGTCATCATCATTGACGATCACCCCCTGTTTCGCAAAGGCGTCTCCCAGCTGATCGCCCTCAACGACGAGTTGCACCTGATCGGCGAAGCCTCCAGCGGCGAAGAAGGCCTGGAACTGGCCAAGGCCCTGGAGCCAGACCTGATTCTGCTTGACCTCAACATGAAGGGCATGAACGGCATTGAAACCCTGCGTGCGCTGCGCGAGGCCGACCTGGCCGCCCGCATCCTGATCCTCACCGTCTCCGACGCCGCCGACGATCTGGTCGCCGCGATTCGCGCCGGCGCCGATGGCTACCTGCTCAAGGACATGGAACCGGAAGAGCTCCTCGACCGCATCGTCGAAGCACAGCGCGGGCGCATCGTCATCAGTGAGAGCCTCAACGGCCTCCTCGCCAGATCCCTGCGCAACGAAGCTCAGGCCGCAGAACGCAGCCTGGCCCACCTCACCGAACGGGAAAAGGACATCCTCGGCTGCCTCGCCAGCGGCCTGTCGAACAAGCTCATCGCCCGCGACCTGAACATCGCCGAAGGCACCGTCAAGGTACACATCAAGAACCTGCTCAAGAAACTGAAGTTCCGCTCCCGCCTCGAAGCCGCCGTGTGGGCCATCGACCAGAACCTGCGGCCTTGATGCGCATTCATCGGTAGGAGCCATGAACGGCCAGGATAGCCGCCAGGTGCAAGGGATAAAAGCTGTAAAACGCCATCCTGGGCAGCCTCGGCACATGCGCGGACCAGCGCGGCGACACCCATATCACCCAGGGAGTAACAAGCAGCGCCACGATGGCATTGACCGATACCCGGCTCATGCCGGGATTGTTCATTCCGAAGGCCAGGGCCGAGACCAGAACGACTGCCAATGGCCAGTCACCGGGGCGGCGTTTCAGCCAGTACCAGGCCAGCAGCTGGGCCACCGGCATCCACGCGCCGCCATCCAGCCATGCGGACCCCGCCACCACGATACCGGCGGCCAGCCCAGCCAGCGCGACACTACCGATTTGCGCCAGGTAAATCAGGCACACACCGCTGGCCAGGGTGGCCATCGCATTGAAGCGCCACAGATGCCAGTCGGCAAGCAGCAAGGCGTACACAGGCTGCGCCAGCCCCCCCCAAAACAGCAGCAAACCCAGGTAACGCATCGCCCGGGCCTCGGGGTCATGGCGAAGATGAAACACAATCAGCAGCGAAAAAACGGGAAAACTCACACTGCCGATGGCGCTACCGAGAACAGCCCAGGGCGGCGGCAAGGCAAGGGCGATATGGTTGAGCAGCATGCACACCACAGCAGCCCATTTGGCAAACTCCCATTGATGATCAGTGCGGCGCAAGGCCAATCGCCCTGGTGGAAGACGGTAATCTGCCGCTTGACGTGCTCCTCCGGCTCAACCTGGCGAACCGACAATCATGGCACACTGCCCCGCGGCAGCGAGCTGCAGACCAAGCACACACGCCGGCGCACCTCCAGAGCCACTGCCGATCCAGGGCAGACCGTTGGATACCGTGATGCTGGTGATCCTTGCAGCGGCGGGCAGCGAGTTTGAGATCACCCACAAACCCGTGTCGCCCATGCCAGTAGCCGGATTGCCCGAGGACAGCTCAACGATATATCCCGGCGGTGCATAGCTATTGCGTACACCGGTGAGCGATGCCGCACCGGCAATGCACAACGCGATGACCACGCCCATCGTGCGCATCCCCTTCCCCCGCAACTTGCTGTAGGCAAACACCCCGAGCAAAAGCGCCAGCAAGGCCAGCGCTGACGGGGAAAAGGGCACAGCCTGAGCGTCCTGGGCTGACGAATAACCGACCGTTACAGGGCGGATTCAACCGGTC
>NZ_SDKK01000062.1 GCF_008107625.1 Zoogloea oleivorans
CTTCAGAGTTGAAACCGCCAGCTGATTTGTAACGTGATCGATTACCTCAGGGTGAAGTTTTCGTAAATTTTGATTGATCTCTAAGTAACGGTAGTCCCGGTCAGGCTGGTAGTTGATCAATTTGTAGGCGCGCAGTAGTCCGCCGAAACGAGAGCGATACGCGCTACTGGATGGCATTCCCTCTTGCTCGTCTATAATTATCCCGGATAGTATTCCTAGCCGACTGTATAGGTTGTCAAGGAGTTTGAGCATTTCATCATTGCTAAACCGCGCAGATCTTTTTGATATTATTTCGACAGCGTTTTCAAAAATTTCCTTGGAAACTATGTTTTTGAAAGCGCTGTCGCATCGAATCCAGCGATCTGGTGTGTTTCGAACTCTATGTTGCTTTAGTTTGAAAGACATTCGATTGTAAATATTGTTGCCTATATATTTTTCATTTGTCAGAAGCTGATGGACTGTTCCACGAGTCCACTTTCGGCCAAGATCCGTTAGCAGCCCCTCATTGTTTAACATTTCTGCTATGGAGGCTTCGTTCATTCCTTTTGTAACGAAGCAGTCGTAGATTCGGCGAACTGTTTGCACTTCGTCGTCGGGGCCCGGAACCAAGATTACCCGGTCAGTGTGAATGCTCTTGTGTTGGCGATAATCTAGAAGGCCTTTTGGGTTCCCTTGGTCGTCTATAAGCGCCCGGCGAAGGCCATATCCTGCCGCGCCACCTTGATGAAAACCTAACTCGACAAGGCGGCACTGGCCAATAAATACTTTTGTAGATAGCTCTCGGCTGTATTCGCCAGCCATTGCCCGTTTGACGCTTTTTACGATTGCCGATACCGGAGAGCCATCGTTCTCAAACTGTTCAGCGCAATAAATTACTCTGACCCCGGCTCTGGTGCACAGGTATTCGTAATGGGCACTTTCGTCGGTGTTTTGAAATCGTCCCCATCGGCTGACGTCGTAAACTAAGATGACTTTGAAAGTCGTTACGCCACCCTGAACGTCCGCTATCAGGCGGCGAAGCGCCTCTCGGCCACTGATATCAAGCCCGCTTTTTCCTTCGTCAGCATAGGATTTCTCGATAAGCATGCCGTGAGATTCGGCGTACTTACGAATCACGGCTGTTTGATTCTCCGTTGAGTAACGTTGGTGGTCGGTCGACATACGCACGTACTCTGCAGCAAGAATCTTGCATGCAGGTACGTCGTCTGACATTGAGTTCGGCGTCGCGGGAGGCAAGTTGATCTCCTGTCAGGAGCGTCCAAGTAACTGTCGGAGTATAGAAAGCGATTCTCTTAGTTACAAAGAATATTTCTCGCTGATTCTCTTGAAACTCGGGAATGTCAAGCGACACGCAGATTTGATCCCCTGATGACATCCGCGCCAAAGAGTGATGCCTTGGGGCGACTCGAAATGGCAGCAGCCTTCGCAGTTTATCCGGCGCGCAGGACTCCTTTCGTAGGCATGGCGGCCTACAGCAGCTTGCCTAACGATCAAACGAGGTAGCCCTGTCCATTTCTGTAAGCGTCTAACCGGCCCACATTGCTGAAGTCGGCCTGGATGTTGAGCATAGTGTCCACGCTAGAAGTGGACACTTATATGAACGTCACGAAGCCCCGCCGCACCCGTCGAACCCACACAGAAACCTTCAAGCGATCCTTGATCGAAGCCTGCAACGAACCGGGCGCCTCGGTCGCTGGCATCGCACTGGCCAATGGCGTCAACGCCAACCAACTGCGGCGCTGGATGTCATTTTGCGGCTACCTCCTGCTCTTTGAGCCATTCCGTCTTGCCATACCGATAGCCCGGAAATTCCGTTTCCAGGGTCGTCTGGCCAAGAAGCAGCCTTCGCGCCAAAGACGCAACCTGAGCCAGTTCGGTTTCGTTTCGGACTTCCAGTGGAACAATCAGGCTGACGCCCGTTGCCCAGTTCAAGCGTTCGCGTTTCCAGGCGGTATTGAGCTCCAGATCGATGCCTTCAGTGGTCAGACGTTCGCTGATTGAGCGCAAATGCTTGTAGTGAGCGTCTTGCTCTGCCGATGGCTGGCGAGACGTGTAGCTAACGATCTTCTTGCGTGACCTGCCAATCCGTTTGTGATTCGTTTTCGCTCCATCAAATAGCCAATTATCCTGCGGGCCAGGGCCAGCTTCAACCCACGATTGGTCGTCAATTGCACAGCCATATACATAGCGCGGGTGCTGCCACCAGACGATGACACGCCGTCCATTGAGGATGAAGCCAACGTCGTCCCACCACGACAAACTATCCGGTGACTTTTCTTTGTAGGAGTGAGGGATGAATAAGCTATCCTGGCCTAATCGCCACTGGTGGTGCCGATGGTATTGGCGCTGCATCCGGCCAAAGAGCTCTTGCTTGTGGTTTTTCATTGCAGTACCTCGGCAGGACACATCTTTCGCCACCAACAATCAGCAGGAAAGTGCGTGGTTTATTGAGCGCTTAGGTTAATGCCCTTCAGGCAGTCAGCCTCAGGCAAAAACAGTCACTCATCCTCGGGCAGCCAGAAGGGTATGAAGGTCTGAAAGTGACTTCAAGAAAGTGCGGTCTGGACTGTGACCCACACGGGCAAGGTGCACGGCTTGCATCCCAAACCTGCGGGGGCCGAGACAATCCGCATTGTACGTGTCTCCAACCATCAATATTTCTTCTGGTTTCACTTTCAAAGCGTCGCAAGCCGCCTGGTAGATGATGGGGTCGGGCTTGATAGCACCTACTTCAAAGCTCCATACGTACTCATCCATTTCAATGGGTAGCAGGGAGCGAAGGGGAGCTGCGTAGGGTTGAGCCAAGTTGCTGCAGATCCCGAGCTTGAGGCCGCAGGCGCGCAGATGGGCCAGTATTTCTGCCGTTTCCGGGAAGAGGCTCATACTCAAGAGTTCCGTTGCCAAGCCCTCGAAAACTCCAGCTTCCTGAGCTTGAGTTTGTGTAACACCTAGCCAATCGGTGATCTCGTGGATTTTCCAGTCTCGCCCCATAACGATGGCCGCGTAGTCGGCGTCTGTCGGGCGGGACTCGGTATCGGCAAGGGACAAAAGTTTGGCGTAGGGGCGTCGTCGCTCAGCAATCTCTGCAAGCGTGCCGAATGCGTCGAACAGAATGGCCTTGATCATTTTTGTCTCGTGCGATGTCCGGTCAGGACTTAGACCAACAAGAGTGAGCACATTCTGCTGCATGTATCGGAGGGGGCCAACCATCGTCGTCATCCCAATGTGCTCTACGAGGCTATCACCAGTGGAATGCACGGACTGGCAGGCATCGCTTTCAAAATGGTGCGAACGCCAATACCAGGAAAGGACGGCCTCTTCGGCTGCCCATCATTCGAGTGGGTGGATCTGGTCTCGCTTGGCACGACGTAACTTCAAGCAATGAATGTCAGTGACGGATCCGTGTTGGGTTTTCTACAGTATCGTTAGGCTACTTGCAAAAACAACTGTATATGAATACAGTTGTGGTGTGCCATTTTGCACTCCAAACAAACTTTAGGATTCCCCGCATGCTTGACCACATGACATTTCGCGTGACGGATATTTCTCGGGCCAAAGCGTTTTACAGCGCAGCCCTGGCACCATTGGGCTACAGCGTATGCTTCGAAGGCAATTACGGCTCAAATATGCTTGGTTTGGCCTACCCAGACGCATCTGAGCCTGACGGCAAAAAAGCCGATGTGTGGTTCATCGACGGACCTTCGCCGTACGACGGCCCGACCGCAACATCCGGTTGCCACCTAGCGTGGCGCGCGAAAAACCGTGCGCAAGTCGATGCCTTCTACAAAGCGGCCATTGCTGCTGGCGGAAAAGACAATGGAGTTCCTGGCCTACGCCCTGACTATCATGCAAACTACTATGGAGCATTTGTCATTGACCCTGAGGGCAACAACATTGAAGCAGTCTGCCATTTGCCCGAATAGTCGACATATAGAGCACTCCCACTCTAGCAGGCCGATGCAAAACCCAGTGAACGATCCGGCCACCCGCCTGTCCTAGCCGTATCCCCCGAACCCCAGGCAGAACAAC
>NZ_SDKK01000066.1 GCF_008107625.1 Zoogloea oleivorans
ACCAAAACTTCCGGATACCCCGACTACTTTGCCACCCACCGCGAGCCGTACCCGCTCAAGCTGGAGACGTTCCGGCTCATGTGTGGCTCGGATTCCACCCGGCCGAAGAAGTGGCGCGAGCAGGTCAGCGAGGCGTGCGACGAGCTGCGCGAAAACGGCCTGGTGGACAGCGCCTGGATCAACGATGACCTGGTGCATTGCAAGCGATGACCGCCGCCCTGCCCCTGGAGAGCCGCCCGAGATCGAGGCGGCTTTTTTTTTCGAGCATCGCCACTTCTGGCGAGGCAGTACCGGCCACCTGGTCGCGCGCACGTCGAGCTGCAGCATCGCCATTTCCGGCGATACACGCCGGCGCGGTCGACCATCGCCAGTTCCGACGATGGCGGCCGCCCTGCCCGCCTGGAGCTCGCATCGCCATTTCTGACGATGAGATCCACTCTTTGAGGGGTCGATTCAGAAAACGGAATTTAAAGCACGCTAAGGAATGCTCGATCCAGCAACGGCGCGGCTTTGCGTGTGGCGTCTGCCGCTGGAAGCGGCGTTTCGGCTGTTCTCGAAACTCGGCAGTCTCGGCGGCTCGATTCGAGAGCGGTTTTCGAGAACGGGACGGACAAGGCCAGCACTGGCGCGGCCCGCATTCTCACGGTGGCTTCTTGAAAATGATCGTTTGCGAGAGCGGTGGCCATGCCAATGGCTTAACGTACTTTATTTTCCGTTTTCTGAGATGTCCCCTATTTGGCTTTTTATCGTATGCGGAACCGCACGTACGGTGGTGTGAGAGGACGGAGGTCGCAAGACCTCCTCCTACTCGATCTGAATTTCATTACGAGCGTTCATTTTAGAGTGTTTTTTGCACTAAAAGGCTGGTGTGGCTATTGACGTCCAAGGCTCAAGGTTTACAATGCTAATCAGCTTGAAATTACGGCTGTAACTGCTTAAATAATCGTTTGCTAATGCAGAATTAACTTGTAGTATTAAAGCGACTATCGATAGCACATTTGATAATCAAATAACCGGAGAACAAAAATGAAAGAAGGACGCATTAATGCTAACGGATTGGATTTCACCTATTTGGAGGAAGGATCTGGCCCGTTGGCTCTTTGTGTACACGGTTTTCCAGATTCGCCGTATAGCTTTCGTCACCTGATGCCAGAATTGGCAAAGGCTGGTTATCGAGCCGTCGCGCCATTCATCCGAGGTTATGCTCCTACGGCCATTCCTGAAAATGGTGATTACTCTACAAAAACGCGCGCTGCCGACTTTAATGCACTGCACGAAGCCTTAGGTGGAGCAGGCGATGCGGTATTGATTGCACACGACTGGGGTGCTGTTGCTGCCTATGGCGCTTTGGCAGCAGAACCAAATCGCTGGAGTAGCGCCGCGATAATGAGTGTGCCGCCACTCGCGATATTCGGCAATTATGTTTTTCAATACGAGCAAATTAAACGTTCTTTCTATTTCTGGTTTTTCCAAATGGATATTTCTGAAGCGATTGTTGCTATGGATAATTTTGCGTTTATCGATGGCTTATGGGCTGATTGGTCGCCGGGTTATGATGCGAGCGAAGATTTGTATCAGGTGAAAAAATGTTTCAGCAATCCGGCTAACCTGAGGGCCGCAATGGCTTATTATCGCGACTTATTCAATCCTAGCCTTTTTGGTATGCCTGATGAGATGGAAAAACACGCTGCAGTTTGGGGGCAGCCTATTTCCCAACCAGCGCTTTATCTTCATGGAACAAATGATGGTTGTGTCGCGCTTGATGATGCGGGTTTAAAAGACGTGGTTAACTATTTGGGCGTCGGTTCGAAAGCCGAATGGGTGAAAGACGTTGGGCACTTTCTGGTGCTGCAAAAACCAGAAGAGGTGAACCAGCGAATCTTGCAGTTTCTTAAAACATCAAAAGTATAGTTTTAGTAAACTGCTAAGCTGGAGTGTGGTGTAGGTTACATAGGTTTTTTTTCATTAAAAAGATGACTATATTAAGCGTATTAAAGGGGCAGGCTAAGCAACTAAAGCAACATACGCTGACGGTGTATTTCGCCGCACGTGACCCGCGCACTCCCATGATTGTTCGAGGGTTGGCTTTATTCGTCGCGGCGTATGCGTTTAGCCCTATTGACCTGATTCCTGACTTTATTCCAGTTATCGGCTATCTCGATGATTTATTATTGATTCCATTGGGCTTAGCAGGCCGTTGAAAAACCCCGCCCGCTGCCCAGGCGCGGGACGGTAAAATTCAGGCACCTGACATGTCGAGGCAGCCGATACCGATGCGAGGCCAAGCAAGTCCGCAGAGCGCGATGTTCTCCTACGTGAGCCTTGAGGAGCGCATTCCGACCGCCCACCCGCTGCGCAAGCTGCGGTTGCTGGTCGATGCGGTCCTCGCTTCGATGGATGATGAGTTCGATGCGATCTATGCACGCGTCGGGCGCCCGTCGGTGCCGCCGGAGCGACTGCTCAAAGCGTTGTTGCTGCAGATCCTGTTCTCGATTCGCTCGGAGCGATTGCTGGTTGAGAGCCTCGACTACAACTTGCTGTATCGCTGGTTCGTCGGCCTCGGCATCGACGACGCTATCTGGGACCACTCGACCTTCAGCCAGAACCGCGACCGCCTCTTCAATGAAGGTTTGGCGCGGATCTTCTTCGAGCGTGTGAAGGCGCTTGCGCAGTGGGGAAAGCTCACCAGCAGCGAGCACTTCAGCGTCGATGGCACGCTGATCGAGGCGTGGGCATCGCACAAGAGTTTCAAGCCGAAAGACGGCAGCGGACCGCCGACCGGGCCGGGACGCAACCCGGAGGTTGATTTCAAAGGGCAGCGGCGAATCAACGACACCCACGCGTCGAGCACCGATCCGGACGCGCAGCTGTTTCGCAAGTCGCACGGCGCCGAGGCGCGGCTTTCGCACATGAGCCACGTCCTGATGGAGAACCGCAACGGACTCGTCGTCGATGTCGATACGACACCCGCCAACGGCACCGCCGAGCGCGAAGCAGCGCTGCGGATGATTCGCCGCCAGTGTCGGCGCGGCGCGACGGTCGGCGCCGACAAGGGGTACGACACGCACGACTTCGTTGCCGGTTGCCGCAAGGCGGGCGTCACGCCGCACGTTGCGGCCAAGCGCACCGGCTCGGCACTCGATGGCCGCACGACACGCCACGCCGGCTACAAGAGCTCGCTCAAAGTGCGCAAGCGCATCGAGGAAGCCTTCGGCTGGCTGAAAACCGTCGGCGGTCTGCGCAAGACCAAGCTGATCGGTCGCGAGAAACTCGCCGGCCAGGCGCTGCTGTGCTTCGCAACCTACAACCTGGTGCGCATCGGCAGCCTCACGGGTTGGTGGGACGCCAAACATGTGTAGGCCGAAATCCGCCTGGAGTTCGTCGAAAGGCGAACACGAGGCACCAAAAGGCTTCGAATTCGGGCGCGAAATGGTCGAATTCGACCTCGTTGGCGTCGAAAACAGCGACACGCACCGAAAAGCGAAAGCGAACTCCGGTTTCAACATGCGTTTTTCAACGGCCTGTTAGCACTGGTCATCAGATTTACCCCTCCTGAGGTGTTAGTATCGGCTCGTGAGCAAGCTAAAAAAACGTTAAACTGGCCTGTCAGTTACGTTACTGCTGGATTTTTCGTACTGTTATGGCTACTTGCACTGTGGTTCTTTTGTTACTGGATTGTCGGTATCGTCTGACAATAAAGAAGGCTGTTTGATATAAAAGGGTATCCGGAAAAACTGGT
>NZ_SDKK01000106.1 GCF_008107625.1 Zoogloea oleivorans
TTGGATGCCGCGATCGGAATGATGAACCAGCGGCTGCTGTCCCTGGCGCCCCTTGAGGGCCATCTTCAAGGCCTGGCTGACCTCGGCTGTGTGCAGGCTGTCATGGACGTGGTAACCGACGATCTTGCGGGAGTAGGCATCGGTGACCAGGCTCAGGTAGGCGCAGCGCTCCCGGGTCGGCAGATAGGTGATGTCGGCGACCCAGACCTGCTCGCTGGCTTCGGCCTGAACCTGTTCCGGCCCCGCCTTAAGTAAATTCGGGTGGCGCCGGAAACGATGGTGACTGTCCGTCGTCTTGTGATACGCCCGCCGGGGCCGGACCAGCAGACGATTCCCGCGCAAGAGATCGAACAAGGCATCACGCCCGATGCCCAGGCCTTCGGCCATCAGCGCCGGGCGAATCAGGTGGTGCAGCTTGCGCGTGCCTAAGCGGGGCTGGCGCAAGCGCTTCTCCTTCACCAGGCCCACAATCCGTTCGTGCCGGGCTTCGTCGCACGCCCGACGGCGCTGCCATTGGTAGTGCGCCTGCCGGCTGATGCCCATGTAGCGGCAAGCCCTCGACACCTTCAGCCCTTCGACGGACTTTTGCGCGAGGACTTGCCCACAGGCTTTTTTACGACGTGCACCCCATAGTCCGTCTTCAGCACCTCGATCACCGCTTCAAAGAACCGGGATTTCTCCCGGGCCTCCTTGAGCTGGACTTCCAGTTCCTTGATCCGCTGCTCGGGCGTGAGCGTCGGGCTGTTCGGGCTTGGGTTCGGCTTACTCATGCGGCCGTAGTGTGCCATCGGCCCCCAGTTCTGGCGACCGTGCTTGCGTAGCCAGACCAGCACCGTTGATCGACCCTGGATGCCGTACCGGTCCTGCGCCTGCTTGTAGGTCAGTTCGCCTTTTTCCACTTGCTCGACCACCGCCAGTTTAAAAGCCAGCGTGTAGTCCTTCTGCGTCCTCTTGATCCCTGAGTCCATCTGACTTCCCCTCTCTTGACAGAAAAGGTGTCAACTTCTTTCAGGACGGGTCACTGTAAAAACAAAAAGCCCC
>NZ_SDKK01000038.1 GCF_008107625.1 Zoogloea oleivorans
TGAAACGCCAGCACTGCGACTCTCTGCAGCACTTCCCACTTCACCACCCCGTTCGCGTTTCGTTTCCGGCAACGCTGCAACGAAGAGGCCGCATTATATATAACAATCAAACTCCGTCAACATCATTGCGAAAATAAATTGCGACGCGCGGCGAAAAGCATCAGCAACTGCCCCCTCAGAACCGTCTGACCTCGATATCAAACTTCTGCAGCGCATAGCCCATCTGCCTGGGGGTGATATTGAGCAGCCGTGCAGCCTTGGCCTGAACCCAGCCACTGCGCTCCATCGCCCAGATGAGACGTTCCCGCTCCCCTTCCGGCAGCACATCACCAAAGAGTCGCTCGGGAGCAGACGTGCGATGGGGGATTTCGGGGATGGGTAGAGATATCTCCACAGAGCCACCCGAAGAACGGACCGGGGCGACCGCGTCGTCCTTGTCCGCGTGATGAAGGGACTGGGTCAGGCAGCGGTTGGTGTGGCAGGGAAAGTGCAACTCGCTGATGGCATCTCCGCGCGCCATGGTGGCGGTACGCTCGATACAGTTTTCCAGCTCACGCACGTTACCCGGCCAGTAACAGTTCGTAAGCACATTGAGGGCTTCAGGCGTGACCCGCAAGTCGCGCTCATTGTCCTTGTTGAAGCGCTCGACGAAATAGGCGATCAGCGGCGGGATGTCGTCGCGGCGCTCGCGCAGGGGTGGCAGGAAGAGGCTCACCACGTTGATGCGGTAATAGAGATCGGCCCGAAACTCACCGGCGGCGACCATTTTTTCAAGATTGCGATTGGTAGCGCACACCAGGCGCACATCTACCTTGATCGAGCGGGTGCCGCCGACCCGTTCGAACTCCCGCTCTTGCAGCACGCGCAGCAGCTTGGCCTGGAAAGCGGGCGAGATGTCGCCGATCTCGTCGAGGAACAAGGTGCCTTTGTCGGCCATCTCGAAGCGCCCCTTGCGTTCGCCGACGGCGCCGGTGAAGCTGCCCTTCTCGTGGCCGAAGAGTTCGGACTCAAGCAGGCTTTCACTAAGGGCGGCGCAGTTCACCTTGATAAAAGGAGCATCCTTGCGCGGCGACAGGGTGTGCAGCGCGCGGGCAATGACTTCCTTGCCAGTGCCGCTCTCGCCGCGCAGGAGCACCGTCGAGCGGGACGGCCCGGCCTGGTGCACTTCCGCAAAGACATCCTGCATGCGCTTGGACACACCGATCACGTTGTCGAGTTTGTAGCGCCCCTTTAGCTCGTGACGCAAGCGGCGGGTTTCGCTGATCAGCTCGTTGCGCTCGGCAACCACCGTGCGCTGCAGGGCCAGGGCCTGACCAACGAGACTCGCAACCATGGTCAGAAGACGCACATCCTCATTGAAGCCGCCGACGTTGCGCCCGTTGACGCGATCGATGGTAATCACGCCGACCACCTGCTGCGCAACACGGATCGGCATACCGACCAGGGCAATGGGCTCGCCATCAACATGATCAAGGGCCCCGGTGCGATTCAGGAAGACAGGTTCCGCCGCCAAATCCTGCACGACCGCCGGCATGCCGCTGGTAAACACCTTGCCGATCACCCCCTCGCCCGGATGGTAATGGCCCGCACCGTACTCTTCGGGGCTGAGGCCGACGGCAGCCAGCAAGTGCAGATCGCCGTCATCGTTTTCGGTGACGATCATGCAACGCCGATAGCCCATGTTGTTGGCCAGCACGTTGAGCGCTTCGCGACAGGTCTTCGCCACATTCAGGCTGGAGGTGAGGATCTTGCTGATTTCGTAGATGGTGGCGAGCTCGGTCTGAGCCCGCACATGCAGAATCGCGTTCATAGCGAACCTCCTTCAGGCAGGAACGGACGGGCATGCCGGTATTGGCAATAGCATTCCTGACCCTAGCAAGCCTTATACCTACAAAGTGTAGGGATATTAAGGGCGAGGTGTGTTGCGCAAGTCATTGATTTATTGCGACGCGGTAAAAAGCCGCTGTGACGCAGGGCTGCCAGGCCTGCTCAAACTCGCCCTGTTACGGCGCATTGCGCCCCTCAACAGTGCTCTGCTGCGATGCCGCACGCGCCACAAGGAACGCCATCGCCCGCCGCCCTGTGTGGAATCCGACAAAGCCGACAAAGCCTTCTCACTGCATCACCACAAACCCACGTCAAAACAAAAATTTCCCTTTCCATTCAAGGAACTGAAACCATCCCCAGACCTTGGCACCGAAGTTGCTGAAGGCCCTGTACCCCCGCAGCGGAGAACAGGACCCCATGACTACCCAAGCGATCTACCTGGATTACGCCGCCACCACCCCGGTGGACTCACGGGTGGCGGCGAAGATGATCCCCTACCTGACCGAACGTTTCGGCAACCCGGCCAGCCGCTCCCACGCCTTTGGCTGGGCGGCAGAAGGCGCAGTCGAACTGGCCCGAGAACAGGTGGCCGCCCTGGTCAATGCGGACCCGAAGGAAATCGTGTGGACCTCCGGCGCCACCGAATCCAACAACCTGGCGATCAAGGGTGCCGCCCGCTTCAATTCAGCCCGCGGCAAGCACCTGATCACGATCCGTACCGAACACAAATCCGTGCTCGACACCTGCCGCGAACTGGAACGGGAAGGTTTCACCGTCACCTACCTGGACGTCGAAGCCAGCGGCCTGATCGACCTGGACAAGCTCGCCGCGGCCATCCGGACCGACACAGTGCTGCTCTCCGTGATGCTGGTGAACAACGAGATCGGAGTGATCCAGGACGTAGCCGCCATCGGTGCCCTGTGCCGCTCAAAGGGTGTGCTCTTTCACGTCGATGCAGCCCAGGCTGCCGGCAAGGTGGAGATCAACCTCGAAACCACCCCCATCGACCTGCTGTCCCTGTCGGCCCACAAAATCTACGGTCCCAAGGGCATCGGAGCCTTATATGTGAGACGCAAGCCCCGCGTGCGCCTCGAAGCCCTGATCCATGGCGGCGGCCACGAGCGCGGGATGCGCTCCGGCACCCTGCCGACCCACCAGATCGTCGGCATGGGCGAAGCCTATTCGATCGCCCGCGCCGGCATGGCCGCCGAAAACGAGCGCATCCGCTGGCTGCGCGACCGCCTGTGGGCCGGCCTCTCGGCGATGGACGAGGTGTACCTCAACGGCGACATGGACGCCCGCATTCCCCACAACCTCAACGTCAGCTTCAACTACGTGGAGGGCGAATCCCTGCTGATGGGCATCAAGCAACTGGCCGTCTCGTCCGGTTCGGCCTGCACCTCGGCCAGCCTTGAGCCCTCCTACGTGCTGCGTGCCCTGGGCCGCAGCGACGAACTGGCGCACAGCTCGATCCGCTTCTCCATCGGCCGCTTCACCACCGAAGCGGAGGTGGATACCACCATCGTCCTCGTCACCGAGGCCGTCGCCAAGCTGCGCGAACTGAGCCCCCTGTGGGAAATGGTGCGCGAAGGCATCGACATCGAAAGCATCCAGTGGGCATCCCACTGAGCCCCTCACCCGGAGAAACGTCATGGCCTATAGCGAAAAAGTCATCGAGCACTACGAAAACCCCCGCAATGTCGGCGCCTTCGGGAAGGAAGACGAAGACGTGGGCACCGGCATGGTCGGCGCCCCGGCGTGCGGCGACGTGATGCGCCTGCAGATCAAGGTATCCGCCGACGGCATCATCGAGGACGCCAAGTTCAAGACCTACGGCTGCGGCTCGGCGATTGCTTCCAGCTCGCTGGTCACCGAATGGGTCAAGGGCAAGACCCTCGCCCAGGCCCTCGAGATCAAAAACACCGAGATCGCCGAAGAGCTGGCCCTGCCCCCAGTCAAGATCCACTGCTCGATTCTCGCCGAGGACGCCATCAAGGCCGCCGTCGCCGACTACCGTTCCAAGCACGACAGCATCGAAACCGAGGCGCCGATCTGCGCGCCCGTAGCCTGAGGAGTCCCGTCATGAGCACAAACACCCCTGAAGCACCGTCGGTCATCTTCACCCCGGCGGCGGCCGGCAAGGTCGCCGAACTGATCGCCGAAGAAGGCAACACCGAACTCAAGCTGCGCGTCTATGTGACCGGCGGTGGCTGCTCGGGCTTCCAGTACGGCTTCTCCTTTGACGAAATCGCCAACGAAGACGACTTTCGCATCGAGCAGTCCGGCGTCACCCTGCTGATCGACTTCATGAGCACCCAGTACCTGGTTGGCGCCGAGATCGACTACGAGGACAGCCTCGAAGGCTCGCGCTTCGTGATCCGCAACCCGAACGCCACCAGCACCTGCGGCTGTGGCAGTTCGTTCTCCATGTGAGGTGGGCGCCATGAGCATCACTGTCACCGACAACGCCGCCCGCCATATCCAGAAGACCCTCGACAAGCGCGGCAAGGGCTTCGGCCTGCGCCTCGCCGTCAAGACCAGCGGCTGCTCCGGCATGGCCTACGCCCTCGAATTCGCTGACGAAAGCCTGCCTGAAGACCTGATCTTCGAAAGCAGCGGCGTACGGCTGCTGGTAGACCCGCGCAGCCTGCCTTACCTCGACGGCACCGAGCTGGACTTCGTCCGCGAAGGACTCAACGAGGGCTTCAAGTTCAACAACCCCAACGCCAAGGCCGAATGCGGCTGTGGCGAGAGTTTCGCCGTCTGACCTTGTAACGGGAGAACCCATCATGGCGCTGCTGCAAATCGCCGAGCCGGGGCTGGCTGCAGCACCTCACCAGCACCGTCTGGCCGTCGGGATCGATCTCGGCACCACCAATTCCCTCGTCGCCACCGTGGCCAGCGGCATGGCCCGGGCCCTGCCGGATACCGAGGGGCACGTCCTGCTGCCCTCGGTGGTCCGCTACGGCGAAAGTGAAACCATCGTCGGTCGGACAGCCCGCGCCGAGCAGGCCGTCGACCCGCTCAACACCCTGGCCTCGGTGAAACGCCTGATGGGCCGCAGCCTTGCCGACGCCGACGCGGCCATGCGCAGCCACTACCGGCTCACCGACGCGCCAGGCATGGTCGGCATCGAGACCCGCGCCGGCGTGAAGAGCCCGGTGGAAGTCTCGGCCGACATCCTGCGCACCCTGCGCGAGCGGGCCGAGGCCAGCCTCGGCGGTGAACTCACCGGCGCCGTCATCACCGTGCCCGCCTATTTTGACGACGCCCAGCGCCAGGCCACCAAGGACGCCGCCCGGCTGGCCGGCCTCAACGTACTGCGCCTGCTCAACGAACCCACCGCTGCGGCCATTGCCTACGGCCTCGACAACGCCGCCGAAGGCATCTACGCCGTGTACGACCTGGGCGGCGGCACCTTCGACATCTCCATTCTCAAGCTCACCCGCGGGATCTTCGAAGTGCTCGCCACCAACGGTGATCCGGCGCTGGGCGGCGACGACTTCGACCAGCACCTGGCCGACTGGCTGAAGCGTCAGGCAGGTATCGACGACGACTTGCCGGTGGAAGACCAGCGCCGCCTGCTGGCCCTGGCGCGCGCCGTCAAGGAAACCCTGTCGGATATCGAACAGGCCGTGGCCACCTGCAACTTCAGCAACGGCCGCCTGCTCGACGTGATCGTCAGCCGCAGCACCTTCACCGAACTGACCGCCGATCTCGTCGCCCGCAGCCTGCGCCCGGTGCGCAAGGCCCTGCGCGACGCCGGCCTCGGCGCCGAGGAGATCAAGGGCGTCGTGATGGTTGGCGGCTCCACCCGCATGCCCCACGTGCAGACGGCAGTGGAGAGTTTGTTCGGCACCCCGCCGCTCAACAACCTCGACCCCGACCTGGTGGTCGCCCTGGGCGCCGCCATGCAGGCCGATGTACTGGCCGGCAACCGCAAGTCGGGCAGCGAAGCCGACTGGCTGCTGCTTGACGTGTGCCCCCTGTCCCTCGGCCTCGAAACCATGGGCGGGCTGGTCGAAAAGATCGTCCCGCGCAACAGCACCATCCCCACCGCCCGTGCCCAGGACTTCACCACCTACAAGGATGGCCAGACCGCCATGAGCGTGCATGTGGTGCAGGGCGAACGGGAAATCGTTTCCGAGTGCCGCTCGCTGGCCCGCTTCACCCTGCGCGGCATTCCGGCAATGGTGGCCGGCGCGGCCCGCATCCGCGTCACCTTCCAGATCGACGCCGACGGACTCCTGTCGGTCAGCGCCCGCGAGCAGACCAGCGGCGTCGAAGCCCATGTGGAGGTCAAGCCTTCTTACGGCCTCGGCGACGGGGAAGTGGCGCGGATGCTGCTGGATGCCTACGGCACCGCCGAGATCGACGCGGCCACCCGCATGCTGCGCGAGGCCCAGGTGGAAGCCCGCCGCCTCATCGACGCCACAGACGCAGCCCTCGCCGAAGACGGCGCAACACTGCTCGCCCCGCCCGAACGCATTGTGGTGCAGACCGCCCTCTACACCTTGGCCGAACTGCTCGAAACCGACGAAGGTGACACGCGCAAGATTCGCGCCGCCACCGACGCCCTCAACACGGTCAGTGGCGATTTTGCCGCCCGGCGCATGGACGCCAGCATCAAGCGCGCCCTGGCCGGCCGCAGCCTGGAGACCCTGTGATGACCACTGTCCGCGTGCTGCCCCATCCCCACCTGTGCCCCGACGGCGTTCACTTTGAATCGGCGCCCGGCGAATCCCTGTGCGACGCCCTCCTCGCCCATGGCGTGCACCTTGAACATGCCTGTGAAAAAGTGGCGGCCTGCGCCACCTGCCACGTGTATGTCCGCCAGGGCGGCGCCAGCCTTGCCCCCAGCGCCGACCTGGAAGAAGACCAGCTCGACGCGGCCTGGGCCCTGCAGGCCGACTCACGGCTGGCCTGCTGTGTCCGCCTGAGCGACACCGACCTGCTGATCGAGATTCCAAAACACTCCCGCAACCACGCCCGCGAGCACGGCTGAACGGTCTGCTTCTTGGAAAGCCGCGCCAGCCGCGCTTGGGTGCATCACATTGCCAATCTGGTCCATCACATTGCTTCCGTGGTGCGTCCGATTGGCAATTGGACAGGGCAACTTGCCAAGTTGACGGCGCGAAGTAGTCATTCTCCAAACAAAAATAGTGATTTCTCGCGTCGGCGCAGTGAGTGCGCGTGCCTGCATACCGACTATGCGCCTGGCGTACCGAGTGCGTATGCAGGACTTACGCCGGTGACACCTGTGGGGAATCCGACAAAGCCTACAGCCGGTCCCCTCCACTTCCCGGCCGCCCCCCGAAGCGGGCAATTAAAACCTTTTAAATCAGCGAACTAAAACAATCCCAGTAGATGGCACGGCCTTTGCTTAACAGGTGATGAAAGGAAACACCGACCATGAGCCTACTGCCTACCATCAACGACACCACCCTGCGCGACGGCGAACAGACCGCTGGCGTGGCCTTCACCCTCGAGGAAAAAAGCGCCATCGCCCAGGCCCTCGCGGCGGTCGGTGTCAGCGAGATGGAAATCGGCGTCCCGGCCATGGGGCCGGTGGAGATCGAGGCCATCCAGGAAATCGCCCACCTTGGCCTGCCGGCCAGCCTGATGGTGTGGTGCCGGATGACCGACGCCGACCTGGCCGCCGCCCAGGCCTGCCCGGTGGAGATGCTGAACCTGTCGATCCCGGTGTCGGACATCCACATCCTCGGCAAGCTCAAACGCAACCGCGACTGGGTGCTGGCGCAGATCCAGCACTACGTGCGCAAGGCCCTGGACAGCGGCTTCATGGTGTCGGTGGGCTGTGAGGATGCCTCCCGCGCCGATCCGGCCTTTCTCGGCGAAGTGGCCGAAACCGTCCAGCGCGCCGGCGCCACGCGCATCCGCTTTGCCGACACCCTCGGCATCCTCGATCCCTTCTCCACCTACGCCGCCATTGCCGAGCTGCGCCGGCGGGTGGACATCGGCATCGAAATGCACGCCCACGACGACCTCGGCCTGGCCACCGCCAACACCCTGGCCGCCTTCCGGGCCGGAGCCACCCATGCCAACACCACGGTAAACGGCCTCGGCGAGCGGGCCGGCAACGCCCCGCTGGAAGAGATCGTGATGGGCCTGCGCCACCTGCACGGCATCGATTCCGGCATCGACACCCATGCCCTGCCGGCCATTTCGGCGCTGGTCGCCAGCGCCTCCGGACGGGCCGTGGCGGCCAACAAGAGCATCGTCGGCGAAGCGGTGTTCACCCACGAGGCCGGCCTTCACGTCGATGGCCTGCTGAAAGACCCGCGCACTTATCAGGGCTTCGATCCGGCCGAACTCGGACGCGCCCACCGCACCGTGCTCGGCAAGCATTCCGGCTCGCGGGCGGTGATCGCCGCCTACGCCCAGCTCGGCATGTTCGTCTCGGACAGCGAGGCCCACACCCTGCTGACGCGCATCCGCGAACACGCCACCAGCAACAAGCGCGCCCCTTCGGCGGGCGAACTGGCCCGCTTCCTCCTCGAGGTCACCCGCTGCGGGCAGAACGCATCATGAGCCCGCGGGAACCCGACATGACAACCCTCGCCGCCACCGCCCCGCCGCCGCCCGGCTTCTTCGCCACCCTGCGCGAAGATGTGGCCTGCGTCTTCGCCCGCGACCCGGCTGCCCGCAACACCCTGGAACTGCTCACCATCTACCCCGGCGTGCAGGCCCTGATGCTCCACCGCCTGGCCCACCGACTGTGGCAGGGCAACTGGCGCTACCCGGCGCGGGCCCTGTCCTTCCTGGCCCGGCTGGTGACCAACGTGGACATCCACCCGGGCGCCCGCATCGGCCGGCGCTTCTTCATCGACCACGGGGCCGGCGTGGTGATCGGCGAGACCGCGGTGATCGGCGACGACGTGACCCTCTACCACGGCGTCACCCTCGGCGGCACCACCTGGAACCCCGGCAAGCGCCACCCGACCCTCGGCAGCGGCGTGGTCGTTGGCGCCGGCGCCAAGATCCTCGGCCCCATCACGGTGGGCGACAACGCCCGCGTCGCCGCCAACTCGGTGGTCATCGACAACGTACGCCCCGGCATGACGGTGGTCGGCATTCCGGGGCGCATGGTGCTGCCCAAGGAAGGGCGGCGCTTCGCCCACGGCATCGACCTCGACCACCACCAGATACCCGATCCGGTCGGCAAGGCCATCGGCTGCCTGCTCGACCGCATCGCCCAGATGGAACGGGAAATCGCCACCCTGAAGGGCGAATCCGGCTCCGCCGAAGGCGCCTGTCACAGCTGTGACGACACCTGTTCCCAACCCACTTTCGACGGTAGCTGGAAGCTCTCCGCCACCACCCCACCAGGAGCCTGACGTCATGAACGAATTGATCGGCGAACTCGCCAAGCTCTCCTCTGCCGAGGAATTCCTCCAGTTCTTCGCCGTGCCCTTCGACCAGAAGGTGGTCAATGTGAGCCGGCTCCACATCCTCAAGCGCTTCTACCAGTACCTGCGCCGGGACACCGACCTGAGCGAAGTCGCGGGCAGCGAAATGTTCAGCCGCTACCGCAGCCACCTGGTCGCCGCCTACGACGACTTTGTGCAATCGACGCCGGCCCGGGAAAAGGTCTTCAAGGTCTTCCAGGACACCGACGGCCGCCAGCAGGTCAGCCTCGACAGCCTGCGCGCCACCCTTCCCTCCGCCAGCTAACCCGACAGGAGTGCCGCCATGCACATCGTCGTCTGCATCAAACAGGTTCCGGATTCGGCACAGATCCGTGTCCACCCGGTAACCAACACCATCATGCGCCAGGGCGTACCGGCCATCGTCAACCCTTACGACCTGTTCGCCCTTGAAGAAGCCCTGCGCCTCAAGGACCAGTTCGGCGGCAAAGTCACCATGCTGTGCATGGGTCCGCCGCAAGCCGAGGACGCGCTGAAGAAGTGCATCTCCTTCGGGGCCGATGACGCCGTACTGGTCACCGACCGGGCCTTCGCCGGTGCCGACACCCTGGCCACCTCCTACGCGCTGGCGGCGGCCGTTCGCCAGATCAGCCGCGAGCAGAAGGTGGACATCGTGTTCACCGGCAAGCAGACCATCGACGGCGACACCGCCCAGGTGGGGCCGGGCATCGCCAAGCGCCTCGGCCTGCAACTGCTCACCTACGTATCGCGAATCGCCGAGGTCGACATCGAAAACGACCGCATCACCGTCGAGCGCCGGGCCGAAGGCGGCGTGCAGGTGCTGCGCACCGCCATGCCGTGCCTGATCACCATGCTCGAAGGCACCAACGAAATGCGCTTCGCCCCGCTGGAAAACATGATCCACGCCGCCCGCTACCCGGTGCGCAAGTGGAGCAAGGAAGCCGCCGGCATCGAGGACATCACCAAGATCGGCCTGAAGGGCTCGCCCACCGTGGTGAGCAAGGTCTTCGGCCCGACCCCGCGCGCCGAAAAGGCCCTGATGCAGTCCGTCGAGGACGCCAGCCCGCGGGACGTGACCCTCAACGTGATCCAGAAGATCTTCACCCAGCACCCCACCCTTGAGCGCGACATCCTCGCCAAGGCCACAGTCTGACCCCACGACGACACGCGAAAGGATCCCTGCCATGAGCGAGGCCGAAGCCAAAAAGCCCGCCGCCCGAGGCGGCCGCAACCTGGAACTGCCCGAACACCTGAAAGCCTACAAGGGCGTCTGGGTGTTCATCGAACACGACCGCGGAGTGGTTCACCCGGTTTCCTGGGAACTGCTCGGCGAGGGACGCAAACTCGCCGACACCCTCGGCGTGTCCCTTGCCGGGGTGGTCATGGGCGGTGCCGACGAAGCCCTCGACGCCATTGCCAAGGAGGCCTATACCTTCGGTGCCGAAAGTTGCTACATCGTGCGTGACCCGGTGCTCAAGGGCTACCGTAACGAGCCCTTCACCAAGGGCATGACCGACCTGGTCAACAAGTACCAGCCGGAGATCGTGCTACTGGGCGCCACCACCATGGGCCGCGACCTGGCCGGCTCGGTGGCCACCACGCTGTCCACCGGCCTGACCGCCGACTGCACCGAACTGCGCATCGACCCGGCCACCCGGGCACTGGCCGCCACCCGCCCGACCTTCGGCGGCTCGCTCCTGTGCACCATCATGACCCTCGCCTATCGCCCGCAAATGGCCACGGTACGGCCGCGGGTCATGCAGATGCCCGACGCCGACCCGAGTCGCAGTGGCGTCATCGTCGAAGACCGCCTGGCGATGATCGAAACCGACATCGTCACCAAGCTCCTCGACTTCATCGCCGACGAGAACAACAACAAGGTCAACCTGGCTTACGCCGACATCATCGTGTCGGGCGGCAAGGGCATGAAGTCGCCGGACAACTTCAAGCTGGTGTGGGAGCTGGCCCGCGTGCTGGGGGCCGAGGTCGGCGCAACCCGCCCGGTGGTCCAGTCCGGCTGGGTGGACGCCGAGCGCCAGGTCGGCCAGACCGGCAAGACCGTGCGCCCCAAGCTCTACATCGCCGCCGGCATCTCGGGGGCGATTCAGCACCGGGTCGGCATGGAGGGCGCCGACGTGATCGTCGCCATCAACACCGACGCCAATGCCCCGATCTTCGATTTCGCCCACCACGGCATCGTCGGCAACGCCATGCAGGTGCTGCCGGTGCTCACCGAAACCTTCCGCGAACACATCGCAATGCGCAGCCGCAAGGCCGCCTGAACGCCCACCGGAGACCCACCATGAGCGAGAAATTCGACGTCATCGTCGTCGGCGCGGGGCCCTCGGGCAACGCCGCCGCCTACACCGCCGCCAAGGCCGGCCTGTCGGTGCTGCAGATCGAGCGCGGCGAATACCCCGGCTCGAAGAACGTGCAGGGAGCGATTCTCTACGCCAACGCGCTGGAGCAGATCATCCCCGACTTTCGCGAGGACGCCCCGCTGGAGCGCCACATCATCGAGCAGCGCATGTGGGTACTGGACGAGCAGTCCTTCGTCGGCACCCACTTTCGCTCCGACGACTACAACAAGCCGCCCTACAACCGCTACACCATCATCCGCGCCCAGTTCGACAAGTGGTTCTCGTCCAAGGTCAAGGAAGCCGGCGCGCTGGTGATCTGCGAAACCACCGTCGACAGTCTGCTCATGGACGGTGACCAGGTAGTCGGCGTGCGCTGCGACCGTCAGGGCGGCGAAGTTTTCGCCGACGTGGTGATCCTGGCTGACGGGGTGAATTCGACACTCGCCCGCAAGGCCGGCTTCCACGGTGAAATCGAAGCCAAGAACGTGGCCCTGGCCGTGAAGGAAATCCTCTTCATGCCCCAGGAAACCATCGAGGCCCGCTTCAACGTGAAGGACGAGGAAGGCGTGGTGATCGAGATGTTCGGCAAGATCACCGACGGCCTGATGGGCACCGGCTTTCTCTACACCAACCGCGACTCGATCACCCTCGGCGTCGGCTGCATGCTCTCCGACTTCAAGGAAAACCCCAACCGCACCGCGCCCTACGCGATGCTCGAAAAGATGAAGGCTCATCCCTCCATCGCCCCGCTGATCGCCGGCGGCGAGATGAAGGAGTACTGCGCCCACCTGATCCCCGAAGGCGGCTTCTACGCGGTGCCAAAAGTCGTCGGCAACGGCTGGATGATCGTCGGCGACTCGGGCGGCTTCGTCAATGCCACCCACCGGGAAGGCTCCAACCTGGCCATGACCACCGGCCGCCTCGCCGCCGAAACGGCGATCGCCGCCAAGACTGCCGGCAAGGGCTTCAACGCCAAGGCGCTGGCCAACTACAAGGCAGCGCTCGACGAATCCTTCGTGATGAAGGATCTGCACAAATACCGGGACATGCCCAACGTGTTCCACGACAACAGCCAGTTCTTCACCACCTACCCCGAACTGGTCAACCGCGCCGCCCAGACCATGCTGACGGTGGACGGCATCGACAAGAAAACCAAGGAGAAGGAAATCTTCTCGAGTTTCCGTAAATCACGCACCCTCGCCGGCCTCGCTGGCGATGCGTTCAAGCTGTGGAGGGCCTTCAGATGAGCACCGTCGTCAATGTGGAAGAAAAACTCTTCCAGAACCGCTACAAGGTCGACCACGGCCGGCCGCACATCAAGATCCGCCAGCCCGATCTGTGCCGCAACGAGTGCAAGACCCAGGCCTGCACCTTCGTCTGCCCGGCCGCCTGCTACAAGTCCGAAGGCAACGGCGGGGTGACGCTGATCGCCGACGGCTGCCTGGAGTGCGGTAGCTGCCGGATCATCTGCACCGAGCTGTCCAACGTGGAATGGGAATATCCCCGCGGTGGACACGGCATTCTCTTCAAGTTCGGCTGAGGATCATCATGGACGACCTTCACCTGTTCCTCGCCCATGCCATCCAGCTCGAGCGGGAGGCAGCTCGCCACTACGAGGAGCTGACCGAACAAATGCAGACCGCCGGCAACGCCGAAGTCGCGGTCTTCTTCCGTCAGATGGCGGTGTTCTCGCGCAAGCACCTGGGCGAGGCCATGGAGCGCGGCGGCTTTCGCACGGTACCCCACCTGCGCCCCGACCAGCTGCGCTGGCCCGACGGCATCAGCCCCGAAAACGCCGGCTGGGAAGGCATCGACGGCTTCACCGACGTACTCGGTGCGCTGGAGCTGGCCCTGGAGGCCGAGCGCCGCGGCCACGCCTTCTACGCCGGCATCGCCGCCATCACCCACAACGTGCGACTCAAGCGGATGGCCGACGAATTTGCCTCCGAAGAGGCCGAACACGTCGCCGAACTGGAAAAGTGGATCGACCGCTGCGCCGCCGCATAACAACGTCCCTGCACCATCCCCAACCGGAGAAGCCCCATGTCCAAGCCGAAAAAACACGTGTTCATCTGCGCCCAGCAACGTCCGCCGGGCCACCCCCGCGGCTCCTGTGCCGCCAAGGGCTGCAACGATGTGCTCCAGACTTTCTGGGCCGAACTGCAGAAGCGCAACGCCTACGAGCACATCGGCGTCACCTACTCGGGCTGTCTCGGCCCCTGTGACAGCGGCCCCAATGTGCTCGTGTATCCCGAAGGCGTGATGTACTCCGGCGTCGGCAAGGACGATGTGGTCGAGATCTTCGACAAACACCTGGAAGGCGACGAGATCGTCACGCGCCTGCAGGCACCGGCGTCGGTGTGGTGAACCTCTTTACCGGCGAAAGCTCCCGGGCGCTCTTTGGCGGCGATGCGCCTTCGAGCGTCAACCACCTGCTCCACGAGGCCGCCGCCGCCCACGCCGATCCGACCCGGGCCGAAGCCCTGCTGTGGAGCGCCCGCCTGTCGGCACCCGAATGCCTGCCGGTGTACTTCGCCCAGTACAAGTTCTACTTCTACCGTCGCCGCCTCGACGACGCCGAGCGCTGCGCCCGCGACGGCCTGCGCATGGCCGCCGGGCTGGCGCACATCGGCCGCCACTGGCGTGACGTGCAGGGCGGCGATGCCGACTTCAGCGCCGTCGGTCCGGCGCGCTTCTGGCTGTTCACCCTCAAGGCCCTGGCCTTCATCCGCCTGCGCCGCGGTGACCGTGCCGAAGCCCAGGCCCTGCTCGACAAGGCCGCCCAACTCGACCCGGCCGACAACATGGGCAGCAGCGTGATCGCCAGCCTGAAGGACGGCTCCGCACCCGGCCCGACCGACACACCGCCCGATACGGAGCCCAGGCCATGATCCTCAGCGCCCTCCTCGCCAACATCGTCGATGCCGGCACCGGCGTACTGACGCTTGCCGAAGACATGGATCTGGCGGAATTTTTGCGCTCGCGTCTGGCCCGCGCCGAAATCGGCCACCTGGTGGCCGTGATGGCGGAAAACCTGGCCGATCTGCCCGATGCCCGGCGCCAGCAGTTTGCCGAGATCGACTGGGCGGCGTGGGCAGCCCTGCGCGGTCAACTCGGCAAAAGCGGTGCCCCCCGCGATGAAGCCCTGTGGTTCGCCATCCGCGCCCTCATTCCGGCAACGCTGATGTGGCTGCGGGTCTATCGGGAAAGCACCCCATACCTGTTCGACCCGGCAACGCCGTAGGGGCGAACGAATTCGCCCCTACGCGTTCAGGCCGTCGCGCTCTCGAAGCAGCCGGCGTACTCGGCGCATTCGGCACAGCTCGGTGCCCGGCAGGCCTGCACTTCAGCCCGCTCGCAAAGCTGCTTGTAGAAGAACTTCTTCCAGCGCAGGTTATGCACATTCTTCGCGTGCAGGGCCGGAAAACGCCGGGCCATCAGCGCACCGAGAGCCGGCCGCTCCGGCAGCCCCAGGTCTTCCCACAGGTGATCCTTGCCGCAGCACGACAAGGCGATCCAGCGGGCGATGGAGATGCTGTGCGAATCGATACGCCCCACATGCTCGAGCAGCAACTCCAGCAGTTCGGCGTATTCCTCGTGACGCTCATCGATGCCGGTGGTGCCGTCCTCACGAACCGCAGCCGGATGGCGAGCGCTCCACAAGGCCGCAATCGTCGGGGCCTGCGGGCCGAATTCCAGCTCCAGTGCGGTGGCCAGCCATGCCGGCACCAGGCGCGCCACCGGCATGGCCAGACGGGCCGCAAGATAAGCTTGGGAAAGGTCGTTCATGGCGCTCTCCTTGTCGACGGAGCCCGGTCCAGGGCCTAGAGTTCAGCGGCGGCGTGGGTGTAACACTTCTTGGGGCACACTTTGGAACAGGCTTCGCAACCCACGCAGTTCTCCTTGTGGGCGATGGTCATCACCTTCTTCTCGTATTCCTCGTCCTCGTCGCTGTCAGGGTCGATGGAAATGATGTCGCCATCCTCGGTGACGCCCACCAGTGCCAGCACCTCGCGGGCGCACACCCGCACGCAGCGGGCGCAGCCAATGCACTTTTCCTGGTTGAGCTCGGCGACAAAGCGCGGGGTCCAGATTTCCCCGCTCGGCAGGGTGACGGAAAATGAAGCCATGGCAGTTCTCCGGGGGAGGGTGCGGCGCCGTTCAGGCGCTCGCCGCGGCCATGTCCTTGCGGGCGGCCATCAGGTTCTGGTGGGTGTCGTAGGCGCGCTGCGCGACTTCGGGGATCTTCTCCCAGTTGGTCGGCAGGTCTTCGGACAGGTCATGCAGGTCCATCTTGGCCTGGGTGGCCTGGGCGTTGAGCTTCTTCACCCGGGCCTTGAGGGTTTCGAGGTCGTCCATGCTGGGGCTCCGATCAGGAATAGTTGGCCACTTCAGGAAACTTGCGGATCATCTCGACCGCTTCGCTCACCGCCTTGTTGCCCGCCGCAGCAAGCTTTTCCAGGGTGTTGAAGCCGAAGCGGTGAGCGTCACGAACCTGCTTGTTGAAGACAATCAGGCGCCCGGCGATGAGCACCTGGCGGCCGAAACCCTCGTGGTGCATCTTGAGCATGGGGCTGACCATCACCTTGGTTTCGCGCTCGATGGCCAGGGCGATGGCGTTGTAGAACAGTTCCATGCGCCACAGGGTCTCGGGGTCCGGGTCGGCGATCATCGGCAGGTCCTTGCGCTTCTCGGGGGTCAGCACGTAGGGCTCGAGCAGGGTCGCGTCGGTCTTGCCCTCCCAGGTGCCGTGGGCATCCTGGGCGCGCCACTGCTTGACCAGCTCGCTGATGAAAGGGTCCTGCATCACGTCGACGGATGCTTCGGCTAATTCAGTCATTTTTCAGGCCTCTTCTTCAAAATCGAAATTGCGTTCCTCGCCCTTGATCAGGGCCTTGCGCAGCCACGGCGGCGGGGTGCCCTTGAGCACGTCCTGCAGCTTGTCGAGGATGTCGAGGATGGGTTCCGGCCCGGCAACCTTGACCGGGTGGATCTTGCTGGCCACCACCCTCGCCGCCGCCGAGCCGCCAATGGCCGCCACATAGACGATGGCCACGTCCTTGATGGCCTCCAGCTTGGGAGCCAGCTTGTCCTCGTTGCCGTCCTCGGCCATCTCGCCGCCGAAGTCGTAGGTTTCGAGGAAGTGGTAGCCCTCCGCGTTGATCTCGTAGATGGCGATGTACTTGGCCCAGCCGAAGTGCGCGTCAACGCACTCCTTGTCCTGGGTGGCGAAAGCGATTTTCATGACGTGCTCCTCAGACGGGAATAATCGGAATGACGTTTTCGGTGGCGGCACCACCCTGCGCTGCCGCCCGAGCCTCGGCCGGCAACGGCCAGTCGTCGGGTCCGTGAGCATGCAGGTGGGCGATAAAGGTGTTGGCGAGCTGAAAAATCAGGTCGCGGGTGCCCCGGTAGCCGACGCTGAGCTGGTGGGCCGCACCGATGCGGTCAAACTGGGGAATGCCGGCCCGGAACAGCGGAATGTTCAGCCGCGCCGCCGCCTGACGACCGTGGGCGTGGGTCAGCAGCAAGTCGCAGCCGATGGCGCGCAGTTCCAGATCTTCCAGATCGCCGACGAGCACTTCGGGGGTCGGCACCCGGGTCAGCACCGGTGAGTGGGTAGTGGTTACCGCGGCCGCCACCTCACCGCCCATCTCGTGGATCAGCGATGCCAGCGCAAACAGCAGATCCGGCTCGGCACCGATGGCGACGCGCTTGCCCCCGAGGTGGAAATGCCCGTCGAGCATGGCGTCGACAAGCTGGCCACGCTGCCGCTTCAGGCGGGCCGGCGCCGGCTGGCCGGACAGGCGCATCAGCAGCGCCACCAGGGCGTCGGTGGCGGTGAGGCCGGTAAGCCGGTCAAACAGCGTGCAGGGCACGCCAACGGCCTCCAGGCGCTCGGCGGCACCGCGCATCTGCTCACCAATGGCAATGACGTGCTCGCAGGCCGCCAGACCGCGAATGTCGCCAAGGCTTGCCCCGCCGAGGGTAGTCGGCGTGAAATCCTCGGGAATGTGGCCGTCGAGGGAGCGGGACAGGTCGGGCACCAGCACCGGGTGAAGGCCGAAGGTTTCGATCAGCTCACGCACTTCTTCCAGGTCGGCCGGGGTCAGGTGGGCACCCGGCAGCACGCCGATGCGCCCTGCCACCCGGGTGTCGGCCGGCGTCACGAAAGCCGCGATCAAGGCTTTCACCGCCGCCGCCCAACCGTCCTGGAATGCCCCGACAAAATCCGGCGTGGACACGTAGACGATCTCGCTGCCGGCCAGGGTTTCGGCATGCTTGGCGCGGATCAGGTGCAGGTAGCCGTCTACATCGTCGCCCTTGGTCTCGGTGAGGCCGGTGGAGGCGATGGCGATGAGGGCCGGGTTGGCGCGCTTCTTGATGTTGAGCACGGCCTGCTCGATGTTGTCCATGCCACCGAGGATGGTGCTCACCTCGTTCATGGCAGTGGTCTGCATCGGGATGGCTTCCTTGAAGTGGCGCACCAGCAACACCAGCCCGAAGGACGTGCAGCCCTGCGAGCCATGCATCAGCGGCATGGTGCTGGAGAGGCCGAGGAAGGCGTAGCAGGCGCCGAGCGGCTGGCTCATCTTGAGCGGATTGACCGCGCAGGCCTTCTTGCTGTCGAGGACGATCGCCATGTCAGCACACCTCCCCGACGGCTGGCACATCCCACGGCGCAGGCACTCTCACCAGCTCCCACATCGGGTTGAACAGGGTCTTGGAGATCTCCCGCACCAGGTCGACCATGCCCTCGTAGCCGGCGTAGGCGTAGTGGCGCTCCTGGTTGATGTCGAGCCACGGCATCTTGGCCTTGAGGGCCACGAACTGGCTGCGTCCGCCGGACAGCATGATGTCGGCGCGCGCCTCGCGGAGCATCTTGAACATCTCCCGGGGCGTCATGTCGTCGATCATGTGGGCGTCCTCGCCCATGATCTCCTTGATCTTTTCCTTGTCTTCCTTGGTGGACTTCTTGACGCTGGTACCGACCACTTCGAGGCCGGCCTCCTGCAGGGCCGCCACCACCGACCAGCTCTTCACGCCGCCGGTGATGAGCAGCACCTTCTTGCCCTCCAGGCGCGGGCGATAGACCGCGATGCGCTCCCAGGCACGCTTTTCCTCGACCGCGATCAGCGCCTCGGTACGCGCCAGCAGATCGGCCGGCGCGCCCCGCTCCACCAGCAAGCGGGCCAGGTTGCGCAGGGTGTCGCTCATGTCCTCGATACCGTAGAACGAGCCCTCGAAGAACGGGATGCCGTAGCGGTCCTCCATCTTGCGGGCGACGTTGATCATCGACTTGGAGCACACCATCATCGCCGCCCGCGCCCGGTGGCTCTGGGCCACTTCCTTGTAGCGCCCATCACCGGAAATACACGCCAGCACGCGGATGCCCAACGCGTCGAGGAGCGGCCGCACCTGCCACAGCTCGCCGGCCAGGTTGTACTCGCCGATGATGTTGATGTCGTAGGGAGTGGTGACTTCCGGCTCGACGGTGCCGATCACATAGTCCAGCAGCGCCTCGGCGCCGAGCTTGTTGCCCAGGTTCTTGGGCCCGACGAAGCCCGGCGCATTGACCGGCACCACCGGCGTACCGAACTTCTCGGCGGCGCGCTTGCACACGGCTTCGATGTCGTCGCCGATCAGGGCGGTAACACAGGTCTGGTAAACAAAGACCGCCGGCGGATCGTACTTCTCGATGATTTCGCGGATCGATTTGAAGAGGCGCTTTTCGCCCCCGTAGATCACGTCCAGCTCGCCGATGTCGGTGGTGAAGCCGGTGCGATAGAGCTGCGGCCCACTGGTGGAGGAATTGCGGTTGTCCCAGGAGTTACCTTCGCAGGCGATCGGACCGTGCACCAGATGGGCCACATCGGCGATCGGCTGGAGGGCGATCTTGGCCCCGTCGAAGGCACAGCCACCGGCTGCCGCACCGGGCGAAAGCTGCTTGGTGCAACCTTTCTTGCGGGCCTTCTCATCCTTGTTCTGGTTGTGCTCGCAAGCCGGTTCCTCGAACACGGACTGGATTTTCGCCGACACTCGGGCATCCATCGGAAACTCCAGAGAAAGGTTTGGGTAAGCCTTTCATTGCAGTTTTCAAGCCAGTCTCTCGAAAATCAGAAAAATCCTTTTAGAACATCAAGATGACTCATCACCTCAGGCGTATCCAAAGCCACACTGATGGATTTCCGACACGGGCCTTGTCGGTTTTGTCGGTATTGCCCCTCAGGCGACCCGACGAAGCCCCCAGCAAGGGCTCACGCCGGAGAACAGGTCGCGCTGAAGGCTTCGCAAGTCGATGTGAAATACTTCATCTTCACAAGGTGGAAGATGAACACCATCGGCGGCCAACTTCAAGTCATAGTCATGGAGACCTCACGCCCAAGCGTGACAAACTGGCACGACAGCGGCACACGCCGAAACGAATCGAGACAAACATGGCTGTACGTAAATACATCCTGCTGACATCCCTGGCATTGTCGATACAAGTCGCCAACGCCGACACCGAACAGGCGCCCGAATCAGGCAAGCACGGCACCCAGACACTGGGCAACGTCCTGCGCAATCTTCTCGATGGCAAAGACCCGAAGGCCGTCTCGACACGAAAAAGAATTGCCAACCAGGCAGACGCTGAAGCAGCCATCGACAAGCGAAAGGCAACGCCTCCCTCGCAGGCCATCGAGACTGTTGTTGACGGTGTGATGATCCGCTTTACATCGCCTCAGGCCAAAGCACGCTCACGTGACAACCAGCCCCCTCCTCTGGCACTCCTCAATGCCGTGGAGAATGCCGCCGGCACCGGAATCCGCTTCCACCGGGCCATGTCGATGGACATGTTCGTATTCCGCTTCAAGACCCCCCTGAGTTACCCGGAAGCGCTGCTTGTTATTGATAGACTCAAGCGATTGAAAGAAGTGGATGTTGTCGAGGCCGACAGCCGGGCACAGGCGCACTTTATCCCCTACGACCCTTTAAATGAAAACTTGCACAATATGGGGCCGTCGACCTTTTTTGGCGGCGGCATTGATGCCGAACTGGCATGGGACATTACCTGGGGCTCCGCAAGCACGGTTGTTGCTGTGCTGGATACCGGCTTAACAAGTCACCCGGAGTTCGCAGACCGCCTATTGCCTGGTTATGACTTCATTTCGGAAGCATGGAGCGCCAACGACGGGAATGGCCGCGATGCAGACCCATCCGATCCCGGTGACTGGGTAAGCACCAGCGAGGCAGCACAGCATCCGAATTGCCCTTCCCACGGCAGCTCATGGCATGGCACGCATGTAACAGGAATCATCGCCGCGAAAGGAAACAACGGCATCGGGATTGCCGGCGTTAACTGGAATACAAAAATCCTTCCCGTACGGGTACTCGGCAAGTGCGGAGGAAACCCGTCCGACATAACGGACGGCATGTTATGGGCCGCAGGCGTTTCAGTGCCAGGCGTTCCGAACAATCCCAACCCTGCACACATCATCAACATGAGCCTCGGCGGGGAAAGTCCGAGTGGTTGCAGCTATATTTACCAACAGGCAATTCAACAGGCCAAAGCCAAGGGCGCACTCATTGTTGTTGCCGCGGGAAACAACAATGCCGAAGCAGCCACCACCGTGCCAGCGTCCTGCGAAGGTGTCGTAACAGTAGGGTCCGTTGATTTGTATGGGTATCGTGCTTCCTACAGCAATTACAGCCAGGAATACAAAGTTGCCGTTTCGGCACCAGGCGGCGACATCAGTTTTTATGGCGAGATAGCCGGAATCCTGTCCACCGTAAACGCTGGCGCTACCCGCCCCACCTATCCTGATTATGCTTTCTATCAGGGCACGAGCATGGCGGCACCCCATGTGGCCGGGATTGCATCCCTCGCCCTCGCGGAAAACCCGAACCTGTCCCCTCAAGAACTGTCTGCGCTATTGCAGGCGACGAGTCTGGACTTTCCCTTGGACAGCGCATGCAACCTCTATTGGCCATATTGCGGGAGTGGCGTTGCCAATGCCTACTCTATGGTGCTGGCGGCAAAGCTGCTTGCTCCGTATGCAATTGTCTCGGAATTTTACAACCCGGATTACGGACACTACTTTCGCACAGGTGGCCGCCTGGAACCGGGCGTGGTTGAAAGCGGCGTTGCCGGCAACTGGCGAAATACGGAAGATTACTTTGTCGCATGGAGAGAGAGCACCCCTGAACTCTCTCCGGTGTGCAGATTCTACAGTTACGTCTTCAATTCTCACTTTTATACGGCGAGTCCAGCCGAGTGCGAAATAATCAAGAACAATACTGACTGGACTTTCGAGAACATTGCCTTCTATGTCAAACGACCAAGTAATGGAGTTTGTCCTGCAGACACTATGCCAATACATCGCTTCTACAACAATCGGCACATGTTCGGTGATGGGAATCACCGCTTTACGGCCTACAAGGACTATTACTACGATGCAATGATCCAGGCTGGCTGGTTGTATGAGGGGGTCAAAATGTGTGCGGTAGAATCCCTCTGAAAAATCCGGATTGCGTAGTGACGCCAAGGCCACTTGCAGTACTCAATCAGCAAGCGCCTTGCGAAAGCCCATCAAGGCGGGCGGCACCAAAGCGGACGTTCGCTGCAGCCTGCATCGCCGGAGAGTCCAGCCCGGGATCGCCCTGTATGCAGGCCCAGGGCGAGATCACGTCAAAGTAGAAGATGGCCTGAGGAGATGATTCTGAAGTGGTCAAGACAGATTCCTTTCAGGGTGGGCTTAAGGGCTTTTTGTGGGTCGGACTGAAGTCCGACAGCGTGCCTTGAATCAGGGTTTGTCGGACTGAAGTCCGACCCACAGGGGCTCGATCCGGGCTTCGCGAATCGGCAGGTTGATCACGGCAGCCATGGCAGCCAGGGCCATGTCGGCGTACCACATCCAGCTGTAGTTGCCGAACTCCACCACCGCCAGTCCCCCCAACCAGGCACCGAGGAAGCCACCGATCTGGTGGGACAGGAGCGTGAGGCCGAACAGCGTGCCGAGGTAGCGCACACCAAAAAGCTTGCTGACGAGGGTGGCGGTGGGCGGCACGGTGGCCAGCCAGGTAAAGCCGAGGCCGGCGGCGAAGACGTAGAAGGTCAGCGCCGAGGATGGCAGGAGCAGGTAGCCGCCGATCAGCACGACGCGGGAGGCGTACATGACGGCCAGTACGTACTTGCTGCGATAGCGGGATACGCAGGAACCCGCGTAGAGGCTGCCGAAGATGTTGGCCAGGCCGATGATGGCGAGGGACCAGCTGGCGACCGACGGCGGCAGGCCGCACAGGTCCACCTCGCCGGGCAGATGGGTGACGAGGAAGGCGATGTGAAAGCCGCAGGTGAAGAAGCCCAGGTGCAGGAGCAGGTAGCTGCGGTCGGCCATCGCGTTGCGGATCGCCCGCATCACCCCCTGATCCGCTTCCGGATGGGTTGGCGGTGGCGCCGTCAGCGGCCGGGTCAGCCGCCCGACCAGCGGCAGCGCAGTCAGCGCCATCAATGCCATGGCCCATGAGGCATTGACCCAGCCAACGGTCTGGATGAGCTTTTGCAGGATGGGGGCGAACAGGAACTGGCCAAAGGAGCCGCCGGCGTTGATCACCCCCGAGGCGGTGCCCCGCGCCTCGACGGGCAGCCGCTGGGCGGCGGCACCGATGAGTACCGAGAAACTGGCCGCCCCTGCGCCGACCTGGGTCAGCAGGCCGATGGCAACGATGAGGCCGAAACCCGACGCCATGAACGGTGTGACGGCGCAGCCCAGGGCCAGCAGCAGCACGGCGGCAAGCAACACCGGGCGTGCTCCGTAGCGGTCGGCCACCGCGCCCGCTACCGGCTGGATCGCACCCCAGGTGAACTGGCCGATGGCCATGGCGAGGCTGATGGTGGCAATGCCCAGGCCCGTCGCGCTGTTGATCGGGCTGATGAACAGACCGAGCGACTGGCGCGTGCCCATCGTGATCGCCAGGATGCCGGCGGCCAGCAAGGTGGTGAGCAGGGCCTCAGGGCTACGCAGGGAACGGAACATGGTTTGGCTTTCAGAAAGACCAGGGCTGGGAAGGGACAAGGGTGGCGGCGAGCAGATCCACCCGGTCACTGCCCCAGAACAGTTCGCCCCGATAGACGAAGGTGGGGGCGCCGAACACGCCAAGGGTTTCCGCCCGTGCCTGCGCGGCGGCCAGTTCGGCTTGCCCGCGGGTCGCCAGCCAGCTACACCAGTCCTCCACGTCCAGCCCGGCGGCGGCCAGGGCGGCCTCGATTGCCGCAGGGGATTCCAGGTCGAACTCCCGGCGCCAGAAGGCCTCCAGCAGGGGGTCGCAGAATTCCCACAGGCGATTCCGGGCCCTGGCGAACAGCATGGCCTGACTGCCGAGGGTGGCATCCCACAGCTTGGTGGTGGCGCGAATCGTCAGGCCCTGCTTCTTCGCCAGCCGGCGACAGTCCATGTACAGGTACTTGACCTTCGCGATGTCACGGCGGGATCGCTCTTCGAGCTCGCCGCCATAGGCGGAGCGAAAGTCGGTGATGAACGGCCACCAGTCGAAGCGGCAGCCGGTCCGCGCCGCCAGCAAGCGGACCGGCTTGAGTGCGAGATAGGAATAAGGGCTGCGCAGATCGATGAAGGCGTCCACCCCCGGCTTGTCGTGCTCGCTCATGGGCAGTCATTCCACCTTGAAGAGATTTTGTTTGGCCTCCGCCGAGGTGGACACATCCACCCAGCGATCGCGCAGCAGATCCACGCCCCGCCCAACCGCCGGCCGGCCGCGCACGCGGCCATACCAGGCCTGTACGTGGGCAAAGTCGTCGAGGGCCACGCCAGTGAGCTTGTGGATGCGAATCCACGGAAAGCAGGCCATGTCGGCAATCGAGTAATCACCACCGATGTAGTCCCGGCCGGCCAGCCGTTGATCCAGCACCCTGAGCAGCCGTCGCGTTTCGTTCTGGTAGCGCTCGATGGCATAGGGCACCGGGCCGGGTGCGTAGCGGAAGAAGTGCTGGGCCTGCCCCATCATCGGCCCGAGCCCGCCGACCTGCCAGAACAGCCATTGCAACACTTCGATGCGCTGGCGCGGATCAGCGGAAATAAAGCGCCTTTCCTTTTCGGCGAGATAGAGCATGACCGCGCCACTCTCGAACACGGTGAGGGGCGCACCGCCGTCCACCGGGGCATGATCGACGATGGCCGGGATCCTGGCGTTGGGGTTGATGGCCCGGTAGCTGGCCTCGCGCTGCGCACCCCGGGTGATGTCGATGGGGATGAGCCGGTAGGGAATGCCCAGCTCCTCCACCAGGATCTGCACTTTGTGTCCGTTGGGCGCCGGCCAGCTGTACAGGTCGAGCATGGCTTTTTACTTCTCCACCTTGCCGTGCATGACCATGATGGTCTGCTGCATCAGCGCACAGAGGGTTTCCTTGCCATCCTTGACGGCAAACACCTCGGCCTTGGTCACAATCAGCGTGCGGCCGGAGCGGACCACCTCGCCGCGGGCGATGAGCTTTTCGCCGTCGGCGGGGGCCATCAGATTCATCTTGAATTCCACGGTCAGCACCGAGGCACTGGCCGGCACCATGGTCATCGCCGCATAACCGGCCGCTGAATCGGCAATCATGCCGACCACACCGCCGTGCACGAAGCCGTGCTGCTGCTCCACGCCCTGCCAGTGGGGCAAATGGATTTCGGTGCGGCCCTGTTCCACGACCGGCAAGGTGGCCTGGATGAGGTGCATCGCGTTCTGCCGCTCAAAGCTGGTGCGGACACGCTCGGCGCAGTGGGGATCGGAAATATGTGCCATCTATCAAGTCTCCAGAAGGGGGAAGTGCCTGCGATCACCTGCATTAGAATTCATGGATCAGCGCCGCACAACTGAGTTTTTCGGCTTTTCACATGAGCACAGAGAATGTCAATCCCACTTGCCAAGATCCCCTCGATAGACCTTCTGCGCGGCTTTGTTGCCGTGGGGCGGCGCATGAGCATCACGCTTGCCGCCCAGGACCTGTTCCTGACCCAGTCGGCGGTCAGCAGGCAAATCAATGGGCTGGAGCTAGCTTTAGGCATGAAGCTGTTTGAACGTGCGCATCGCGCCATCCACTTCACACCTGAGGGTGAGCGGCTGTTCCTGATTGCCGACACTGCGATGCAACAGTTGCAGGACACCATCGGAACGCTCCAGGCAAGTATGGCTGCTCATCACCCGGTCACCCTGACGGCAAGCATCTCCTTTGTCGGTCTCTGGCTGCTGCCTCGCCTGCCGAGCTTCCAGCAGCAACATCCACAGGTCGAAGTGCGCCTGTCGGCCAACAACAACATCGTCGACTTGCGCCAGGAAGGGCTGGACATTGCAATCCGCTATTGCGCCGAGCAGAGCATGCCCGCCGGCGCCCGGCGGCTGTTTGGTGAAACGGTTTTCCCGGTGGCACACCCCAGCCTCGGCATGACCAGACTGGATGACCCTTCGATCATCACCCGCTCGGTTCTGCTCGAATTTGAAGGCGACCACTCTCCCTGGTGGAGCTGGGAAACCTGGCTGGACATGCAGGGCTGGTCAGGGGTCAAACCGAAGGGCGTCATCCGCTTCAACCTTTTCGACCAGATGATCCACGCCGCCATTGCGGGCCAGGGCATCGCGCTGGGACGCAGCCAGTTCATTCGACCGATGCTGAACGACGCCCGCCTCGTTGCGCTGCCGACACCACATCCCGGTCCAAAGTCCAACAAGGTCTTCTGCCTGCTCCAGTGCGACCAGGCTCCGTCAAAGGAGACACAGGCATTGATCGACTGGATCGTTGCTGAAGCACAGCTGACTGATGAGCTTCCGGCAAGCGAGTAGTTGTTGCGGCAATTGGGTCTTTACGCCCCTCGGCGTCAATCACAATGAAGTGACGCATGTCACTCATTTTCAGCCGAGCACTGCCACGACCGTGCTCGGTGCGGCAGGTATATTCGACACAACCCAGTCAGCCAAACTCGACACTGTGTATCACCTTAAAATCGAAGAGCCGGAAGACGTCATTCGTCAGCGCATCGTTCGCATCTCTCAGCGAAGCGGAGTCGCCCACATTGTGAAATCCAGGATTCTTGACCCACTGGGGATTGTGGATCTCAATGTGGCATCACGAGAGCTACTGTCTGCCGTAGAGCAGATGCTGCACGTGCTGACCCTCTACAAGACCCCGGAGACCTGAGCACCTTGGTCTGAGGGGCCCACACGCCCCATGACGGCCGGCCTCTGCAGGGGGTGAGCTCTCAGCCCAAGATTTTTCCCGCCAATCCGGCAACTGGCCAACACTGTGGGTCTATTTCGGATCGGCGACCGCACACAGGAGAGCCGGGGCACATTCTTGAAGCATCGCCCGCGCCGCACACTCCGACTTCGCCCGCAACCAATCGCCCCAGACCTCATCCGGCAGGATCACCACCGAACGCTTTTCGTCCTCTGGCTTGTGGAAGCGCGCCATGAGCGGATGGGCATCCGCGTTGATCGTCAGCATGGACATGGACCACGCCGGTAATCCGTCGTTTTTCAGCCTGCGCTCCCAGATGCCGGCGATCCCCATCGGCCGACCGTCAGCCCGCTCGATCCGCCAGCGAATGGCCCTCCCCGTCTCATAGCACGGCTCGAAGATGGCGTCGGCAGGGATAATGCAGAGCTGCCCCCGGCGCCAGGCATCACGAAAGGACGGCTTCTCTCCGAGCGTCTCAGACCTGGCGTTGTAGGTGGACCGGATGATTTTCGCGTCCTTCGCCCAGGCAGGCACCAAACCGAAGCAGGCCGGCACCCACTTGCGCGGGGAGAAGTTGGTCACGATGGGGACGATCCGGCCCGGGTACGCCTCGCCATAAGAAAAATCCGGTGGGGGAAGATCGAAGCCCAGGAGTTGCTGGCGGACTGAAGGGAGATAGTTCGAGCACATGGGGCAAGCTTAAGGCAAGGGCCCCACCTCGTGGTTAAACGGTTGCTGGATGCAGGTGCGCGCCCCTTACACCCTTGTTTTGAAATGTCAAGAGGTTTGTTTGTCTGCTTCTGCCTTCCTGAGGCGCAGTGCATTTCCGACCACACTGGCCGATGAAAAACTCATCGCCAGGGCGGCGATCATTGGCGAGAGGACCAATCCATACGCCGGATAGAGGGCGCCGGCTGCTATCGGGATACCAAGGGCGTTGTAGAGAATCGCGAAAGCCAGGTTCTGCCGCATGTTGCGGACCGTGGCGACTGACAGCGCACGGGCACGGGCAATACCTCTCAGGTCGCCTTTGACGAGGGTCAGCTGCGCACTGTTCATGGCCACATCGGTCCCGGTTCCCATGGCGATGCCGACATCGGCCCTGGCGAGGGCTGGTGCGTCGTTGATGCCGTCGCCGGCCATTGCCACGACGTGTCCTTCGCGCTGAAATTTTTCCACGAGAGCAAGTTTGTCGGCCGGCTTGACCTCTCCGTAGACCTCATCGATACCAAGCCGCTGCCCCACAGCGCGTGCGGTGGTAAAACCATCGCCGGTCGCCATCACTACGCGCAGCCCGGCCGCCCGCAGGCTCGCCAAGGCTTCCGGCGTACTCGCCTTGATGGGATCGGAAACAGCCAGCAGGCCGAGAAGCTGCCCATCACGGGCAAGATGGATCACGCTGGCACCGCTCTGGCGGAGTACTTCCGCACGCCCTGCAAGTTCGGTAGACGATTCAAGCGTGATGCCCTCCTGCGCCATCAGCGTCACGTTACCGAGTGCCAGGCGCCGGCCTCCTACCGTACCGTGAACGCCGATGCCGCTCGCCGACTCGAACTGCTCGACCTTGTCGAGACTCATCCCCCGCTCACGCGCGGCACGCACGATGGCATCGGCCAGCGGATGTTCACTGCCCTGATCGAGACTGGCGGCGAGCCGCAGGATCTCGTCCTCGCTGTTGCCTTGCAAGGCGACGGCGCGCTCGAACGCGGGACGCCCTTCGGTCAGGGTGCCGGTCTTGTCCACAATCAGCGTGTCGATTCGGCGCAGATCCTCGATTGCGGCCGCATCCCGAAAGAGGATGCCCTGCGTGGCGGCCTTGCCGGTCGCCACCATGATCGACATCGGGGTTGCCAGCCCGAGGGCGCAGGGACAGGCAATGATCAACACCGAGACCGCGCTGATGAGTCCGAAGACCCACCCCTGATCGCCTCCAGACAGCCCCCAGGCAAAGAAGCTGGCGAGGGCAACGGTGACTACCGCGACGACAAAATACCCGGCCACCACATCGGCCAGACGCTGCATCGGTGCCCTGGAGCGCTGGGCCTGGGCGACCATCTGGACGATCTGCGCAAGCATGGTTTGAGCGCCCACTTTCTCGGAGCGGATGACGAGGCTGCCCGAGGTGTTCATCGTTGCGCCGATCACCTTGTCCGACGCCTGCTTGCTGACCGGCAAGGGTTCGCCGGTCAACATCGACTCATCGACCGAACTGCTTCCTTCGACCACCACGCCGTCCACCGGCACTTTCTCGCCGGGCCGGACGCGCAGGAGGTCGCCGACATGGACATGATTGAGCGGAACATCCTCTTCACGGCCATCGGCCAGGATTCGCCGTGCGGTCTTCGGCGCCAGACCCAGTAGCGACTTGATGGCCGCTGAAGTCTGCGAACGGGCACGCAACTCCAGCATCTGGCCGAGCAGCGTCAGCGAAATGATGACGGCCGCCGCTTCAAAATAAACGCCGATCCGGCCATGGGCCATGAACGATGGTGGAAACACGCCGGGCGCCAGCGTCGCGACGATGCTGTACAGAAAAGCCGCACCCGTACCGAAGCTGATCAGCGTCCACATGTTCGGGCTGCGCTGAACCACCGACTGCGCGCCCCGAACAAAGAAGGGCCAGCCGGCCCACAGAACGACGGGCACGCTCAGGACCAGTTCCACGCCACTGCGAAGGGCCGGCGACAAGCCGCCGAGCAGATGGCCTGCCATGGCCAGAAACACCACCACAACGGTAAGCGGCAAACTGAACCAGAAACGCCGACGGAAATCCCGGTATTCGCTATTGTCGTCTTCGCTCGCCAGATCAGGCAGAACCGGTTCGAGCGCCATTCCGCATTTCGGACAGTTTCCCGGACCCATCTGCCGGATCTCCGGATGCATCGGACAGGTGTATTCAGTGCCGGAATCGGTGACGGCTGGCTTGGCAGGCTGCAAGTACGCACGCGGACCTGCATCAAACCTGGTCTTGCATTTGTTGCTGCAGAAGCGGTATGTCGCGCCTTCCCATTCACTTTGGAATGTCGACTCCGGCTTCACCGTCATTCCGCAGACCGGGTCTGTCGCACTTCCTGGCGCCGCTTGCCCGGAAGTAGACGGAACATGATGATGGGCTGGGTCGTGCATGTGTCCGGACGCTGGGGATGTCATGGCAACACAAACAACTTACTTGCGTTCCAGATGCACCACGGTCATTGCACCGTTGATCTGATCTGCCATGAAGCGGACTTTGTCACCGGCCTTCACCTGATCCAGCCAGGCTGGATCCTTGACGCGGAACACCATGGTCATCGCCGGCATGCCGTTGGGCAGCGGACCGTGGGACAGGGTGAGCTTGCCGGCCGACTTGTCCACCTTCTTCACGAGGCCATCCGTCATCTGGGCGGAAACACCGTTTTTTTCGCCGTGCATGGCGGCGTGATCGGCATGCTCATTGGCGGCGACGGCCTGAATGGAAAACACGGCCCCCAGGACGGTTGCCAGGACAATCAACGGAGTTTTCATGGAAATTTCCTTCAAGAGAGATATCGGAATTCAGTGACGGGCAAACACGCTGGTCGAACCATCGGCTTTGACGAGCAGCGTTTCGTAGGGCATTGGCTTGGCGCTCTCCATGCCGGGGGAGCCCGGCGGCATGGAGGGAACGGCCAAGCCAACGGCCTTGGGCTTCTCTTTCAGCAGGCGCTGGACATCCGCCGCCGGGACATGCCCCTCGATGAGGTAGTTGCCGACCTTGGCCGTGTGGCACGACCCGTAAGCGTCAGGCATGCCGAGCTTCTTGCGCTGCCCCGGAACGTCTTCCACCTCATGCGTCTTCACGTCAAAGCCCTGGGCCCGCATGTGTTCCGCCCATTT
>NZ_SDKK01000071.1 GCF_008107625.1 Zoogloea oleivorans
CTGGCTTCTCAGGAAGCGGCCCGACCCGGAGTCGAAGAGAATCGCCAAGGCGCCGTCGCGTGAGCGCAAGGGGCGACGTAAGACGTGACGGCTTTCTGGTGAAGTGGCTTCACTTGCCAGAGTCCGACAATATTCAGGGAGTCATCAATGAAGATGCGTACGAAACCGCGCGCAATTTGGTTGTACGCCGTGCTGCTGGGGGCATTCAGTCTGGTTGCGCATGCCCAGGACGTCCCGCTTGGTGCCAACGTCGAGTCGCTGCTGGACTTCGCCCGCAGCCGCAATCCTGAATACGCCTCGATGCGTTACGAGGCTGAAGCCGCCGCCGAGCGGGTCACGCCGGCCGGCGCCTTGCCGGACCCGAAGTTTCGTACCGAACTGCGTGACATCACCCGCATGGGTGACCAGAGCCCCACCCTGGCGCCGGCCCGGGTCGGCAGCACGCGTTACCTGTTGATGCAGGACGTGCCGTGGCTCGGCAAGCGGGATCTCAAGCGGGAGATCGCCGAACTCGACGCGCGTGGCGCCGACGGACGCGCCAGCGGCACTTGGGCGGAGCTCGCCGCCCGCATCAAGACCGCTTACTCGCAGCTCCAGTACGTCCATCGCAACGAGCAATTGACCCGCGAAATCCTCGACCTGATGACGCGCCTGGAGAAGATCGCCCAGGTGCGCTACGCCGGAGGGCTGGCCGCCCAGCAGGACGTGATTCGGGCGCAGGTGGAGCAGACCGGCATGAAGAGTGAGTTGGTTGCCCTGGAGAATGAGCGCCGGCAATGGCAGGCGCGGCTGAATGCCCTCCTTGCAAGGCCCAGCGCGTCCCCACTTGCAGTGCCAGAGCGGCTGAGAACGCTGCCAGCCCCGGCCCAGCTCGACCCGCGGGCTCTTGAGGAGCGTGTGCGGACAAAGAACCCGCAGCTCTTTGCCGAAGAGGCCCGGATCCGCTCGGCCGAGAAGAATCGCGAACTGACTTACAAAAACCGCTACCCCGACTTCACGCTGGGTGTCTCGCCGATCCAGTACCAGGGCTCCGTGAAGGAATGGGAGCTGATGGTCGAACTGAACCTGCCCCTGCAGCAGGGTTCCCGCCGGGCCCAGGAGCGCGAGTCGGAAGCCATGCTGTCGGCCGCGCAAGCCCGTCGCGACGCGACCGCCAATCAGGTCTTGGGCGAACTGGCTGAGAACCTGTCCGGCTTCGATGCTGCGCGGCGAACCGAAACCCTTGCCGCAACCAGCCTGTTGCCGCAGTCCGAACTGACTTTCAAGGCCGCGCTGGCCGGTTACGAAACCGGCAAGGTGGATTTTGCGACGCTGCTCGACGCCCAGCGGCAGATTCGCCAGGCCCGGCAGGGCCGCATCAAGGCCCAGGCGGAAGCCCAGCTACGTCTTGCAGAAATCGAACGAATCCTCGGAGAAGATCTATGAAAACAGGCGCAGGTATTGTGATCGGCCTCTCGGTCGCCCTGGCTGCCGGTGGTGGCTACTGGCTGGGCCAGCGGCCGGTGGCCGGCCACCCGGAGCCCTCTGTGGCTGTTGCGACGACATCTGTTGAAGGCATGAAAAAGGAGCGCAAGCTCCTCTACTACCGCAACCCGATGGGCTTGCCGGACACCTCGCCGATGCCCAAGAAGGATCCGATGGGGATGGACTACGTCCCGGTCTACGAAGGGGAGGCGGACGAGCCCCCGGCAGCCAACTCGATCAAGATCAGTACCGAGAAAGTGCAAAAGCTTGGCGTGCGTACCGAGGCAGCGGAACTGCGCGCCCTCGACAAGCAGGTGCGCGCTGCCGGCCGGATCGAGATCGATGAGCGGCGCAGCTTTGCCATTTCCCCGAAGTTCGAAGGCTACGTGGAGCGCCTGCACGTGAACGTCACCGGCCAGCCGGTCGCCAAGGGCCAGCCGCTCTTCGAGGTGTACAGCCCGGAACTGGTCTCCGCCCAGCGTGAATACACCATCGCCGCCCAGGGAGTCGACGCTTTGAAAGATGCCGGCAGCGAAGCCCGGAGTGGCATGCAGCAACTGGCCGAATCGAGCTTGCTACGCCTCAGGAACTGGGACATCTCCGAGGAGCAGATCCGTGCCTTGGCGAAATCCGGTGCATCCAAGCGCACGCTGACCTTCCGCTCCCCGGTTTCCGGCGTCGTCACCGAGAAGAAGGCTTTGCAAGGCATGCGCTTCATGCCGGGCGACACCTTGTATCAGGTGGCCGACCTGTCGTCGGTGTGGGTTGTCGCCGACGTGTTCGAACAGGACATCGCTCAGGTGCGTACGGGGGCCGTTGCAAAGGTGCGCATCAATGCCTACCCGGACAAGGTCTTCGAGGGCCGCGTGACCTATGTCTATCCGACCCTCAATGCGGAAACGCGAACGGTGCCGGTGCGGGTCGAACTGGCCAATCCGGGCCAGCTCCTGAAGCCCGCGATGTTCGCCCAGGTTGAGGTGCCAGTGGGGGGCAAGGGACAAGTGGTCACGGTGCCGGCCTCGGCCGTGATCGACAGTGGAACACGTCAGATCGTCCTCATTGCCCGAGGCGAAGGACGTTTCGAGCCCCGTGAGGTCAAGCTGGGTGCCCGAAGCGATACCCATCTGGAAGTGCTCAGTGGCGTGAAGGCTGGCGAAGAGGTGGTGGTCGCGGCGAACTTCCTCATCGATGCGGAAAGCAACCTGAAGGCAGCGGTCGGAGGCTTTGGACACTCCGGCCATGGCGCTGCACCGAAATCCGAAAAGGACGGCGACAAGGCGGGACTTGCACCCAAGACAGCGGGTCATCGTGCCGAAGGATCGGTCGATGAGGTGGACGCCAAAGCCGGTACGGTCAGCCTGAGTCACGGCCCGGTCGCCAGCCTGAAGTGGCCGGCGATGACCATGGAGTTCAAGGTGGCCAATCCATCGCTGCTGCAGACCTTGAAGCCGGGTGCCAAGGTCGATGTCGAGTTCGTCGAGCGTCAGCCCGGTGAATGGGTCATCACCTCGGCTGTGCCTGCCAGCAAGGCGGCAACGCCGGTGCCTGCAGCCAACCCTCACACAGGCCACTGACAGGACACATCATGCTTGCCAGGATCATCGACTGGTCGGGCCGGAACCGCTTCCTGGTTCTGCTCGCCACGCTTTTCATTCTCGCCGCCGGGGTGTTTGCGGTGCTGCGCACCC
>NZ_SDKK01000072.1 GCF_008107625.1 Zoogloea oleivorans
CTGGCTTCTCAGGAAGCGGCTCGGCTCAAAGTCGACGAGAGTCGCCAAGGTGCAGTCGCGTGAGCGCAAGGGGCGACGTAAGAAGTGACGGCTTGCTGGCAAAGTGACTTCGCTTGCCAGAGTCCGACAATATTCAGGGAGTCATCAATGAAGATGCGTACGAAACCGCGCGCAAGTTGGTTGTACGCCGTGGTGCTGGGGGCATTCAGCCTGGCTGCGCAGGCACAGGACGCCTCGCTTGGCGCCAATGTCGAATCGCTATTGGACTTCGCCCGCAGCCGCAATCCTGAATACGCCTCGATGCGTTTCGAGGCTGAAGCCGCCGCCGAGCGAGTCACACCGGCCGGCGCCTTGCCGGACCCGAAGTTTCGAACCGAATTGCGTGACATCACCCGGATGGGTGAGCAAAACCCGACGCTGGCGCCGGCCCGAGTCGGCAGCACACGCTACCTGCTGATGCAGGACGTGCCCTGGCTCGGGAAGCGGGATCTCAAGCGGGAAATCGCCGAACTCGATGCCCGCGGCGCCGAAGGGCGTGCCAGCGGCACCTGGGCAGAACTGGCGGCCCGGATCAAGACCGCCTATTCCCAGCTCCAGTACGTCTATCGCAATGAACAGCTGACCCGCGAAATCCTCGACCTGATGACGCGCCTGGAGAAGATCGCCCAGGTGCGCTACGCAGGTGGCTTGGCGGCTCAGCAGGACGTGATTCGGGCACAGGTGGAGCAGACCGGCATGAAGAGCGAGCTGGTCGCCCTCGAGAATGAACGCCGGCAGCTCCAGGCAAGGTTGAATGCCCTCCTTGCAAGGCCCAGCGCGTCCCCCCTGGCTGCGCCAGAGCGCCTGAGAACGCTCCCAGCCCCGGCCCAGCTCGACCCGTTGGCTCTTGAGGAGCGTGTCCGGACAAAGAACCCGCAGCTCTTTGCCGAAGAGGCCCGGATCCGTTCGGCCGAGAAGAATCGCGAACTGACTTACAAGAACCGCTATCCGGACTTCACGTTGGGCGTCTCGCCAATCCAGTACCAGGGTTCCGTGAAGGAATGGGAGCTGATGGTCGAACTGAACCTGCCCCTGCAGCAGGGCTCCCGCCGTGCCCAGGAACGGGAGTCGGAAGCCATGTTGTCGGCCGCCCAAGCCCGTCGCGACGCTACCGCCAACCAGGTTTTGGGTGAACTGGCCGAGAACCTGTCCGGCTTCGACGCCGCCCGGCGCACCGAAGCCCTTGCCGCAACCAGCTTGTTGCCGCAATCCGAACTGACTTTCAAGGCGGCCTTGGCCGGCTACGAAACCGGCAAAGTGGATTTCGCCACCTTGCTCGACGCCCAGCGGCAGATCCGTCAGGCCCGTCAAAACCGTATCAAGGCCCAAGCCGATGCGCAGATGCGCCTTGCAGAAATCGAACGAATCCTCGGAGAAGATCTATGAAAACAGGCGCAGGTATTGCGATCGGCCTCTCGGTCGCCCTGGCGGCCGGTGGTGGCTACTGGCTGGGCCAGCGGCCGGCAGCAAGTCATGAACCTGCGGCCAGTCAGGTTGCTGCCCCTTCGGCAGAAGGCACGAAGAAGAAACGCAAGCTGCTGTACTACCGCAACCCGATGGGGCTGCCGGACACCTCGCCGACCCCCAAGAAGGACCCGATGGGGATGGACTACATTCCGGTCTATGAAGGCGAGGCCGACGAGACGCCCGCAACTGCCAGATGGATCAAGATCAGCACCGAGAAAGTGCAGAAGCTCGGTGTGCGTACCGAGGCAGCGGAACTGCGCGCCCTCGACAAACTGGTGCGCGCTGCCGGTCGGATCGAAATCGATGAGCGGCGCAGCTTTGCCATCTCCCCGAAGTTCGAAGGTTACGTGGAACGCCTGCACGTGAACGTCACCGGCCAGCCGGTCGCCAAGGGCCAGCCGCTGTTCGAGGTATACAGCCCGGAACTGGTCTCCGCCCAACGTGAGTACGCCATTGCCGCCCAGGGTGTCGAAGCCTTGAAGGATGCTGGCAGCGAAGCCCGGAGCGGCATGCAGCAACTGGCCGAATCGAGTTTGCTGCGTCTCAGGAACTGGGACATCTCCGAGGAGCAGATCCGTGCGTTGGCAAAATCCGGTGCATCCAAGCGCACGCTGACCTTCCGTTCCCCGGTTTCCGGCGTCATCACTGAAAAGAAAGCGCTGCAGGGGATGCGCTTCATGCCGGGCGACACCCTGTACCAGGTAGCCGACCTGTCGTCGGTATGGGTTGTCGCCGACGTGTTCGAACAGGACATCGCTCAGGTGCGTACGGGGGCCGTGGCGAAGGTGCGCATCAATGCCTACCCGGACAAGGTCTTCGAGGGCCGCGTGACCTATGTTTATCCGACCCTCAATGCAGAAACGCGAACGGTGCCGGTTCGGGTTGAACTGGCCAATCCCGGCCAGCTCCTGAAGCCCGCGATGTTTGCGCAGGTAGAGGTGCCGGTAGGAGGCAAGGGACAGGTCGTGACCGTGCCGAATTCGGCAGTCATCGACAGCGGCACCCGCCAGATCGTCCTCATCGCGCACGGCGAAGGGCGCTTCGAGCCGCGGGACGTGAAGCTAGGTGGGCGTAGCGAGAACCATATCGAAGTGATGGATGGCGTAAAGGCCGGCGAAAAGGTCGTCGTTGCCGCCAACTTCCTGATCGATGCGGAAAGCAACCTGAAAGCCGCGGTCGGCGGGTTTGGGCATTCGGGCCATGGCGGTGCACCGAAGCCCGGCAAGGACAGCGAGAAGCCTGCGCCGACGCCCCAGGCGGCTGGACACCGGGCCGAAGGGACGGTGGACAGTGTCGATGCCAAGGACGGGACGGTCAGCCTGAATCACGGCCCTGTCGCCAGCCTCAAGTGGCCGGCGATGACCATGGAGTTCAAGGTGGCCAATCCGTCACTGCTGCAGGCCTTGAAGCCGGGCCTCAAGGTGGAGGTCGAGTTCGTCGAGCGCCAGCCCGGCGAATGGGTGATCACCTCGGCGGCCCCCGCCGGCAAAGCAGCCACGTCGGCGCCGGCTGCCAATCCTCACGCAGGCCACTGACACAGGATCCATCATGCTTGCCAGGATCA
>NZ_SDKK01000080.1 GCF_008107625.1 Zoogloea oleivorans
GGCCAAGCTGCCAGCCAGCGTGCAGGTGGAGGACATCATCCAGAACGGCATGCTCGGCCTGCTCGATGCGATCAACCGTTACGAAGAGGGGCTTGGTGCCCAGTTCGAAACCTACGCCGTGCAGCGCATCCGCGGTGCGATGCTGGACGGGCTGCGCGAAAACGACTGGCTGCCCCGCAGCCTGCGGCGCGATATGCGGCGCATCGAAGCCGCCGTGCATCTGCTCGAACAGCAGCACGGCCGCCACCCCTCGGAGCGTGAGCTGGCTGAATCCCTCGGGCTGCCGCTGGCGGATTACCAGCACATGCTGCAGGAGGCGCGCGGCTACCAGCTGGTGTATTTCGAAGACTTTGCCGGTGATGGCGAGGACGACTACCTGGAGCGCCACATCACCCTTGAAGGCAACGATCCGCTGACCCTGCTGCTGGAGGGCAACATGCGCGATGTGCTCATCAAGGCCATCGACGATCTGCCCGACCGGGAAAAAACGGTGATGGGCCTGTACTACGAGCAGGACATGAACCTGCGCGAAATCGGCGAGGTGCTCGGGGTATCGGAATCCCGCGTGTGCCAGCTTCACAGCCAGGCGATCGCCCGCCTGCGCTCGCGCATTTCCGGCGCGATTCAGGTTGCCCCCAAGGTCAAGGGTGAGGGCAAGGCCCGCGGGCGTCGTCCTGCGGCGGCATCCTGATCCGCTAGCGGAGTTTCTTCATGGACAGTATCAGCCTCATCGGCATTACTCTCGCGCTGGCTGCGATTCTCGTCGGGCAGGTGCTCGAAGGGGGTCATGTCGGCTCCCTGGTTCAGCCCACCGCCTTCCTGATCGTGATCGGCGGTACCTTGGGGGCGGTCATGCTGCAAAGCTCCCTGCGGGTCTTTCGTACCGGCATGCAGATGGTGCGCTGGGTTTTCGTGCCGCCGACCCTGGATTACGCGGCCCTGATTGCCCAGGTGGTGAGCTGGAGCCACGTGGCGCGCAAGGAGGGCTTGTTGTCCCTGGAGAGCCAGATCCCGGCGATCGAAGACCCTTTCATCCAGAAAGGCCTGCAACTGCTGATCGATGGCGTTGAGCCGGAGCGCCTGCGCGAAGTGCTGGAAGTGGAGATCGACTGCTGGGAAAGCCAGATGAAGCAGGGCGCCAGGATCTGGGAGGCGGCGGGCGGTTACGCGCCGACAATCGGCATTCTTGGTGCGGTGATGGGCCTGATCCACGTGATGGAAAATCTTTCCGATCCGTCCAAGCTCGGTTCCGGCATCGCCGTGGCTTTCGTGGCGACAATCTACGGGGTGGGTTCGGCCAACCTGATCTTCCTGCCGATCGCCAAGAAGCTCCTCGGGGTGGTTGCCACATTGACCTCCATGCGGGAGATGCTGATGGATGGTCTGGTCGGCATCGCCAATGGTGACAATCCGCGGATCATCGAAAGCCGCCTCTCGGGTTACGCGGGGTAGGGCGGTGGCGCGGCGCAGAAAGGGCGAGGAGGAGCACGAGAACCATGAGCGCTGGCTCGTTTCTTATGCTGATTTCATTACCCTGCTGTTCGCCTTCTTCGTGGTGATGTATTCCCTGTCTTCCATCAACGAAGGCAAGTACCGGATCATGTCCGATTCGGTGGTGAATGCTTTCCGCAATATTCCGGCCAATAGCAGCGGGGCGCAGATCATCTCCAGTCCGATTCCCTCGATCCGTCCCACGCCGCCACCTTCGGCTGCCGAGTCTGCGGAGGCCGAGGAGGTCCGCAAGTCGAAGGCCGAGCGGGTCCGCAACATGGCGGAGGAAATCCGCAAGGTGCTCGCGCCGCTGGTGGCCGACGGGCAGGTGCGGGTGACCGAGGGGGCCTTCGGGATTACCGTCGAAATCAATGCCAGCGTGCTCTTTGCTCCAGGCGAGGCCCAGCTCGGGGTGGATGCCTTGCGGGCCTTGCGGGCGGTGGCTCAGGTGGTGGCAGGGGCCGAGTTTCCGATTACCGTCGAAGGGCATACGGATGTCGTGCCCATCGCCACACCGATGTTCCCGTCGAACTGGGAGCTTTCGGCGGTGCGCGCGTCGAGCGTGGTGCGCCTGTTTGTCGAAGGGGGCGTGCAGCCGGCCCGGCTGACCGCGGCTGGCTATGGCGATCAGCGGCCGGTGGCGGACAATGCCTCGGCAGAAGGGCGGGCGCGCAATCGCCGGGTCACCATCCTGATCGAATCCCGCGTGCTTGAAACGCCATCCGCCGCCAAACCGGTGAGGGCGTCCGGCGTGGCCGATTCGATCCTGCCGGCCGATGCCGCTCCG
>NZ_SDKK01000048.1 GCF_008107625.1 Zoogloea oleivorans
ACCCTGCTGGCTTGCCACGAGCGCGCTTTCGAGTATTTCGGTGGCGTCCCCAAGCAGGTGCTTTACGACAACATGAAGACGGTCGTTATCGAGCGGGATGGCTATGGTGATGGCAATCATCGCCTAAACCCGCTGTTCCTTGATTTCGCCAAGCACTGGGGCTTTGTTCCCAAGCTTTGCCAGCCCTATCGCGCCCGTACGAAGGGCAAGGTGGAGCGCTTCAATCGCTATTTGCGCCGCACCTTCCATGTCACGCTGGCCAGCCGCCTCAAGATGAGCGGGGTTGAGTTGGACAAGGACACGGCCAATGTCGAGGTACGTCGTTGGCTGCGCGAAACGGCTAATGTCCGTATTCACGCCACGACCAAGGAACAGCCAGAGAAGTTGTTGAAGGCCGAACAACCCCACCTGCAAGCCTTGCCGCCCAGCTATACCGGCGTGTCGGTCCGGGAGGAGTCGCTGACCAAGCCTGCTCTCCATATTGTTACCCCGCTGCAACGCCCGCTGTCGTTCTACGATCAGCTGGTCGCTGCCGCCGCTTAAGGAGGGAGTCATGGATATTCAAGCAGAACGTATCCGCGCCTCCTGCGAGTTGCTGGGCCTTGATCGAGTCCCGGAAATCTACCCGGTGATCGCCGAAGCGGCGATCAAGGCCGAACAGGGGTTTGCTGATTTCCTCGAAGCACTACTCAAAGAGGAGGTCATTGGCCGGCAACAGCGTAGCCGAACCGTATTGACTCGACTTGCTGGGTTTCCTGTCATCAAGACATTCGATAGCTTTGACTTCAAATTTGCCAGCGACATCCCAAAAGCACGCATCCAGGAATTGTTCAGCTTGGCTTTTGTTGAGCGCACTGAGAACATCATGCTGCTTGGGCCTTCCGGTGTCGGCAAGACCCACCTGGCGATTGCCTTGGGCTACGCCGCGACGCAGGCGGGCATTAAGACGCGTTTTGTCAGTGCGGCGGACCTGGCGCTGCAACTCGCTGCAGCACAGCGCCAAGGGCGTCTCAACGAGGTAATGAAACGCAATGTGCTTGCCTACCGGTTGCTGGTGATTGACGAGATTGGCTACCTGCCGTTTGGGCGAGAAGAATCAAACCTGTTCTTTCAGGTCATTGCCAAGCGGTATGAGAAGGGATCGGTGATCGTTACGTCCAATCTCCCGGTTGGGCAGTGGGGCACTGCTTTCAATGGCGATGATACCCTGACCGCTGCCCTGCTGGATCGGCTCCTGCATCACGCCCACATCATCCAGATCAAGGGCGATAGCTATAGACTGAAGGACAAGAAAAAGGCTGGGTTTGTTGGCACACAAGGAGCCACAAACAACTGACTAGGCAGCACCCTGAGCCGTTCCGTGAAGGGCGGCTCAAGCAAGACGGCCTACGACCGTAACGTGCCCAATCCGGACGTTGGTATCGCAGTCGATTGCAGGTCAGCTTTCAACAGCAACCGGTCGATTGGTGTGAAAAACCCTAACAACCGCCTCTTCATCAAGAATCCTTAGCCAGAACTTGCTCGATGGCCCCGGCCAAAAGCATGGGGTCTTCGGCCCCTGCGACCATGAGCTTCCGTCCGACGACGAAGGTTGGCACAGCAGTCGCTCCCCAAGCCTTAGATTCCCTCTCCTGTTCCCGCACAAACTGATTGTCTTCATCGGAGTCCAAGTATTCGACGACGGCATCCTTGCTATAGCCGCACTCAACAGCGATGTTGGCAAGGACAGCTTTGTCACCAAGGTTCTCTCCGCGTTGGAACTGTCCGACCAGAAGCCGCTCTACCAGAATCTGCGCATCGCCGCTCTGTTGTGCCCAGTGAATCAGCCGATGCGCCTGGAACGTATTGGCCAGAACCTTGATGTCTTCAAATCGGTAATCCAGTCCATAGGCAGCGCCAGCGTCACGCACATGTTGGAATGCTGCTTGAACCCGTTCGGGGCCGCCAAACTTCTTCACGAGGTGAGGCAGGTAAGGCTCACCGTCAGGCGAGGTGCTTGGATTCAGGAAGAACGGGCGCCAACGCTTGATGCACTGAAAATCAGGATGCCTGCGCCGCACGGCCTCGAGGGCCAAATCGAGGCGGCGCAATCCTATGAAGCACCACGGGCAGACAACGTCGGAAACGATTTCAATAGTCAAAGGCTGCGACTGGCTCATGGGCAACGTCTTTCATCAATGAAATATCCGTGTGAGTAGTTTCTCTGTGCCTGACTTTGCATATCGTCTACCAGCCTCTCGGCAAGTGCTAGTAGCACTTCAGCGCGCTCCAGGCCATCGATGAATCGCCGGGGAATACCGGACAGGCCAACCATCGCGCCACTGAGAGCACCAGTTAGCATGGCACGGGCCTGGTTCTGTCCGCCGCCGTTCAGGGCGTGTAGCACGGCGGACTCGAAGTCGTCCGGGAAGCGGGCCGTCAGGTAGTAGGCAGCAGGAAACTGGTGATGGACCGCGCAAGGCAAGCCGTAGAGCACACTTACTTTGGAGGCAGGTTCAATGCGAATTGCCGAGTCGTGGGCTGCCCGGACAACGCCCGATGGTGTCACCAAGGCATCATGAGAAGAAAAGAACGCCTCCATACATGGCACACAGTCGGTGTTTTTTTCGGCCTCTACCCTTCCCTGAGCGGCAGCGTGGAGGGGTTGAACTGATGAATTGAAGCGGGAGATTCGCGTGTCGGCCTTGATACGCTCCATGAGTTTGTCGGATATGTCGGTATCCAATTGATGCCCTTCGACCAACATACCCAACACAGCACCGTAGGTGGTCGTTGTAGTTAGGACGTTACCGTTTGTTTGAGTTAGCGCTGTATTGGCAGTCACGGCCCAAGCCAGTTTGGCTGGATTGAGCGCATAGCGCACCGCAATAGCGATAATCCGCTCGGCTGCCTCGGTGTTATCAACATCGCTACCGAACTTTCCCCAGTCCAGCCCTTCCTGGAATCGATTACGCCAGGCATCCCGAATTGATTGGCTGGTATAGCCACCAGGGCCATTCATCGAGGTGCCGTCCAGTTGAGGGAAGAGCTCCGCATCCAGGCGTCGGCAAAAATCTGTTTCATCATAGCCACCACAGTCCACCAAGGAGCGTAGCGTCATCTCCAGCAGAATGCCGGACTGGGATGGCTGTCCGGGCTCGACTCCTTCGTGATAACGCCCAGGTTTGGGGCGCGTATAGGAGTCAATCCAAGGGCCGTAGTCGGCGACCATTTGGTCCAGGTCGTAGTACCAGTGAGGGCCAACGCCCAAGGCATCACCAATGAAAGCTCCCATCAGGGCACCTAGCGCCCGGTCGCGGAGTCCGTCCGCGGTGGCCGAAGACTTCACTTGCGTTTCCATACCGTAACCTCGCTTAATGTATGTTGGTGTTTGCGTCTCGTCTCGCGGATGACGAACGGGACAGATAACGGGTCTTCAACCAGGGTGAAATTACGGCCGAGGATTTCCTTCAGTCCGTCCAGAGTGCTGTGGGATTCGCCATCCTTTTTGAAGCCACCAATCCACTCGGCGCGTTTGGTGTATTCCTCCAGCCAGGTGTAGGGCGAGGCCAGCACCAGCAGGCCACCAGGGTTCAGGCGGTCGGCAACGGCATCAAGGAAGCGACGTGGCGCGTAGAGGCGGTCTATGAGATTCGCGGCAAGGATGAGGTCGAAGCCGCCGAAGATGTCCTTCAGGTTGCAGGCATCACCCTGCCAGAACTCTACCCGCTGAGCGGTTTCCGCCAGGCCTAGGCAGTCCAGGCGTCGTTCGTGGTAGCTGACCAATTCGCCCTCCTCTGGGATGGTGTACCGGATGGCACCGGTTTCGACCAAGCGGATACCGACCTGGATAAAGCGAGCGGAGAAGTCGATGCCGATAACTTTGTCAAAGGTTCCGGCCAATTCAAAACTGGCGCGGCCGGTCGCGCATCCCAGGTCGAGGGCACGCCCCTGAGTGCCGTTGCCGTGGCGACGATGGAAGTCGATGGCCAGTTGTGCCATTGTCTGGGGGAAATTTGGCACGCCGAGAGCCACATCACCGTAATGGAATTCCGCGTACTGCGACACCATAGTGTCCGTCTCATAGGCCGACACCGGGTTCGTCACAGGAGTGTCCGTCACCACGTAGCGGAAGCCGGCATGCTGGAAAAAGTGACGGCGAAAGGCATAGCGCGAGGCGTGGCGGGATTCATTCCCTGTGGCAATCCAGCTGCCGCCCTTGATGAGGTTGTGTCGGTCGTCAAATGTCGGGCTGGTGAAGTCATCGTAGATGGGATGGACGTCGAAGCCATCGAAGGGATAGGTCGGCGTTTCACACCATTGCCAGACATTGCCCACCACATCCGCCAAATCGCCGTGGATGAAGCGATTGACCGGGCAGCTCGAGGCCCAGTGGTCGAGATGCAAGTTGGCCGCGGCAGGTGCATCGTGCGGCACGTCGGCGAGATGTACGTGGTCATAGAGCCGGTTCCATTCGTCCTCGGTCGGCAAGCGCACTGGCTGGCCGGTTTCACGCGTTTTCCAGCGGCAGAAGGCACGAGCCTCCAGGCAGTTGGTTTCCACCGGCCAGTCCCAAGGCATGGGCACTTCCTCCGCCATCAGGCGCAGCTTCCAGCCATCTGCAGACGGTACCCAGAAGGTGGGAAACTCGGCACGCGCATAACGGCACCAGCCGAGGCCTTCTTCATCCCACAAGCTGTCATCGGCGTAGCCGCCGGCAGACACGAACTCGAGGAATTCGCCGTTACTGACCAAATAGCGTGCGGCTTGAAAGGCTGGCACCTCGGCCTGATGACGACCGTACTCGTTATCCCATCCGTAGATGGGGTCGTTGAAGTCGCGGCCAAGCATTACCCGTCCGCTGGGGATATTCACCAGTGTGTTGTTGGGGGCAGAACCGCTTTCACGGCAGGGCTGCCAATCTGGATGGGGTTTGACGTACTTCAAATTATGCTGGCGCATCAGTACCGAGGACGTTTCCAGGTGGATACGGTCGTGCTCGATACCCATTAGCACGGCCCAGAACGGGTCTTTCCAGCCAATGGGCAAGGAGAACGGTGTGTGCCGAATCACGCCATCAATCACCTCACGCGCTTTGTTGCGGTAGGCGCGCACTTCGGCGACCGTGGGCCAGTTGTAGCGGGCGTCATCCAGGTCGTCCCAGCTCATCTCGTCCACGCCGATGGCAAACATGGACTCCAGCCTGGGGTCGATGCGTTTATCAATCAGACCGGCGAGCAAGAATTTATTGATGAAGAAAGTGGCCGTGTGGCCGAAGTAGAAAATCAGAGGATGACGTAATGATATGGGCTTCTTGTAATAAGCCTCATCGCAAGACAGCACCTCGAATAGAGACTCATAGCGGTCAAACGTGGAATGGAAGTAGTGCAGCAACTCGACGCGCTTGGCCTCAACGTCGGTGCCGCCGAGAAAAGGGGTGCGTGGGAATAGGGATTTCACGGTGCTCATGCCTTCATCAAATTGGTGTTGAAGGCAGTGTATTGAGACACTTTACAATGGTAAAGTACGCACTTTATGGTGCCTATGGGCTTTCAATCATGACCGAGCGCAAGACGAATCCGTGCTTTAAGCAATGTCCATCCAGGCGCTTCATCGAATTGATTGGCGACAAATGGGCGCTACTGGTGATGCATGCCCTTGCGAATGGTCCGCGTCGCAATGGCCAATTGATGCAGGAAATCGAAGGCATCTCGCAGAAGATGCTGACCCAGACTATTCGTCGGCTAGAGGCGAACGGCCTGGTCGCTCGACATGACTTCCAGACGATTCCGCCTAAGGTCGAGTATACGATGACTGAATTAGGATGTTCTTTCCGAACCGTGTTGTCATCGTTGGATGATTGGTTGGATGAGCATGTGCCGGAACTCCTGATGCTCCCTGTTTGAAGGCTTTTTAGTCAAGTACGACCAGGTTTGTCTATCGCGGCGACCCCAAGCCTACGGCAGGTGTTCCCCGTAAGCTGACAATTGAATGACTGGTTTAAGAGGAGGCAGAGCGACCGCTTCTGGCCGACAGCAGAGGGAACCAAAACTACCCAACCAGAAAGATGCGGAAACCACCCCATGTGGGTCAATTTTAAGTTGATGACTGCTGTCTCAGTGGGTCAGTTCAAGATTGTTGTTGACAGCGCTGCCAGCCTGTATAGCCTGATCGGCTCGGCCAAGCTCAATGGCCTCGATCCCGAAGCCTATCTGCGGCATGTCATCACCTTGATTGCCGATCACCCGGTCAGCTGTGTGGAAGAATTGTTGCCATGGAACGTCGCCAACGCACTTCAGCTCGCCCAGCCAAGGGCCGCCTGAACACCGCCGGGCCCGCCCGCATTGAGGGACTGCACCTGCCCCACATCGAGGCCTTCCTCGAAGAGGGCGAGATCACTCTCGGCCTCATGAGCCCGGTCGGCTACGTTGCCATCGCGGCCGACTCGAGCAACGCACTGGCCATGCTCAAGCGCCGCTTCGGCGAATCCCTCCCCGATCTGCTGCTCAGGCTCGATGCGGCGATTGCCTATGCACTCAAGGAAGGCGACTTCATCGACGAGATCACCCCTCCATAGGCTGAAGAGCCATCAAGACGGCTCTGTTCGGACGCTTACGCACTTCCTACGCCTCGATTGCTCAGATCGATGATGGCCGTATGGGGTTCGAGAGCACCTTTGATGTCCTGTATCAGGATCGTCGCCTGTTTGATCTGCTCGGCGACAGGCCGCAATGTGTTGGTCACCTGCTGTTCAGCCGCCGATGACTGCTTTCGGCTTCAGGCGACACCGGCCCAGCAAGATGGCACTGAACCGACTAGCGCAGCCGCATCCCTGAGCTTCAAGGTCAGATGGATTCACTTGGCACTTATGCTCATTCAAGCCGACAGTAGCAAAACATGCACAGGCACCTGCAATGCTCCCGCAAGACGCTCGATATTATCGATAGATATATTGCGCACTTGACGTTCTACATGCGCAACAAAAGTTCGGTGCAGACCTGCCGCGAAGGCTAGATCCTCCTGAGACCATCCTTTTGCCCTGCGAAGCCGAATGATGTTCATCGCAAGGAGCCCACGCGCAGTAGGCGCGTTCGGTGGCAAGGATAATTCCCGAAGAGACATCAGCTCAGTCTCTCGGGTTGCTGCTTTTAAGTCAGCCGTGTTTACGTCACAATTTTAACTTGGGATGAAAATCCGTCCCAGTCTGAACTTTCAAGTTCTCTTTTTATCTCCGGCCAATCCACTTCGATTGGCCTGTCTCCGTTATGAAAGCCCGCCATGTTTGTGACTGATGATTCCGCTCACCATCCCTTTGCCACCAGATTGTTTGGCGACGGTCGGAATATATGGAGGGCTGTCAGCCTCGCGACGCACAACGAATGGTTTTACGTGAGTTTCGACGTCAAGACCCCTGAGGGTGTGTTTGGTGAAACGTTCTTGATTTCTAAGCCAGCGGACGATCTACTCTCATTTGTTGACCAGCCGCGTGAAGATGCGATCACCATCACGGATATCCAACTCGTCAGCCCTCCTCACGTGAATGGCTCCGATCAATGGAGAATGGAATCGCTCGTCCGGATTTGGCGCAACCCAGAGGACGCGTGGTCGATCATCTATGATGTCGCCAACGGCAATCGATACTGCACAGTCACCCAAAAAGAAGCGGACAAGGCAGAGTTTGAGCTGTGCCGGGAATTTGCGTTCGCTCACCAACCTGAGCCGACTCAGACCTGAACGATCAAGCGCTACCGGCCTGAGAGATAAACATCTGGTCCTGCGCTGCAAGCCGTTGTAGTGAACCAGGGGCAGCGACCAGCTCGGTTGATTAGGCTGCTCCATCCCCAAGCTCGAAGCGCAGAGGCCTACCCAGCGCCACACTGGCTCTGGCGGGTCTCACTTGTATCGCGCTCGTCCAGAAGGCGATTCACCACCATGCGGCGGGTGTGCATCCGTACTGGGCGGTCTTCTTGATGCCCGTGCCAATCGCCTTCCGATCCTCGACTGTGAGTTCTCGCTAAGCCAGTTGTGTATTCCACGCCAAAACAGCCACCCATTCCGACACAAACCCTTCCACGGATTCCGATCAAAAGTCGGCCATCTTTGGCCCCACATCACGCGAATACTCCGCCCTGCGACTGTATGAGCAGGTTGGAGACAAGCGCTTGCCCCGTCAGCGTCTCCATGTAGTCCGCCGGCCTACCCCCTTCTAATGCGGGAACCGGCTGCTCCAGCCACTCGCCGATCCACCGGGCCGCATCGAAGTCCTTCGGCCCCCCCGAGTCCTCTACCATGACTGCAACCTGACCGATCAGACGGGCCAGCCCGATCACACGCTCGGACTGCTCCATAGAGAGCATCACGCCTTGACGGGCCTGTCGTCTGATGGATGCGTCAGGCAAATTGAGCATGCCCAGCAGCCGCTCCCGCGAGACGCGCATTGCGACCGCGAGCTCGGGGATGCGGGAAGCCGACACCCCGGCACGGATGAGGCTGACGCGCTCGGCGGGTGAAGCGCGATGCAGGCTTTTCGCGAATGCCACAGTGTCGGGCTCCAAGGTCATCTCCGCTGCAGTCCAATCAGCCTCATGAAGGACACTCCAGTAGCACCTCTGCTACGGTGGGATCCTCCCACTCATAAACACCACGTGACGTCGTCCAGATGAGCGATCCTTCCTCCAGACCGCGAAGCGCTGCTAGCGTCGAAGGGATATCAATCTCTGCGTTGGCCGAGGACGACACTTCGGCCAATGCTGCGTGATACCTCGTAAAGGTGGTCGCCTCGAATGGATGATAGTCCGTACCGCTCTCGGCAAACACGCGCAGCACGGCAGTTTGAAGCTCAGTAAGCGTCTGCAGGGTGTGCAGGATCTCGGTCGTTGCCATCATGATCTGTTCTTCAACGGCCGCGGCAAAGCGGCTTTGCAGATAGGCAGGTGTACCTTCGATGTTGAGCCGAAGCTGGTCTGCGGCTACGTCCAAACGCTCAGGCTGCCAGCCCGCCTTCTCGAACAGCCCCCAGACGGCATCAGGCTCCAGTGCTCCTGGAAGGCTTATATTCGCACAGAACCGCTCGACGTAATCTCGGTTCAGATGGGGGAGTGCAACGAGCGGCGCTCCATAGAACGCCTGATCCACACTGCCTCGTAGCATGGCCAACTTGCCTCCATGCGTTCCGGAGAACACCAGACGCAGACCAGAGTGCGCGGAACTGTTCAGTTCATCGCGGGCGGCTTTCAGGGCAAACAGACTGTCCATACCAGCCTGGCTGGAAAGCACCTGCTGTACGTCATCAATAACGATCACGACGAGGCACTTCACCTCCTCAGAGAGGGCCGCGAGCGTCTGGGTCAGCGTGACGTCCTTCCCGATCCCGATGCGTTCGAGCGAGAAATTTATGCTGCCCACGCTGTCGTCAGCGATGCCAAGGCTCGTAGTGGTTCGCTTGACTGCAGTCTCGCGCTTGCCCAACGCACTGCGAACCCCCTTGGCGATCATCTCGCCAGGGTCAATCCTGGGATCCGCTGACAGGGGGATGGAGATAACGACCACTTCGCGACGTTCCAGCGCGGGCAGCAAATCCGCCCGAATGAATGTCGACAGGCCCGTGCGCCGGGGGGCCACCAAGAAGATCCCGGATCGCGACGCAGAGGTCGGTGAGTTGTCCAGAATCCGATCCGTCAGCCGTCTGGCCAGCTCGGGACGATGGAAAACCGACACCGCTGTCATTCAGTTGCACCTGGGAGAGGATGAGGGATTGTAGCCCTCGGCTCAGGCTTTTCAGGGGACCAGCCGTCCGCACGTAACAATGGCCGCGTCAGGTCGTGCCTCCCGGTTGCACTCATCCGCTGCTTTCTGTTATGTTGTCGTTTTATCCATTCTGGAAGGCGGTGCGCCGTGCCTGCCAAGTTGAAGCGTTCCAAGCTACTCGCCCCCGCCGGGGAGAAAGCGAAAGCAGTATGCAAGTCGCTCGGGCTGGATCAAGCGATCTTTTGAGGGCAAATTGCCACCACCCAGTCGGGCGGCTCCTGGTATGAGTCCGGCAGCAAGGCTCCTGAGCCCGTACAGTACCTGCTGCGCCTTGCTTGCGGGACCGAGAAGCAGGCCAACGCTCTACTCGACTTCATCCGCCGTGCCAAACCCTACCTGACCGATGTCAGCGACGAAGAATGGGCCTTCGTCGCGCCTTACCTGATTCTGTTTCCGCTTGACGCCGGCCAGCGTCGGCACGATCTGCGCGAAGTGTTCAACGCGCTTCGCTATGTCGTGCGCACCGGCTGTCCGTGGCGGATGTTGCCCAACGACCTGCCGCCTTGGTCGCGCGTGCATCAGCAGATGCAGCGCTGGTTCAAGGCCGGCTGCTTCGAGGCCATCGTGCACGACTTGCGCATGCTGCTGCGCTTGGCTGATGGGCGCACGCCCCATCCATCGGCCGCCGTTCTGGACAGCCGGACGCTGCAATCGACTCCCACCAGTGGCGCCCGGGCCGGCTACGATTCTGGAATTCAGGAAGAAGGAAGTCTTGGTTCGCCAATTCGAATCCGGCGAACACTGGTTCATTTCCTTTACGGCCATAAATCTCGATGGCGCTGATGTGCGACTCCGGGACAATCCCGCCCGCGGATTGAGCCGGCAGGAGGTGGGGATTGGCGATACCGTAGGTTTCCTCGACCACGAGCATCGCCAGCGCAGCGCGCCAGATCATGCGTCTCAACGAAAAGACCGTCACTCTCATTGCCGACGACCAGAAATGGAGTGTCGCCTATGCCTTGCTGCATCGGGTGGTCGATTCCACTGCAGCAGAACCCATCGCCGGTCAGATCATCAAGCGCTGACACCCGCAAGGTGGCGCCGATGGACGCTTGCGATGGGTTTGCCGGGTGCTTACGAAGTCGAAGCGCGTGAGGCCGCTCATTCAGAAGCCCTAAGCCACGCGAAAAACAGGCGCGAACTGGAGTTCTTCAAGGTTGTCGTTTTTGTTTTAGTAGCGTCAAAAACAGTTCTGACTAAAAACAAAATATACAAAAAAATACGGGAAGATTGCATAAGCACTTACAACAACCGGAGAACACCGAATAATCCATTTAATCCCGCTAAGTGTCCGCCGATCCCGCCTTCTAAAGGTACGTTTTCGTGTTTTTGAAAAAGGGTCGGGGCCACATCATTGCATTGCGCCACCAAAGGCGTGCCAGAAAATGGCTTTCAGGTGCGCATGCAATCAGCCGGGTTTTTGGTCAAAAACGGCAAAAGTTATGCATAACCGTATATATACTCTAGTAGAGAAGTATCCCATTGCTGTTTCAAATGGCGAAAACGGAGATCTCGACGGCGACTTCGATGGAATAGATTGGCGCGATATAAAAATGCTTGGTAGAGGTCTTGTCGATGCCCTGACTTCCATGGGGCTAATGGCGCCTGACGAGTGCTATATAAAGACATCTCTGTGCCGAGATTCGCCGGGCAATTTAGTTTATCCGGCCATCAAGATTTCGACGTCGTGTGACCTTCCGGATCAACTTCGAGTAAGAATAGATGCGATCTGCTTTAGGTACGCGCAAGGGCTCACCACTAAAACATCCCACGCGTCAAGCCAAGATCTTCTGGACGACAGTCGGCTACAGGTTCAACTGACGACGGACGAGGAAATGAAACTAACCCAATGCGTCCAGAAAACGTTACTTTCCCTTCCAGTTCGACTCAAACACCCCATAGTGATTGATGATCATGACAATGAGTCCATTGTTATAGTCGAAGGGAAATTGAGTGCCCGCCCATCCAAACTTGTCGGCCAGACAGTAAGGCGGGAAGTTCAGGGGATTATCGACAATTTAGGATTTAGCGACTTCGCAGTGCGAATTCTGGATTTGGACGGCGTTGCAATTAACGGCAACTACAGCAACCACAGCGAATTAGACCAATTTTGGAAATCGATGCGTTCAAGAGATATGTTCAATTTCGAGGTGTGTGACGTCATTGACGACGTCGGCAAGCGCACAACAACTATTCGCAGAGTGCCTCCTCGGGTGAAAGAACAGACCCTACGATAAGGCATATACAAAATTCGGCCGAGTGCCTGATCGCGTGCTCGGACTCTTTAAAAACCAGCGCAACTCGTTGCTCGACTTTATATATGCCGGCGCGAACAAGATCGATTTGAGGAATCGACGATTTCCCCATTGACTCGAGTTCAAAACCATACTCTGAAGCAACCGAAAAAATCTCGGATGAACATTTCTTAGTCGCTAAGACTCGCAACTGATCGTTCTTTAGCCCCCACCAGGCCAGGTGGCTCCGTAGGGTGGTGAAATGCTCGGCTTCCCACATCACGACTTGGCGTGATGTGGTGATCAGATTTTCAATTGGCGCGCCGCCCGGCAATGCCGACGATTCGGCAAACCGTTTTTCAGCGTAGGTAATCAGGTCATTCCAGCCAGATTCCGGAATGCGGGTGAGTAGCGTTGCGAGCGCTGGCATGCCTGAAAGGCTGTCCGGCAATTGAGCACGCAATGACCTGGAGAAGCGAAAACTATTCGCTACTCTATTGAGCGTATCATCAAGTTCGTTAGCGATTGCACAGTTGAATTTTAGCCGGTTAGCCGCCGCTTCACGCTCATATCCTCTAGCCCGAAGCCGGAGGTACATGAGTGCGATGGCTGGACTAGGAGGCGAAGCGACTGCTTTTTCATTTATGTTTGCTGGGCAATAGGGTGGAAAACTATCCAGGTAGACAATCCCTTTTATTTTGGAAAACGTTTCTGGTGAAAGTCGGATCAGCTGACTGCTCCATAGGTCCAGCAGGTGAAGGTAGTACATATGAGTAGTCCCTGCCTGCCCGTGGCCAAGATAGCGTTCAAGGGCTGGAAGCATTCTGCGCGTGCCTCGTGAGCTTCCAAGCAGAGTCTCTGTTTCTAAACAGCCCACATGACTTGCGGGGGTTCTGCTCACCGCATCTACACCAAATAGCTGGGCAGCGATGATATTGGCAATTGAATGCCGTGCGTGGTGCAGCGTGATATATGGATTTCCGGTAACCCCGCGCAGCGTCGCGATGACCCGACTACGCAGATTCGCTTTCGCAGCACGATCGGTTGCAAAATCACCAAAGATCGGGGTGTCAACGTCACTCCCGACATGCGCCTCCAATTGCGCGAGACGCTCCTCAATGAGTTTCGTTTCGTTTGCGGTGACCGAGGCGATAAGGGGAACTAGGCGAGATGAAGTTCGCTCGGTTTTCAGATTCTTTAGCCGGTTGTGTCGAACTCTCAGATACGGCAACGCCCCCTCCCAAAACCACTCGTTTCGCAAGAGGCCGAATGCCTCGCCGCTCCTAAGGCCGAACCGATAAGCGAGCAGTAGAAGTAGAGCCCCTTGGGCCCCATAGTCTTTGTCCTGAATCCCGTGCAGGCTTTCAAATGCCCGCAGATATTCTGCCTCGCTGAAGAAGCCCGGACGTGCATTCACAATTTTTTGGGCGCTGGGGATTTCAGTCCAGTCAGGATCTTCCATTGGCATTTGCCGTGCTAACCAGGCGTGAAACTCCTGCAGGCGGCATCGACTGTACTGCTGAGACTTCAGCGGCATTGACGAGATAACTTCCGAGTACAAATCGGTCAGGTCGTCCTCGTCGAGTTGGTCGAGTCGCACATCGCCGACAAGTTCAGAAAACGGACGAGAGAGCGCACTGACATATCGATCTACGGCTGAGAGGGCGAGTTGATCCCCACCGCGTTTGCGCCGAGTCAGCAACTCCCCGCCCCACATAGCCAAAGCACGCACAGCATGAGGGGCAGTCTCCCCCGCTCCGCGCACTAGCTCACGTATCCGGTTTGCGAGCGTCGATCGTTTCACCCGGCCGACGGAGCGCCCCGAAGGGGGGAGCGAGCCATAGACTTCGCGTACTTTTGTCAGCAGTTTTCGGCCTGCAGCCTGGCGGACGTCAGCAGAGAGACTCCCCGTCGGAATAAGCATTGCGCCATCAATTTCGGCTACCTCCGCATCGAAACTCTCCGTCTGAGCTCCATATGCGCTGAAGTCCCTAGAAAATCCCTCATGCAGTCTAGTGAAGTCATACCAGGTCATCGAATATGATTCGACTCGACCCGAGAGGTAGCCTGCAACGATTCCTGGCAGAGTGATCACATTGGCCTGGTCGACCAACATTGCCAATCTTTCGATCAACTGGGCAACCGTTGTGAGGGATTTTCCAATGTTGAAATGTCGACACAATTCAGCGGCAGCGGGCTGCAGCGCGGGATCGACAAGTCGGTTACCTGCATTGATCGCTTGGTCGAAGTTCCCTATTGCACCAAGAAGGCGTGCGGTGGCGTTATCGATCTCAATGCGCCTACACAGCGCATCAGCCCCCGCCTCCCGAATGTCACCTCCCGTTTCAGCTCCGATTTCTAGGTAATGACGCTTTCCGAAACCGATGACCCGGTAGTTGCGCCCCGTCAGAAGCGCCTTAAGCGTCTGAAGGTCACAGAATCGGCTCTTAACGACGAGGCGAATGACGCCAAGTGTGAGCGACCGTCTGATGGCTCGTCGGGGGTTATGTGGCTCAATGACAAAATTCAGTACATCACAAAGATGGCTGAAGGCTTCGAGGGCGCCGGCTGCTTCTTGGGTAAACTGTGACGGTTCGCTCTCAAGCGTTAGGTATATACGTTTCAGCCGAACCGTACGTGGATGTCTGAGTTGGGCTCGGTCGAGCCCACGCATCAGGACGCTATAGCGAAGTGGACCGAGCGGATGAGGTAAGCCTTTCCCAGTAAACAAAAGGGTCTGAGCCAAGCTATCGAGTTCGTCGGCATTCAGCTCTCCCAGATCCCGCGCGCCGCAGGTTTGCTTGATTATCCCCCGGGCGCATTCGACAGCGACACGCACGCGCTCGAGCCGGTTGGCCTGTCGTTCCGCACGACCAAAGAGCTTCTGCCGATCAGTGCTCGTGTCAGCCGGACGTAGGCCATTTAATTCTGACAGATCAGATGACGGCACTAGCGCGACCGGGGAAAAACCGAGATCAGCAAATGTCTGATCGAGGATTCCCCGAATGTTCGTCATGTCCTCCAACCACACTCGTGGTGACCTATCGCTGTAAGAGACACCCCCACGTTCGGCATGCCCAAGGAGTCCATCGATGATTTCAGGGTCGACCCCGTGGTAACGCAGTCGGGTTGCCAGACGATGCCGAAAATGTCGCAAAGGCAACGGCCACCGAAATAGACCTTGCTGCTCGATGAAATGCTCATTGACCGGCGACCAAGCCAAAACATCCCCATCCCGACGTAGCGAGAAAAACAGTGGGATTGAGGGGGTAGCATCACGATCAGCACGTGCGCTGACTCGCTCGCCGAACTCAGAGTCCCCAGCCGCCGATATCCATCGCCCTAGCTCCTGGATGTAGGGAAGGTAAGCCGTGGCTATGTAGTCACACAGAGCCATTGGCACCGGCACCAGTCGCCCGTCGCGGGCCTTACCACTTTGCTTGTCCGCAACAAACACGAAGTGGTGTTTGAAGTCGAAATCACGCCGCGACTCAAATGCAGCACGTACGGGGCGAACCCCTGTAGCAGCGTGCAATGCCACCACAATGTAGGCAGTCAGCGCATTATGAAATGCGATAACGCCGCCTCTCCGAGCATCCTGAAGCCTCAACCCAGCATCACGGATCTCAAGACGAAGCTTCGACTCAATGGGGTCGAGCCTGCTTCCGAGAGCATTGCCGTCCGGCGGCTCGATACTCGCCAAAGGCACATCGGCGGAGTTCAGGATCTTGAATAGCTCACCACCGCTCCAGCTTGGGTATGAAGCAGCACCAGGCAAACCCGAATTAGGGTGCCTGCAGAACAGTCTGGCTAAAATGGCATCATCGGATTCGTTATAAAGCGCTTGTGGGAGCGCCTGCGCAAGCATTCCCCCCGTGAGACGACGTGCAATCGGCTTCATTGCGGGGCCGAAACTGCTCAGGACAGACTGCCTCTCCAGTAACTCCCCGAGCGTGCTTGCTGCTGGCCTTTCAGCCCGCCATCGGTTCAGTGCCGTTGAAATGGAGGATGGGAAAGTGATCTCATGCTTAAGCGCCAGCGCGCGAATCCAGGGCGTCGCAGAAGGTGCCGGGCTCCACCCGCTATCGGGGCGAGCAGGCAGTCGGGTCAGCCCAGTGGGCGAGACCGTCCACTCCTCCCCGCAATCCGGCCCCAATGCCATATCGAGGGTTCGTCGAAGCGACCGACCTGTCTGTAGAGCAATCCAGACAGCGGCTGCCAGTCGTTGGGCACCTTCATCGTTTCCAAGAAGAGCTTCGCTGATCCACCGTTCCAGTGCCCTCACTTCACTAGGCCTTGGTCGATTCACACTCCAGGGGAGGAAGTGGTTGTCCTCCACGCTGGCCAGGATCACCGATGAAGCGTGGCGTCGCTGCTGGGCAAGTGTCGCGTCCTGTGGAACGTCCGCAGAAAATATCGAGTTTCCGTCCACCTCTCCTACAACTGCAGCAGGGCTGGGGCCATCGAGGTCGTCCATGCCGTCAAGCAGAATGGGGGTAAAGCTTCGGCTCCACGGACGTCCGGCCGGGGGGAGGTGGGACGACAGCCCTGTAACCGACACGGCATCCGGCGGAAACTCCCGCCTCGCCACGTGGGCAAGGCTTTGCAGAAACGGGCGAGCGCTCTTGTCCAGCCCAGGATCACTGAGATCATATTGCGCCTTGTTATCAATATGTTGTTCGAACGCGCTGTAACCTTGAGCGCCACTTGTCAGCTGCTCCGCCAAGCGCAACCATTCGTTCACTCCGTCGCCCGCAAGACGGAGTCTGTCAGCGACATACCGAAGATAGCGGTCGTACAGCAGATTTTGTGTCGCACGCTCAAGCGCATGGATCAGCCCCCAGAGGCGAAACCGTTCAAAATATTGGTAGAGGCCTTGGTTGGTGCGAGCGTATGGATTCCGCGTGGCCAACAAGGCGAAGATGTAGAGTCTCTCCAGTGAGAAACCCGAAAAACGAATCCGGGCGGTCTTTGCTTCCGGCAGAGGCTGGTACTTAGACAAAATCGCGTCCGCCGTTAACAGGCGTACCGCGAGTTCATAGAGCTGCGCAGCGTTACTACTCTCGGCAGACCACAGGCTCAAGATATCAAGTACATCAGCCCGAACCAGATAGTGGAGCACTGTGCCGATCGCACCCGGACGTTCCAGTGCCATCGTTGCATCGACAACGAGTATTAGGCTATCAAGAATGTGGTTCGCTTCGGCCCAGGTTGCGAGCTCATCCCACGCTTTGGGAAGGAGGGCAAGGATCGGATTGCTCGCACGTTCGTCGTTCGGCAAGAGCGATTCCGGGGTGCTCTGGATCGGGTCAGAAGAGGGCACAGCGGTGTCTCGGTAGGCGGGAGGCTGCGCGGGACTGTAGCACAAGACTATGCCATACGCCGCTTTCTAACGACTGTGGGCACTTCTGTACTTAAAACATGCACAGAGCTAGCCTTTCCTCCGAAGGTTC
>NZ_SDKK01000079.1 GCF_008107625.1 Zoogloea oleivorans
CGCTGGGCAAGCGTACGCGCGGGCTGAATTCAAAAGAAATTGAAGCGTATTCGTGTCCACGTCGTTCGGCGTGGACACGAATACGCTATTTGGGCTGCCCGGGGGAGATGGGGTGGCCGGACGCTTACACAGATCGAACCCTTCGAGAAGCCACTCCAGCTCCTTCAGCGTGACCGCATGAGCTGCCGTATTCCCCTCGGCCGAAGGCCACGCGAAGCGCTCCTGCTCGAGGCGCTTGTACCACAGGCAAAAACCGTTACGGTGCCAGTACAAGGCCTTGATCTTGTCTCGGCGGCGGTTGATGAACACGTACAAGGACGCCTCGAACAGCGCCATCCCCAGTTCCTGCTCGACCAGCGCCGAGAGGCCATCGATCGACTTGCGAAAGTCGATCGGGACGCGGTACAGGAAGACCGCCTCGATGTGGCTGCCCGGATGCATCAGGGATTCTCCCGGAGGGCCCGGGAGAGCGCCGCGAGCCACGCCGGGCTCGGCAGCGCCGAGAACTCCAGGCGCATCTGGGTGCCGATCATGACACTGCAGCGCGCCTCTTCACGGGCCGCCTCAATCTGCAAAGGGACGAAGCGACCGAGCGGAGCGGCGGCGGGCCGGTTGGTCACCGGCTCGCCCCGTTTGAGGCGCTTGCGCCAGCCATACAGCGAAGCCACCGAAAGACCCTCGCGTTCGGCATAAGCCCGGGTGGTGATTCCCTCCGCCTCGATCGCCGCCAGATGGCGCGACCACGTTTCTGCTACAGATGCCATCTTCGCCGACTCCGTTACTCGATGACCGGAGCGTCGGGGAATCAGCGAAATGCCGCAAGAATGAGGTTTATGGAGCGCTTACGTTGTAGGAGTATGTGTCATCATCTGTCGCTATGATGCAATCAACGGCTGTTGAGCCAAGATCCTTCAACGCCTCTATTCTGAGATGCCCATCAAGAAGCAGAAAGTGATTTTGCTTATTTGGGTCTGGAACAACGGCGGGTGGTTCGATAAGTCCCACCTCCTTAATTGATGCAAGTATTTGCATATATTTAAGGCTAGACTTGACCGCTGGGCGCAGTGATTTTAGTGGAATAATGTTGGCTATTGGAACGTTGGTGCATTGATGAAGAAAGGCTGATTTCGTCTTCTCTATACCGTGTTCGGATGAAGGTGAGGGCGGATTTTGATTCATGCGCGCGCCTCCCCTGATATGCGATCCTTCAGGAGCTTAGGTAGCGTGTCCTTGCCTTCTGCTTGCAGCAAAAGTGCAAACTCTTCGTTTTCGAGCAGGTCTTTTATGGCCTCCGCTGCGAAAATAATCCGCTCGTGCGTGAATTCAGCCTTCTTTGCTCTGATCCGTAATTTCTCTGCTTCAAGTTCGTATAGATTGCGAAGGTCTGATGCCGTCAGGGGCTTCTTCTTTGAAGATTTGCCAAGAGGAACGTTGCCGATAGCTTTGTCGCGTCTGATTCTTTGCTCCAGTAGCTTGCGCAAGGTAGAGAGTTTCTTTCCACGAAACCCCTCTTGATACGCTCCAGCGAGTAGGTTCTGTAATTCAGCGTCGCTGCTTCGAGCGATGTCTGTGGCCATACTGAGTGGAATTGATCCGGCCTCAACCGCAGATAGTAGCTTTTCTTCACCTTTCTCAAGAAGGCCGGCGATCATGTTGACCCAAGATGGGGTGACTCCAATCCGCTGTGCAATTTCACCGTCGTTGTGACCGCGTTTTCGAAGCTCACCGACTTCACGCATCAAGTCGATCGGGCGATGTTGTCGACGTGCGATGTTCTCAACGAGGCTCATGACTAAACAGTCTTCTTCAGAAGCTTCGGTGACAAAGGCTGGAATGGAATCCTGGTTCAGCAACTTGAACGCTTCTAGTCGGCCTTGTCCGCAAATGAGATTGTATCGATGCGACCCATCAGGAAGTGTTCTTCGGCTTACAGTTATTGGCCGTTTCAGTCCAATGGAGCGAATGTTCTCTACTATTTCTAAGTGCTGCTTCTTGTTTCTGGAGCGTGGATTGAGTACGTCGATCCTGTCGATAGGAATCATGATGACGTTTTCGTGGATGACGGCCGGCTTCATGCTGCCTCCTCTATCGGACAGCGAGCGGCGAGCTCGCCGAGGATGTCAAGGCTTTCGAAGCGATAGCCTTCAAGTATCCTGTCGTTTTCTTCTGCAAAGCGACTCGGCCACGAACCCATGTCCAGTCGGGGTATCAGGTAATAGTCACGAATCAGTAAGTTTGCACTGTCCATCCGCACGGCTATCGTTATGTCCGGGGAGAGCCCCGTGTCCAATCGAATGTGCCAGCGTAGTGTTCCAGACGGCAATTTGTGACATCGTGCGATAACTACCGAAACGGACCAATCATTGTTTATGGCTAATAGACTGGTTTTGGTATTGAACGAAACCTCTGCCCCCAAGTTTATAAGCGGCGCGCTCTAGACTGAA
>NZ_SDKK01000084.1 GCF_008107625.1 Zoogloea oleivorans
CGGTTGGCGAGGCTTCTCGGCGTTTTGCATCGACCTGCTAGCGTTTGGGAATTGCCGTGTGCAATATTGTGTCTCTGCGCCTGAGTCTCACTGGAGGTTCAACGCGGACGCAAACAGCGGGCGTGCCCGCTGTTTGTACTCTCCGCCTTCGGCTCCGGCGCCGGTTACCTGTAGTTCAGCCGAAAATCACGTTGAAGGGCCGCTTGTCGATCCGGTGAACTCACACTTCCGACCGAGGCTGTGTAAAAACGTCTGCTCTGCCGGTAAAGTTGGGTCTTCGTCGTGCTCAGGATATCGGCATGAAACGGTTCATTGAAGTCGTGCCTCGCACTCAGGTCAGTTTGCTGCCCGAGTGTCTTGACGGATCCATCGGCCGCCATTCTGGACAACTGGACGCTGCAATCGACCCCCACCAGCGGTGCCCGCGCCGGCTAAGACGGGGCCAAGCGCAAGAAGGGCTCGAAAATTCATCTGGCCGTCGATACGCTGGGCAATCTGCTTGCCAGCCTTGAGCACGGCATCACCACTCGAAGTGGTCAAGCTCCCCGAGGCCAAGCGGGGTTTCGTGCTGCTACCGCGCCGCTGGGTGGTTGAACGCAGCTTCGGCTGGGCCGCCCGCTTTCGCCGTCTGGCCCGCGATTACGAAAGGCTGCCCGAAACCCTGGCCGGATTGCACTATCTGGCCTTTGCCTGCCTCAGGTTGCCCCACCTGACAGAGGCCATGAACATCGTTCAGAACATGCTCTAGATTCTCGCAGTTTCGGGTCAAGTGGAGGGCGTGCATGCCGAACTGCTTGGGTCCCATGTAATCGGCTTCGTAGGTGGTCCGCATGCGTGGCACTCGTACTTATTCCGAGTTGCTTGCGGCTGATAGCCTGGATAGTCAAGTGTTGGGATGTCTGCTGTCGTACGTGACGCTTATAGTCAGAGGACCCGTCCCGTCACCGCACTGGTAGCTGATAGGGGGCGCAGCCTCGTAGGGTTACGTGAAGAGCGGCGAAGTGAGGTCAATGACGAAGGGGGATCAGAAATGCTCCCGTGATCCGCGTTCTCACCACAGTGAGAAAGGGCAAAACACGTAATAGAACCTTGCTTGTGGAGGTCTTGGTGACCGGGCAATCACAGGCAGCCTTCAAAACCCTGGAATGGTACTGGGTGCGAGATACAGTTCTTCGCGGTGAATCCCAAGTGGGCGGTGGCCATGTCGGAGCGATGTGCTCTTCGCACCGGGAGCATTCAGTAAAATGCTAGGGTCTGTTCTCAATTACGCCAACCAGACGAAAGCGCAAGCGAGATGAACGAAGGACAGGAATGACTGGGCGAGTTTGTCGTAGCGCGTAGCGATACGTCTGAATTGCTTGATCCGACAGAAGAAGCGCTCGATCAGATTGCGGTCCTTGTAGATATGGCGATCGAAGGTACGCGGGTTGAGTCGGTTGGCGCGAGGTGGAATGACCGCCTGGCTGCCTTGCGCCGTGATGGTTTCGACAAAGGCATCCGAGTCGTAGCCCTTGTCGGCCACAATGAACTCGGCGGGCTGATCTTTGATGAGTGCGCCCGCTTGTCCGATATCGGAGATCTGACCTGCCGTGAGAATGACTCGCACCGGATTGCCCAGGGAATCCACCGCCACATGCAGCTTGGTGGTCAATCCGCCCCGCGAGCGGCCGATTTGCGGGTCGCCCGCTTTTTTTGGGCGCCGGCAGCGTGTTGGTGGGCTCGCACGATGGTCGAGTCGAGGAACAGATATTCCATGTCGGCCTCGCTACGCAGCGCTGTGGCAACCCGCTCCCACACCCCTTTCTCGCGCCAGCGCGAGAAGCGAACGAAGGTCCGGTGCCAATG
>NZ_SDKK01000098.1:0-1027 GCF_008107625.1 Zoogloea oleivorans
GCCGGCGACGATCTGGCCGGCGTGATTCTCAGCAAGATGGATGAAGCCATGTCCCTCGCTCCGGTACTCGATGTGGCGATTCGCCACCAGGTTGAAGTCTTTTACGTGGCCAACGGTCAGCGGGTTCCGGAGGATCTGCACCTGCCGAACCGGGATGCCATCCTGAGCCAGGCTCTGCGTGAGCTGCCGGCCGCTTCGCCCTTTCGTCTCGATCCCCTCGAAGCCGGCCTGATGATGGCCTCGGCCGGCCAGTCGGGCGTTACCAGCCTGCGGGGAGGTGCTTGAGATGCAACAGCCCCTACGCTCACTTCGTTCGCTGCCCCCCAGGGGGGCGCAGGCCGCCTTTGAGGCGGCCCGGCAGGAGACCTGAAATGCTGCACGCTTCCGATCAGGCTGCCGGCCTGCGCCGCTTGTTCCGTCGTACCCCGTCGGCCGTGGTGGCGCTGTTTGCCTCCGGTCGTTCGCCCCGAGCCCTCGCCATCCAGACGCTCACTGCCCTGACCGAAGGCGCGCGCCGGGTGGTGGTGATCGACGAGCACGCGCCGGAGCACGGCTCGCTGCTGGCGGCTTTCGGCTATCCCGATGGCGGCGATCTGCTGGCCACGCTGCAGGGCCAGCAGGACGTCACCGAAACCATGCGTGAAGTGGCGGAGGGGCTGTGGGTCGTGCCTGCCGCTGCCGCCGTTCAGGCCGTGCCGTTGCTCGATGATGCTCATCACGCCCGTCTTGAGGCCGGCATTTCGGAACTGCAGCGGCGGGCCGATCTGCTCGCCATTCATACCGTGGGCGATGCCCGCAACCTGACGCCTTTCGCCCGTGCCGCCGGCCGTCGCCTGCTGGTGGTGGAAGCCAGCGGTGTCGGTGCCCGTGGCGCCTGCCAGTGGATCAAGGGCCTTGCCGCGGCAGGTGCCGGGTCGCTGGAGGTGGCGGTGAGTGGTGCCCGCGACCGGGCCGATGCCACCGCCTTGTTTGCCAGTCTGAATGATTTCACCTCCCGCCATGTGGGCCTGCCGCTGGTGTGGCGGGG
>NZ_SDKK01000098.1:1041-1308 GCF_008107625.1 Zoogloea oleivorans
TGAAAAGCGCTGCGTGTGTGAGATTTTGTTTCGCTCCTCGCGTAGAAGCGTATCGTTGCCGATGACAGTCTCGTGATGCCGTTTGTGGCGGAGAAAGTCCGCTGGATAGCATGCCCCTGAAGTGCAGTGCCCGAGACAACAGACCAGAAAGCTGACGAAAGATGTACACCGCCTCCGGTACCCTCGACAAAGAGCAACTCGTCGTCCATTACGCACCCCTGGTCAAGCGCATTGCCTATCACCTGATGGCCAAGCTGCCAGCCAGCG
>NZ_SDKK01000063.1 GCF_008107625.1 Zoogloea oleivorans
CGGCCTTCGACCTCGACGCCGTCCCGGTGCCACTGGAACAACTCGACCTGGCGATCCGCGAGGCCGCCCCACTGGCGCCCCTCGACTTCTCCCTCGGCGAACGGGTGCGCGTGCTGGTGCCGGTCAGCCAGGCCTCGTGGGAGCCGCGCCTGCTCCTCACCGAAGTCATCGACCCGCTGTTCCAGCAAACCCTCGACGGCTACCTGCTGGCCCGCAGCCGCGCCCTCGGCGCCCGCCAGGGCCTGCGCCTCAGCGCCGCCACCCTCAGGCAGGCCATCGACGCCACCCCGCCGACGGTGCCCGACATCGCCACCGATCCGGACGCCCTCGAGACCGAGAGCTTTGCGCCGTGGGGCCCACCACCCAATGCCGGCGGCCACCGGGCGCGCGCGCTGCCGGGCCTGCACCAGCATCTTTTCGACGGCGCCACCGCCACCATCGTCCCGGCCGTCGGCGCGCCGCTGTACGCCTGGGCTTACCTGGATGCCGACGACCCGCCACGGACCCTGATGCTGCAGTGGTTCTCGGGCAACTGGGAACACCGCGCCTACTGGGGCGAAGACTTGGTGCCGTGGGGCACCACCGGCACCGAGTCGCGCCGGCGCATCGGCGACCTGCCCCCCGCCGGACGCTGGCTGCGCCTGGAAATCCCCCCCGAAGCGGTCGGACTGGCCGACCGGAGCGTCAGCGGCATGGCCTTCACGATGGTCGACGGCCGCGCCGCCTTCGGCCCCAGCGGGCGCATCACAGCGGGCGTCGAAACCCCCTGGTTCGCCGCCACCCTGCCCGCCGGGGCGGTCCAGCACGGCAACTACGCCTGGGAGTTTCTCACCCCCAACGGCCTGTGGTCGCCGTTTGAAGCGAGCTTCGGCCTCGTCAACGCGCCCCCCGGCGCCGCCGCGCCAACGCCGGCCGGCGTCAGCAGCATCGTTCAGGGCCTGCTCGGCAACCCGGCGCTGGCGGTGCTCTCCAACCACGAGCGCAGCCAGCTGACAGTGCGCGGCCTGCAAGGCTTCATCGACTACCTGAACTCGCGCACCACCCGCGCCGACGACGTCATCGACTACGGCTTCATCAAGATCCAGACCGACATCTACCGCGTCCGCCAGCTCGTCCTCAACACCACCAACGCGACCCGCCTGGCGGTTTCGCCAACCCTCGCCGGCATCGCCCAGGCCGAAACGGCCGTCGCCTCCCAGCAGCAAATCTCGACCTTCTTCGACCAACTGCGCAACACCACGACCAGCGCCCCGCGCGAAACCCTGCCCCCGGTCGCCGCCCGGGCCGGCCTGAACGCCGGCAATTTCGCGCTGAACACGACCGATATCGCCCTCGACACGCAACTGCGGCAGGTAGGCACGGCAAACTTCCTGGCGCAGGACCTCACCCTCGACACCGGCATCACCCCGGTCAAGGCCACCTACACGCCGATCGACATCACCAATGCCGCTCCGGTCGTCGGCAGCCTCAACCTGCGCACCCTGTCCATCGCCGAGCGCCTCGTCCAGCCCAAGGCCCAGGAAGCCCGCGACTACTCCGGCGCGTCCCGGCAGGAAGCCGTCAACCGCCTGCTGGTGCTGGCCGATACCCTGCGCGACGAAGACCGGGTGAGCCCCACCGCCGAAGGCGAAACCTCCGGCCTGTTCGCCGACCTGTCGGTTTTCGCCACCCGCGACGACCCCTTCCTCGAAAACGACGAAGTGGCCAACGCCACCCGCCGCCGGCCCTTCAGCGCCTTCCTCGACCGCGCCAACCGCAGCCGCCTGCTGTCGCTGATGCTGCAGCCCCGCATCCACACCGATCCCCAGGGCAATCCGATAGACGGCGACGAATCCCTGCACTTCTCCGACGCCACCGACACCTCGGACACCTCCGTGGCCCTGCTGCGTCAGGTCGAAGGCCGCGTGCGCCGCTACCGGGACGCGATCAGCGCCTGCCAGCAAGCCCTGACCAGCCTCCGGGCCGACTATTCGCAAGCCCTCGCCCGCGGGCAGGCGTGGAGCATCCAGCTCGCCGAGGCACGTCACGACGTGGCGGTAACCCGCGCGCTGATCGACGAGGAACAAACCCGCCTCAATGCCATCAATGCGCGCCGCACGGCGGTGCTGGCCGGCGAGGTGCGCTTCCTGGCCTACATCCGCCCGCGCGACGCCGACATCCTGCTGACACCGCCGGTGCGCAATCTCGACCCCGGCCTGATCGACCCGCCGGTGCCGGCCTGCCTGCGGTCCCACCCGGACATTCCCGACGAACTGGTACAGATGCTCGCCGTCGTGCGGGAAGCGCCGGCCGCCTGGTTCGGCCAGGGCACCCGCTGGTTCGACGACCTGCAGCGCATCGACTTGCTGGTTCGCGCCGTCCAGACCACCCAGTTGCGCACCCGCCTGGCCGCCGCCCGGCCGGTGGCCAGCAACACCCTGACCGGCCTCGCCGGGGCCATCAGCCGCATCGGCAGCAAGCAGGGCCAGGCAGTCAGCCTGGTTCGCGCCAGCGCCCTGCAGGTGGACACCACACGCCTCGCCGCCCTCACCTGGCAGGGCGCCTTCCAGCAGGCGGTGCAGGTCGTCTCCCTCGGCGACCTGATCAGTGGCGAGCACGGCAGCACCATCGCCGCCCGCCGCGCTGCCGCCTTCTACGACAACTTCGCGCAGATCTGCGCCTGCCTGTACGCCGAGTTCTCGGCCGTGCCACCAGCCATCCGCCTCGGCTGGGCCACCCTGCTGTCGGAGTTCGACGTGGCCCCGAACCTGCGCAACCTGGCCAGCCTGCCGCGCTGGGCCGAGCTCGACTACATCGACCGGCGCCAGATGCAGAGCTACGCCGACTGGCTGTTCAGCCAGGCCTCCACGAGCGTGGCACAGGCCCAGGGCCTCATCAACGACGTGGTGCGCATGGCCATCCTGCTGGCCAGCCACGCCCCGGTGGACCGCATCATCGCCGGGCGACTGCCGCGCCCGGTCACTGCCCGGCCCGGCTTGCGCATTCCGCTGGTGGCCCTCGACCCGGCACGCCTGCGCATCGGCATGGAAGCCGTCATCTACCGGGCCAGCACGGTGGTGGCCCGCGCGGTGGTGGAGGACATCGGCGGGGGCGAGGTGTCGGCCCGGGTGGTGCACACCGCCGCGACGTCTGTCGATCTCGACGAGAGCGTGCGGGTCCAGTTTGCCGATACCGCCCGCATCGGCTTCACGGCCCGGGCGGTGTCGGCACCGCGCTGACCGGCACCGGGGATCGCCATGGGCACCCGCATCGTCCGTCATCTGCGCCTGCGGGGCTCGGACGAGGCCGTGGTCCGCCACATCGCCCTGCGTCTGGAAGACGCCCTGCGCACCGCCAGCCTGCCCGAGGCCGGCGGGCGCGTGGTGCTGGTGCGCCGCCTCGCGCTCGGCCGCATCCCCCGCGACGCCGCGCCGCAAACCCTGGCCCTGAGCCTGGAACGGCATCTTGCCGCGCTCGTCGCAGGCTGTCTGCCGGCTGGCAACCAGAACGCCGACGCAGCCCCTGCCGTGTACTTCCGCGACACCCTGGAAGCCCACGCCGAACTCGCCTTGCGCCTCCTCGCCGGGGCGCCGGTGGACGCCTGGTTCTGGCCGCTGGCAGTCCCCGCCTGGCAACGCGGGATGCCCGTAGCCGAAGCCCTGCGGCGCCTCGCCTACTCGCTCGCGGCGCGGCCCGAAGCGCCCGTCGCCCTGCCCCTGTGGGCTGCCGCGCTGGATGCGGAGTTTCTGGCCGAAGCGGCCGAGCGTCGCCTGGAGGGGCTCAAGGGACACAAGTCGGTGGGCGGCATGCGGGCATCGATCTACAACGCCATGTCGCTGGATGGCGTCGAGGCGCTGGTCGGGCTGATGCAGGATTTCGCCGCACGCAAGGCGTGACCGGCACGGTTTCAGGAGAAGGCATGAACGAGGGGATGTT